>CANKYR010000001.1 GCA_947488195.1 Flavobacteriales bacterium
TACCTTCCTTGTTCATATCGAAAATGATAATAGGCAATTTGTTTTCGTTGCAAAGAGTGAATGCGGTCATATCCATAACGTTCAATCCCTTTTCGTACACTTCGTTGAAGGTAACGGTTTCGTATTTTGTTGCGGTAGGATCCTTCTCTGGATCTGCAGTGTAGATGCCGTCTACGCGTGTTCCCTTCAACACAACATCGGCTTCAATTTCAATTGCACGAAGTGAAGCGGCGGTATCAGTTGTGAAGAACGGGTTACCAGTTCCTGCTCCGAAAATAACAACACGGCTTTTTTCTAAATGACGAACCGCTCTGCGTTTGATGAATGGTTCACAAATTTGTTTCATCTCAATGGCGCTTTGCAAGCGTGTTGGAACCCCGGCCGATTCAAGAGCGCTTTGCAACGCCATGCTGTTAATCATGGTTGCTAACATACCCATGTAATCGCCTTGTGTGCGCTCCATTCCGCCTTGTTCGGCTTGAACGCCGCGGAAGATGTTTCCGCCACCGACGACAATAGCGACTTCAATTCCTTTTTCCCAAACAGCTTTAATTTCATGCGCGTATTGAACTAAACGGGAATTGTCAATTCCGAACTGTTTGTCGCCCATTAAGGCTTCACCACTTAATTTTAGAAGAATGCGTTGGTATTTCATACTTCGCGAAGTTAGTGAATTAGGTCATTCTGCGCCCTATCTTCGCGAACGATTCTACACGATTTATGGAATACGATTTTAGAAATATTGAAGCTTACTGGCGCAAGAAATGGGCCCAGGACGAGTCTTATAAAGTTACCGAAGACCCGAATAAGAAGAAGTTTTACGTCTTAGACATGTTCCCCTATCCAAGCGGGGCAGGGCTTCACGTCGGTCATCCACTGGGGTATATCGCCTCAGATATTTATGCTCGATACATGCGTCACAAAGGATACAATGTATTGCATCCGATGGGCTACGATTCGTTCGGACTTCCAGCAGAACAATACGCAATTCTAACCGGACAGCACCCGGCGAAAACAACAGAGCAGAACATTGCGCGCTACCGCGAACAGCTTGATAAGATTGGTTTTTCATACGATTGGAGCAGAGAAGTTCGAACGAGCTCTCCGGAATATTACAAGTGGACACAATGGATTTTCGGATTGTTGTTCAACGCTTGGTACGATTTAGAAACGAACAAGACTCGACCTATTTCCGAGTTAATTGCGAAGTTTGAAGAGAACGGTTCGTACGGCGTGAATGCGCACATGGACGAAGACTGGTGGAAGACTTATTTGTTGGAAGCCGACCATATTTTCTCAGCTCATTTCGAAGGAGAATTCACAGACACCGATTGGAAGAGCATGAGCGAAGCGCAAAAGGAAGCGTTGCTTATGAATTACCGCGTGTCTTATTTGGCTGACTCTTTAGTGAATTGGTGTACGGCTTTGGGAACCGTTTTAGCGAACGATGAAATCAAAGACGGTGTTAGCGAACGCGGCGGACATGCCGTTGAGCAAAAGAAAATGCGTCAATGGAGTATGCGCATTTCGGCTTATTCGGAACGATTGATTTCCGATTTAGACACGATAGATTGGCCCGATAACATTAAAGAAATTCAACGCAACTGGATTGGAAAATCTTCCGGAGCACGCGTTCGTTTTCAGGCAGAAAAAGAAGTAACGATTGAAGTATTCACAACGCGTCCGGATACATTATACGGCGTTTCATTTTTAACATTGGCTCCTGAACACGAAAGTGTAGAAGTCTTGACCACAGAGGAACAGCGCGACGCTGTGTCGGAATACGTTGCGAATTCCAAGTTGAAGACAGAACGCGAACGCATGGCCGAGAAGAAAATCTCAGGTGTGTTCACGGGAGGCTACGCGCAGCACCCATTAACGGGAGATCAAGTTCCCGTTTGGATAGGCGATTACGTGTTGGCAGGATATGGAACTGGGGCTGTAATGGCTGTTCCAGCAGGAGATCAACGCGACTATGATTTCGCGAAGCATTTCAACCTAGAAATAAAAAATATTTTTGCTGAATCTGATTTGTCAGAGAAGGCAGAAACTTCAAAGGATGCGCTGTTAGCGAATTCAGATTTCTTGAACGGAATGAATTACTACGCTGCATTTGACGCGGTGTGTGAGCGTTTGATGGAAATTGGTGCAGGAGAAAAGAGAGTGAACTATAGACTTCGCGACGCGGTGTTTAGCCGTCAGCGTTATTGGGGAGAGCCGTTTCCGATTTATTATGAAAACGGAATTCCGCGATTAATTGAAACAGAAGAACTTCCTACGCAATTGCCCGATGTAGACGCGTATCTTCCAACAGAATCAGGCGAACCACCGTTGGCTCGTGCAACGAATTGGGAAAGAAACGGTATGCCCATGGAGTGCAACACCATGCCGGGTTGGGCAGGATCTTCGTGGTATTTCTTGCGTTACATGGACCCGAACAATCATTCGGTTTTTGCATCGGAAGAGCGCATAAAATATTGGGGACAAGTAGACTTGTATATGGGCGGTGCCGAGCACGCAACCGGACACTTGTTGTATTCTCGTTTTTGGACGAAAGTGTTGTTCGACCTGGGATACATTCCATTCAACGAGCCATTTAAAAAGATGATAAACCAAGGAATGATCCTAGGTCGTAGCAGCTTTGTTTACCGCATAAAAGACAGCAACACTTTCATTTCTTTCGAGCGAAGAAAAGAGTTTGAAACACAGCGCTTGTATGCAGACATTTCATTGGTTGACAATGATAAATTGAATATTGAAGGATTTAAGAGCTGGCTTCCAGAATACGCAAACGCAGAATTCATGTTGAATGAAAACAGCGAATACACGTGCGGTTGGGAAGTTGAGAAAATGTCGAAGTCGAAGTACAATGTTCAAACTCCAGATGAATTAATTGAAAAGTTCGGCGCAGACACTTTACGCTGCTACGAAATGTTCTTAGGACCAGTTGAACAAAGCAAACCGTGGGATACTAAGGGTATTAGCGGGGTGCACAATTTCTTGCGTCGCTTCCACCGTTTATTCTTGGAGAACGAAACGTTTTCTGTTTCCTCTGAAGAGGCCACTGCGGCTGAAATGCGGGTGGTTCACAAGACTATAAAAAAGATAACCGAAGACCTTGAGCGCTTCTCTTGGAATACCGTTGTTAGTGCTTGCATGATTGCGACCAATGAGCTTACAGATCTGAAATGCAACAAACGTCAGGTGTTGGAGCCTTTGGTTGTTTTGCTTTCTCCGTATGCCCCTCACTTGGCTGAAGAACTTTGGAAGAATTTAGGTCATTCAACTTCAGTGATGAATGAATCATGGCCAATTGCCGAGAACAAGTATTTGGAAGAAGAGAATTTCGAATATGCGATTTCATTCAATGGAAAAACAAGATTTTTCTTATCGCTTCCTGCCGGGATGAGTGCCGCGGATGTTGAGGCGGAGGTGATGGCGCACGACAGCACCGCGAAATATTTGGAAGGAAAAAGCCCGAAAAAGATTATTGTTGTTCCAAAACGTATTGTGAATGTAGTTATGTAGCACTACCTTTGGTAGTCCCATGATTTCCCGTTCCACCATAGATCGAATTTTTCAGGCCATTCTTATTGAAGATGTGGTTGGCGAGTTCGTTCATTTGAAAAAAAGCGGGTCTTCTTATCGCGGCCTTTCTCCGTTTGTGAATGAAAAAACACCGAGTTTTTTCGTTGTTCCAGCGAAAGGAATTTACAAAGATTTCAGTTCAGGGAAAGGCGGAAACGCCATTGACTTCCTCATGCAGCACGAGAAGCTTACCTATCCGGAAGCCTTGCGTTGGTTGGCGAACAGGTACAACATTGAGATTGAAGAAGAGAGTCAGACGGAAGAACAAAAAGCTGAAAAAAGCGAGCGCGAACAACTTTCTGTTGTTACGGATTACGCCAATAAATACTTCCAAGATCAGATGTACAATTCGGAAATGGGAAGAGCCATTGGCCTTTCTTATTTCGAAGCGCGCGGATTTCGCGAAGACACCCTGAAGAAATTTCAGTTGGGTTATTGTCCAGATGGATGGGACAAGATGTCCCAAGCAGCCCTATCTGCAGGACATTCGCTAACTTATTTATTGAAGACGGGATTAACGCGTGAAAAGGACGGTTCGCCTTATGATTTCTTCCGCGGAAGAGTGATGTTCCCGATTCACAATGTGAGTGGAAAAGTGATTGCCTTTGGTGGAAGAACACTGAAGGCGGAGAAGGACATTGCGAAGTATTTCAACAGTCCGGAAAGCGATCTTTATCACAAGTCGAACACCTTGTACGGCTTGCACCTCGCGAAGAACGCGATGGTGAAGGAAGACAACTGTTTTTTGGTTGAAGGATATACAGATGTGATTGCCCTTCACCAAGCGGGCGTTGAGAATGTGGTCGCGAGTAGCGGAACAAGTTTGACCGAAGGGCAGATTCGTTTGATTCGCCGATTCACTCAAAACATTACTATTCTATACGACGGAGACAAAGCTGGAATTAAAGCGAGTTTCCGAGGTATTGACATGATATTGAAGGAAGGGATGAACGTTCGCGTTTCGTCATTCCCAGATGGAGACGATCCTGACAGTTATTCTAGAAAGCACAGCAGCGAAGAGATTCAGCTGTATGTGAAGGACAATGCGAAAGATTTTATTCGATATAAAACCGCATTACTTCTTGAAGAGGTTGGTAATGACCCCATTAAAAAAGCGGGATTAATTCGCGGAATTGTGGATAGCATTGCGCTTATTCCGGATGCCATTAAGCGATCGGTATTTGTTCAAGACTGTTCGCAAATTATGGGCATTGGAGAGTCTGTTCTGTTCTTAGAACTGAACAAATCACTTCAAGAAAATTTAAAGAAAGGCCCAGGAAAACCAGCTTCTTCTGAAGAAGGCGGTGTTCACACAACTGTTGAAGCTCCATCGCCTTTTGACGAAACGGTTCCGATTCCGGATGCACTGAATGCAGAGGCCCAAGAGCGAGATTTCCTGCGCATTTTGTTGATGTATGGCGAATATGAAATGCCCATTGAAATAGTGAACGAAGAAGGAAAACGTGAAGTGATTCATTTATCGGTGGCTGATTATTTAATTGGAAATCTCGAGCACGACTTCATGACGCTTCAGTCTGAAGTTTACTCGAAAATGTTAAAGGAGTATTTGGAATTGGTGAAGGACAATCAGATGCCGAGTCATCACAATTTTACTTCTCATGAGGAAGAGAGCGTAAGAAGTGAAGCGGTAAACGTTTTAACCACGCGCCACCAAATTAGCGAGAACTGGAAATCGAAACACGGCATATTAACTGAATCAGAGGAGTACGTCATAGGAAAGGCCGCGAAAGATTGTTTATTTCGCATGAAAATGCGCCACGTACAAATAGCAGCGAAGGCCATTGAATCTCAATTGGAAGGCGAGTCCAACGAAGATGAAGTGATGATATTATTGGCGGAAAAGAAACGATTGGACGAAGTGCGAAAGCAATTAGCAGATAATTTTGGTACAGTGGTTTTATAAAACAGTAACATGGAAAAAGCGATGAGATACCCAATGCCAGGTGAGCGTTGGAAACATTACAAAGGCGGGGTTTATGAAATTATTACGCTAGCGAATCACAGTGAAAACCAAGAGGCCTTGGTTGTTTATAAATCCATTCCTTTTGGCTCTGTATACGCCCGTCCGCTTGCTATGTGGGAAGACGAGTGTGAGCTTGGACGCATTAAGTTCAAGCGTTTTGAAGTTATTGAATAAGTTGAAAAGTCTAACGTCTGAAGGGGAGGTTTTCAATTGAAAACCGCTGTATCTTCGACACAAATATTACTATATGTTTGAACGCAAAGAATTTAAAAAATATGCTACTGGTCATCTAGGTATCAATAGCACAGTGGTGAACGATGTGATCTCTCACATGTATGGTCCAGAGAACATGACAAGAACAGTTATTGAAGAGCGTCACATGCCTTTCCGTGAGGTAGATGTGTTTTCTCGTTTGATGGCTGATAGAATTATTTTCTTGGGAACTGAAATCGATGACTATATCGCGAATATTATTCAAGCGCAGTTGTTGTTTTTAGAAAGCACAGATTCTAAAAAAGACATTCAGATTTACATTAACTCTCCAGGAGGAAGTGTATACGCAGGTCTAGGTATCTACGACACCATGCAATACATTAATCCAGACGTTGCAACGATTTGCACAGGTATGGCTGCTTCTATGGGAGCTGTTTTGTTGTGTGCTGGTGAAGCAGGAAAACGCACTGGATTGAAGCACTCTCGCGTTATGATTCACCAACCTCTAGGAGGCGCGCGTGGACAAGCCTCAGACATTGAAATCACGGCACGTGAAATTCAAAAATTGAAGAAAGAGTTGTATGATATTATTGCTACACACAGCGGTAAGACATACGATCAAGTTTGGGCAGATAGCGATCGCGATTATTGGATGATTGCATCTGAGGCGAAAGAGTACGGAATGATTGACGAAGTTTTAGAAAGAAAAGTATAAGAATTTCAAACCGAATAAAAGTAGAGACACGACTTTCGTGTCTCTATTTGTTTATAGACTATGAAGACTTTTTTTGTTGATGTTGTTGTCCCGTTGGCGCTTCCGCAAGTGCTTACCTACAGGGTTCCTGTAGCCTGGGAGAGCCATGTTCAGCAAGGGATTCGCGTGGTAGTGCCATTGGGAAAGTCGAAACGATACACAGGAATTGTGTGGCGTGTCCATGAAGAAGTTCCGCAAGATTATGCGGCTAAGTATTTTGAAGAAGTGTTGGACGATGTTCCGGTAGTTTCAGAAACACAAATGAAATTGTGGGACTGGATAGCGAAATACTATGCTTGCACGCTCGGAGAAGTTATGACGGCAGCTCTTCCAAGTGGATTGAAACTATCGAGTGAAACGGTTTACACAACAAAAGATTTGTCTGTTGAACTAACACCGAATGAACGTTCGGTTTTAGATGTGATTGTTGAAAAAGACCGTGGAATGGGCGTTATGTCGAAAGACATTCAACACGCATTGCCGAAAGTTTCCATTCATTCTACATTAAAAAATCTATTGAAGAAGAACGCCATTGCGTCGTTCGAAGAAGTGAAAGAGAAGTTCATTCCGAAGCGAGTTTCTTATGTGAGTTTAGGAGAAAACGGAAATACCGACGAGCAGTTGCAACAACATTTTTCGTCTTTGGAAAAACGCAATGCGGACAAGCAAATTCAAGTGTTGATGACGTTTTTGCAAATGAGCAAATGGGACGGAAAGAGCGGAGAATCTGTAAAGAAGAAGGAACTTGAAATTCAATCGAAGACAGACGCTTCTGCTGTTTCTGCTTTGGTGAAAAAGGGAATTCTTGCAATAGAAGATCGCTCTGAATTGCGTATGATAAGCGGAGATCACGAACTTCTTCCGTTGCCAGTTTTAAGTGAATTGCAACAAAGCGCCTTTGAAAAAATTAAATCGCATGCAGGAGTAACACTGCTGCACGGAGTAACCTCTTCCGGAAAAACAGAAGTGTATTTGCACCTCATGCAAGAGCAAATTCAACAAGGCAAACAAGTGTTGTTGTTGGTTCCTGAAATTGCATTGACATCGCATTTGATAGATCGCATTCAACGTTTTTTTGGAGTTCGTGTGGGTATTTACCACAGCGGCTACAGTACCCATGAACGCACAGAAGTGTGGCATCGGGTGCATTCTGAATTGCATAGATTCGATATAGTGCTTGGCGCTCGTTCAGGAGTGTTTCTTCCTTTCGAAAATCTGGGATTAATTATCGTAGATGAAGAACACGAAGGCACATTCAAACAACAAGATCCAGCTCCGCGATATCACGCGCGAGACACTGCTATTAAGTTAAGTGTTTTATCGAATGCGCAAGTGGTGTTAGGAAGCGCAACACCTTCGTTGGAATCGTACTTCAATGCGACACAAGAAAAATATCAGCTGGTTGAAATGTTCGAGCGTTATGGCAATGCTGTTCAACCTAAAATAGATTTTGTAAATCTGCGATCAGAGCTTCAGGCGAAGAGAATGCAGGGAGTTTTTTCTTCGATTTTATTGGAGGCTATAGACTCAACGGTAAAGGCGGGAAAGCAAGTTATTTTGTTCCAGAACCGAAGAGGGTATACGCCGCTGTGGGAGTGCGAGATGTGTCATTACACACCCGAGTGTAAGAACTGCGACGTGAGTTTGACGTATCATAAATTTCATCATGAACTCCGTTGTCATTACTGCGGTCATCATGAAATTCCTGTTCAGCAATGTCCGTCTTGCGGAGCGAACGCATTCAAAATGTTGGGCGCAGGAACGGAACGCATTGAAGAAGAGTTGGGCGAGTGTTTGCCGCATTTGCGTATTTCTCGCATGGACTTAGACGTTGCAAAGGGAAAGAATGCGCACCATAAAATAATTTCGGAATTCGAAAGCGGAATGACCGATGTGCTCATTGGAACGCAGATGGTGACGAAGGGTTTAGATTTTAGCAACGTTCATTTGGTAGGCATACTGAATGCCGATCGCATGTTGAAGCACCCCGACTTTCGCTCGATAGAACGTGCGTTTCAGATGATGGTTCAGGTTGCGGGAAGAAGTGGAAGAAGAGAGGAAAGAGGCCGAGTGCTGATACAAACTTACGCTCCCGAGCATTGGGTTTTTCCCTTGATTGAAAACAATCAGTACGGACAATTTTTTGCTTTGGAGTTAGCAGAACGCAAGCAGTTTAGGTATCCGCCATTTACGCGCATGATAAAGCTCTCCTTGAAACACAAGGAACAAGGAGTGGTGCTTAGCGCAGCAGCAGAACTTGGAACGTGGTTTTTCAAATCGTTATTTGGAAATTATACAGGCCCCGAAACGCCTGCCATTGGACGCGTGAACAACTATTACATTCAACAATTTTGGATTCGAATTCCGAATGAAATAACACCAGCTCAAGTGAAGCGCTATCTCATAGATTGTTCGCATTCACTCACGTCTCAACAGAAATATAAAATGGTTCGCGTGTCTATTGACGTAGACCCTATGTAAACAGCCGAGTTTCATTACCTTTGTTGGAAAGAATTAAAGATGGCCAAACTAGAGATTAACTGCTCGTTTTGTGGAAGAAAAAAGAGCGAGGTGAATGTTCTCATTGCGGGTGTTTCTGGACACATATGCGACGACTGCGCGAGACAAGCCAACGAGATTGTCAAAGAAGAGGCTGTTGTTCCGCAGGAAGAATTTAGCACTTCGGAATTAATGAAGCCTATTCAGATAAGAGATTTTTTAAATGAATACATCATTGGTCAAGACGAAGCCAAGAAGGTTTTGAGCGTTGCAGTGTACAATCACTACAAGCGATTGTCGCAGCACGCAGCAGGTAAGCAAGACGATGAAGTTGAAATTGAAAAATCGAACATTGTTTTGGTTGGTGAAACCGGAACAGGTAAAACACTTTTAGCGAAGACCATTGCGAAGATGTTGAATGTTCCGTTCTGCATTGCAGATGCTACCGTGCTTACACAAGCCGGTTACGTGGGAGAAGATGTTGAAAGTATTCTTTCTAGACTTTTACAAAGCGCAGACTTCGATGTGCAAAAGGCAGAACGCGGAATTGTATTCATTGATGAAATAGATAAGATTGCACGCAAGAGCGACAATCCAAGCATTACGCGCGACGTGAGTGGTGAAGGAGTTCAACAAGCATTATTGAAATTGCTGGAAGGAGCAGCGGTGAGTGTTCCCCCACAGGGCGGAAGAAAGCATCCGGAGCAGAAGATGATTCAAATTGACACCAAGAATATTTTGTTTGTTTGTGGAGGTGCGTTCGATGGAATTGACAAGCACATTGAGCGCCGCATGAACACAGCGAGCATCGGATATCGCAATGCATTTACGGTTGAAGAACAAGGCGGATGGTTGCAATACATTGCTCCTGCCGATTTGAAACAGTTCGGATTAATTCCTGAATTAATTGGTCGCTTCCCGGTATTAACGTTTCTAAGTCCGCTAGACGAATCGGCATTGAGAAGAATTCTCACCGAACCGAAAAACGCGTTGGTGAAGCAGTATGTGAAGTTGTTTGAAATGGACGGGGTGAAACTTTCTTTCGAGAAAAAAGTATTGGATTATATTGTTGAAAAAGCAATGACATACAAATTGGGGGCGCGGGGATTGCGTTCAATCTGCGAGGCTATCTTGTTGGATTTAATGTTTGAAATCCCGAATCAAACGGAAGAAAAAGAATTCAAAGTAACATTGGCCTATGCGCGAGATAAATTCGAAAGTTCGAAATTGAGTCAATTGAAGGTGGCGTAAAATGACGGAAGAAAAATCGACGGTGGCGGAAACACCACTCATGAAACAATTCAATGAGATTAAGGCGCAATATCCAGATGCGCTTTTGTTGTTTCGTGTGGGCGATTTTTATGAAACCTTTGGATCGGATGCTATTGCTGCCGCGCGCATTTTAGGAATTACATTAACCAAGCGCAAAAATGGCGTAGGAACTTACATAGAGTTAGCAGGATTCCCTCACCATTCGCTAGACACTTATTTACCGAAGTTGGTTCGTGCGGGAAACCGCGTGGCCATTTGCGATCAGCTTGAAGATCCAAAACTCACCAAGAAAATTGTGAAGCGAGGAGTTACTGAATTGGTTACGCCCGCAGTGAGTTATAACGAGAAAACATTCGACAGTTCGAACAACCAATTTTTGGCTGCGGTTGTTATGCGCGATCAGCAAGCGGGAGTGAGTTTTTTAGATATTTCCACCGGTGAATTTTATTTGGCGGAAGGAAGCACTTCCCACATTAACAAATTGCTTCAAAGCTTTCGTCCGAATGAAGTGTTGTTTCAAAAGCACGAAGATCAGCAGTTCCGTGAAGCGTTTGGAGATACGAAGTGGTTTACGTTTCGCATAGACGAATGGGTATTTTCATTGGACTACGCGAAAGAAGTTTTGCAAAAGCAATTCGACACGAAATCGCTTAAAGGCTTTGGTGTTGAAGAATTGAAGCTCGGTGTAATTGCTGCCGGAACTGTGTTGCATTACTTGAAAGATACACAGCATCACAAGACGCAGCACATTCAAAAAATTTCTCGAATTGAAGAAGACACGTTTGTTTGGTTAGATCGTTTCACCATTCGAAATTTAGAGTTGGTGCATTCGAATTACGACGAAACAGCAACGTTGTTCTACACGCTCAATCACACCAGCACACCCATGGGTGCGAGACTTTTGCGACGCTGGGTGCTCATGCCTTTGAAAGATATTACTCAAATTGAAAAACGTCAGTTTGTAGTTGGAAATTTTGTCAAGAACGCAGAGCTTCTTGCTGAAACGCGTCTTCATTTGAACACCATTGGCGATGTTGAACGGTTGGCTTCGAAGATTGCCACCGGGCGAGTGAATCCGCGGGAGCTTCTTCAGCTAGCGAAAGGCATGCAAACGGCAGAGCACATTCAAGCGCTGGGGGCGAATTCAACGAGCAAAGAGATACAAGCGTTGTTCAACGTGTTGAAGCCGTTGACCGATTGGTGCAATAACATTTTCGAAAAAATAAATCCGGAAGCTCCTATGGCGCTGAACCGCGGTTCTGTTATTGCCGAAGGCGTGAATGCTGATTTAGACGAGTTGCGGAATTTGCAAAAGTCAGGAAAAGACTATTTGCAAATGGTGCAAGAACGCGAAAGCGAACGAACTGGAATTCCATCCTTGAAGATTTCCTTCAACAATGTTTTCGGATATTATTTGGAAGTGCGAAACATGCATAAAGACAAGGTTCCGCAGGAATGGATTCGCAAACAAACGGTCACACAAGCGGAACGATACATTACCCCAGAGCTGAAGGAATACGAAGCGAAGATTATGGGCGCTGAAGACAAGATTTCAATTTTAGAAAATCAGATTTATCAATCGTTGATCGAAGAGACGCTGCCACACTTGGTGAGTATGCAGTTGAATGCGCGTGTGCTTGCTGAGATTGACGCGTTGGCTTCTTTCGCAACGGTTGCAGTAGCGAATAAATATTGCGCCCCGGAGTTTACCGAAGAGAACAAATTAGAGATTGAACAAGGAAGGCATGCCATTATTGAATTGCGCCTTCCGCCGAATGATCCGTACATCGCAAACGACATTACGCTCGATAGAGATACGCAGCAGATCATGATGATCACAGGCCCGAACATGTCGGGGAAGTCCGCTGTGTTGCGACAAACTGCTCTCATTGTACTCATGGCGCAGATGGGTTCTTTCGTGCCAGCAAAGCGCGTGAGAATGGGGATCGTAGACAAGGTGTTTACACGTGTGGGCGCGAACGACAACATGAGCGCTGGCGAATCTACGTTCATGGTTGAAATGAATGAGACCGCCAGTATTTTAAATAATTTAAGTGATCGAAGTTTAATTTTGTTGGATGAAATCGGAAGAGGAACTTCCACGTACGACGGCGTTTCTATTGCTTGGGCTATTGCCGAATATCTGCACGAGCACGAGCAATTCAGAGCGAAGACACTTTTCGCAACGCATTACCACGAGTTGAATGATATGACGAACTTATTTCCGCGTATTAAAAACTATAACGTGTCGGTTTCTGAGGCGAAAGGAAAAATTGTTTTTAGAAGGAAGTTGCAAGAAGGTGGAAGCAATCACAGCTTTGGAATTCACGTAGCGCAGTTGGCAGGAATGCCGAAGACGGTCGTGAATAGAGCGAATGATATGCTTCACGAATTGGAAACAAAAAGAGGTCAAGCCCCTACGGGGAAAGGAAAATCGGGAAGTGTTCAAGGAGAAGAAAAAATGCAATTAAGTTTTTTCCAACTAGATGATCCGACCCTTGTTCAGATAAAAAAAGAAGTAGAAAAAATTGATATCAATACGCTTACCCCGGTTGAAGCTTTGTTCAAGTTGAACGAGATCAAGAAGATAGTGGGAAGCTAATTTGTATATTTGAGAATATAAAATAGAAAACATGGGATGTTCGAGTTGTGGAAATAATGATGGGAGCGTTCCTAACGGCTGTAAAAGCAATGGTAATTGCGGAACCTGCAGCACAGGGAAGAAGGAGGTTTTCGATTGGCTGTCAGGAGTTCCATTGGCAGACGGCTTAAAGCCGTTTGACGTGGTTGAGGCGCGTTTTAAAAATGGCCGCAAAGCCTTTTTTAGAAAAGGAAGTTTAGAGTTGTTTCAAGGTGATGTGGTGGCTGTTGAGGCTTCTACAGGATACGATGTGGGAATTGTTTCTTTGGCGGGTGAGTTGGTTCGTGTTCAAATGAATCGTCGCGAAATCAAAGACAATTATGAGTTGAAACGCGTTCTTCGAAAAGCAGTACAATCAGACTTCGATATCTGGCAAGATGCTCGTCAGTTAGAAACAGGCACTATGATTCGTTCACGTGAAATTTCGCGCGAGTTGGGTCTTCAAATGAAAATTAGCGATGTGGAATATCAAGGCGATAAAACCCGCGCGATATTTTACTACACGGCCGATGACCGTGTAGATTTCCGTGAACTCATTCGCAAGTATGCTGAAGAGTTCAAGGTGCGCATTGAAATGCGCCAGATTGGACTTCGTCTTGAAGCTGGTCGTCTTGGCGGAATCGGCTCCTGCGGAAGAGAGCTTTGCTGCTCTACCTGGCTAACCGATTTCAGATCGGTATCTACCGGCGCAGCACGCTATCAGCAGCTTTCATTGAACCCAGGCAAACTAGCAGGGCAATGTGGAAAGCTGAAGTGTTGTTTGAATTACGAATTGGATCAATACGTTGAAGCCGTTCGTATGCTACCCCCAACACACGTGAAATTGAAACTTCCGAAAGGAATTGCAACGCATTTTAAAACAGATATTTTCAAGCAAGTTATTTATTACACCATTGAAGGACAACACAGCGACGGGCCGTTTGCGCTTTCTGCAGATGTAGTAAAAGACATCATTGAAAAGAACAAGCGCGGTGAGGTGATAGGTGAAGTTCAGACATTTATTGAAGAGAAAGAGATTGTTGAAAGTGTTGAATTTGCAGAGGTAGTTGGACAAGATAGCCTAACGCGTTTCGATAATAAAAAGCGTAAGCCGACCAACAACAACCGCAATCGCAACAGCAAGCCTGGAGGAAATGCCAACAGACCTCCTCGCTTCAAAGGCAAGCCAAACAACCCGAATCAAGGTCCGAAAGAATGATGAGAATAGTTTTTTTTTTAAGTCTAACGCTTCTTCTCAGCTCATGCGGCGATGATTTTGTTTATGAGAGTAACATGCCGGTTGAAGGCGGTGTTTGGGACAACAAGAAAGTAGCAAATTTTGAATTCGATATTCAGGACACGGTAAGTTTACACGACTTTTTTATCGATGTCCGCAACGGTGAACAATACGAATTCAGCAATCTATACGTGTTTATTGAAATGGAATTCCCAAATGGAAAATTGGCGGTTGATACGTTGGAATGTCCAATGGCCGACGCTCAAGGAAATTGGTATGGGAAATCAGGATTAGGCGATTTATACGACAATCGAATTATTTACAAATCACGTAAGCAGTTTCCGCTTTCTGGACACTACAAAGTGTCAATCCATCAAGCCATGCGCGTGAATCCGGTTGAAGGAATTTATGATGTAGGATTTCGTTTAGCAAAGTCGAAGTAACCCCTTCGCGAAGCGACCTTGCGGAGCACCTTTGTAAAACAATCTTTGCAAAGCAATCTTGCTTCAGCATCTAATAATCTCCGATTATTTTGTGTTTTTGCGGCTCCAAATATTGTATTTCGCAATACACCAAAACGCGCGAACACCGTCTTTCCAGCCAATCTTTTTGCCCTCTTCGTAGGTGCGGCCGTAATATGAAATTCCAACTTCGTAAATACGAATGTTAGGAACTCTTGAAAGCTTTGCGGTGATTTCCGGTTCGAAACCGAAACGCTTTTCACACAACAATAAATTCTTTGCAATGTCTGCACGAATAAGTTTGTAGCACGTTTCCATATCTGTTAAATTCAGATTGGTAAAGGCGTTGCTGGCGAAGGTTAAAAGCTTGTTTCCGATGCTGTGCCAGAAGAACAGGATACGGTGAGGATTTCCTCCCATGAAACGAGAGCCGTAAACAACGTCTGCGCCGTCTTTAAAAACAGGCTTTAACAAGTCGTTGTATTCATCAGGATCGTATTCCAAATCGGCGTCTTGAACTAAGATATAATCACCCGTTGCAATCTCAATAGCCTTGTGTAAAGCCGCCCCCTTTCCTTGATTGTAGGGCTGCGAGTAGAAGTTGAACGTTCGCTCAGGATGAGCAGCAATGTATGATTCAATGGCCTCAACAGTGTTGTCTGTGGAAGCATCGTTAACAATCACAATTTCCATTTCAATGTTGTTCATCAACTTAACGTCAGCAATTCGATCGAGAATTAAGTGAATAGTTCTTCCTTCGTTGTATGCTGGAATAAGTATAGAAAGCTTTTTAAACTCGTGCATGAATTATTGTTTAATTACTTTAGGAACACGGAAGTAATACATGTCTTTTGATGGTGCGTTTTTGAGCGCTTCAGCTTGTGAAACGGGCGCTTCTACAACGTCTTCTCGCAAGACATTCGTTTCTTCGGTCATAAACACGAGAGGCTCTACATTTGCAGTGTCCATCTCTTTGAGCTTGTCTACAAACGCAATCATTTCGTTTAACCCGTCAACCATGTCTTTTTCTTCGTTTTCAGAAAAAGAGAGCTTGCTTAATTCAGCTAGGCGACGAACGGTGGCAACTTCAACTTTCATGTGTTTTATTCAATTCGCGTTGAATGGTTTCAAACGCTTGAGTGCGCAAAGGTAATAAATCAGATGCAGTTAACCCTGCGGTAGCAATTGGAGCGTGCACTGTAACCTTTATTTTTTGGGGGAGAGAGTATTGAAAAAACTTCGCCGGGTCTAAAAGAACTTTATAGTTTGAGTGCCAGGTAATAGGAACAACGGGCTTTTGCTGTTCAATAGCAACCTTGAAAGCCCCGTTTTTAAAAGGCATTAATTTCGGAGCGTCGTCTGGAATTGTGCCCTCCGGATAAATGGCAACACTCATGTCGTTGCGCAAACTTTTCGCCACACGATCCAAGGCCACCAGTGCTGCTTTGTTTTGTCCTCTGCGAATGGGAATGTCTTGCTTTCGAAAAAACAACGAGAACAAAGGCCAACTTAACAACTCACCTTTTCCAACAAACAGAAAATCACGTCCAATGGCCTCATACATAAATACAGTGTCGAGATAACTGCTGTGATTAGACGCTATAATGAAAGATCCTTCAGGCAAAGGAGCTTCAAAGGTTATTTCAATAGGACAAAAAATGCACTTGCGAATGAGCTTTCCCCAAAAACGTTTTAAGACGAATGCTTTAAGATGACGTTCTCTTTTTTTGTAAACCCAAACGAAAGGAATGTAAAGAAAAATAAGGGTTATCCAAAAGACTAAACCAATCCAAAGTTTATAGACGAAATATATGGGCGCTAGGATGAAGTGCAAGGTTGGGTTGGTTTAGAATGGAAAGATACGAAACGAACGACTATCCCGAATAACCTAAATTCTTGCGAACGCGATCAAGGGTATGAGAGGCAGTAATACGTGCTTTTTCCCCACCTTGTTTTAAAATATTTTCAAGTGAAGTGAAGTCTGAAATGTATTCGAAGTAGCTTTTTCTTTCTGCTTCGAAACGCGTAAGTATAGCTCCAAGCAATTCTTTTTTCGCGTGTCCCCATCCGAAATTTCCCGCGATTAATTTTTCGCAAAGAACAGCCGCTTCGGCTCTACCAGCAATGAGTTCGTACAATGCACAAATGCTATTGGCGTTAGGATCCTTTGGATCTTCAAGCGTTGTAGCGTCGGTAATAATGTTCTTATTGATAATGTCTTTCAGCTCTTTTTCAGGAAGAAAAATGTTAATGTAATTGCCGTAGCTCTTGCTCATTTTTTGTCCGTCTGTTCCCGGAACATACATGGTTGCTTCATTCACTTTTGAATCGGGTATCACAAATGTTTCTCCCATTTGGTGATTGAAAGCAGAAGCAATGTCGCGCGTAATTTCTAAATGTTGAAGCTGATCTTTTCCTACGGGAACAACGTTTGCGTCGTACAACAATATATCTGCAGCCATTAAAACCGGATAGGTGAACAACCCAGCATTCACCTCTTTCAAACGATCTTGACGGTCTTTAAAACTGTGAGCGTTAGCGAGCATGGGGAACGGCGTGAAGCAGTTCAAATACCAAGCGAGTTCTGTTACCTCAGGCACATCGCTTTGACGATAGAATACATTTTTATCTGTGTTGAACCCGCACGCTAACCACGTTGCAGCGACGCTATACGTGTTGTTGCGAATTTCTTCAGCGTTCTTAAGTTGAGTTAAGGTGTGGAAATTAGCAATGAATAAATACGCTTCGTTGGAAGGATGATTGCTCATTTCAATTGCCGGAGCAATTGCGCCCAACACATTACCTAGATGCGGTGTTCCTGTACTTTGAATGCCTGTTAATACGCGTGCCATAGGTTTTTATATTCCCTGCAAAGAAACGGCTTTATTTGCTTCGTTCTTTATCGTATTTGTTCTTGTATAACAAGTACATTTCAGTTTGCATATTGCTTAGTTCAATGCGTCTTCCGTCGATGTACGCAAGTCGCAATTGGTTCGTGGTCATGTTCAAGGCATCGCCGTAAGAAACAAAAAGTGTTGCACTTTTTCCCACTTCAAGACTTCCGTATTTTTTATCGATGCCTAAAATCGTAGCTGCGTTTATAGTTAAACCCTTCACGGCTTCTTCGTATGGAAGTCCGTGCGCAACGGCGGTACCGGCCATGAACGGTAGGTTTCGCGTGCCCATGCGCTCCATGTCTCCTTCGTTTTGAAATGCGAAAAGGATTCCAGCGTCGTATAATTTTTTTGCTAAAGCGAAAGATGCGTGTGGATCGTCTTCGTCCAAAGAAGCAAGATCATGCACACGACGAAGAAGCACAGAAACATTTTCTTCTTTTAAAATAGAAGCCGCAAGTGGTGCGTCGTATCCGCCAACAAGCACCATCTTCACAATGCCCATGTCGCGTTTGAATTGTACCGCTTCGTGAATAGATTTCAATTCATCTGCATGAACGTAAAGTGTTTTGCTTCCGTCGAAAAGCCCTTTCATGGCTTCGAAGCGAAGCTCAGTCAAATCTCCCTTTGGAGCTTTAGCGTAGGCTTTGGCGTCGCTGAAGAACAGTTCTATTTCGCGCTTTTGTTTATCGTAGCTTTTCACTTTAGACACAAGAATTCTTCCTTTGTCGTAGTGTCTGTGAATGACTTGCGGCCAGTTGAGGTGCAGGCCATCGTCTGCGCGAACAACAGCATCTTCCCAGTTCCACGCATCGAATTGCATGATTGAAGAAGAGCCTGAAATTATTCCGCCTCGCGGCGTTATTTGTCCCAATAACACACCGTTCGAACGAACGGTGGGAATAATTTCCGAGTCTGCGTTGTACGCAATAACCGAACGAACGCTCGGTTTGAAAGTTCCCACTTCATACAAATCGTTTTGTGCACGAATGGCATCTGTTTCAACCAATCCCAACGAAGAGTTAGGTGCAATAAATCCAGGATAAACATGCTGACCTTCGATAGGAATAACCTTGTCGAATTTTGTCACGTCTATGCGAGAAACAGTAGCATCTGCAACAAGGGTAAGTATGCCGTTTTCGAAAGCGATGAAGGCGTTCTCGATCACTTTACCATTTCCCAAATGCGCGTAGCAGTTGGTCAAAAGAATAGACTCGTTCTGCGCTGCCGCGGGAGTTGGCCTGTGCTGTGCTTGCGCGGAAACAGTTGCAAGAAGCGCGAGTGATAAAAATATTTTTCGGATAGTCATGTTCGTTTATTCTTTAATGAAAATTCCTTTCGAGGTCTCATCCATACTGTCGCAATGGAAGTGATGCGGAGTCTTTGGTTGTGGCTTTCTGGTTGAAGCACCGCTGTTTTTAGCGTCTTCCATTTTTTGAATGATGCGTTCGCGTTCGGCCGTGAAAGCGTCTCTGGCTTTTTCATCTTCTTCCAAGTTGAAGTAGCACGTTCCGTCTATGTAAGTCTTTTCTGCCCGTGCATAGATGCTCAGGGGTTCGTTGTTCCAAACCACGAAGTCTGCGTCTTTCCCCACTTTCAACGAACCCATGCGATCGTCGAGGTGAAGAAGTTTTGCAGGATTTAGGGTCACCATTTTCAAGGCTTCTTCTGCGGGAACGCCCCCGTATTTCACAATCTTTCCAGCTTCCTGATTCAAGCGTGCGCCCATTTCCGCATCGTCGGAATTGATGGCTACCACAATTCCTTGCTCATACATAAGCGCAGCATTGTATGGAATGGCGTCTTTCACTTCAGCCTTGTAGGCCCACCAGTCGCTGAATGTAGAAGCTCCGGCTCCGTGAGCTTTCATTTTGTCAGCGACTTTATAGCCTTCCAAAATGTGGGTGAATGTATTTATTTTGAAGTTGAAGCTATCTGCTACATGCATGAGCATGTTGATTTCGCTTTGCACATAGCTGTGACAACTGATGAATCTTTCTTTGCGAAGAATTTCTAGAATGGTTTCCAATTCTAGATCTCTACGCGGCGCGAGGGGCATGGGTAGTCCTTTCTTTACTTTTTTGCAAGCCGCGTTGTAGTTGTCCCACGCCTTGCCGTATTCCAGCGCGCGATAGAAATGATCGTAGTAAACTTGCTCTACTCCCATGCGGGTTTGAGGGAAGCGAGTCATTGCGCGATCTCCCCAATTGCTTTGCTTCACGTTTTCGCCCAAAGCGAATTTGATAAATCCAGGAGCGTTCTCAATCTTCATCCCTTCCGCATTTACACCCCAACGCAACTTCACCAATGCGCTCTGTCCGCCAATAGGATTAGCACTTCCGTGCAACAATTGTGAAGCGGTAGTTCCTCCAGAGAGCTGACGATAGATATCAATGTCTTCCGGATAAATAACACTTCCTTCTTCCACTTCAGCGCTACTCGCTTGCGTGCCTTCGTTCACACTCGAAAGCGCAATGTGGCTGTGCTCGTCAATGATACCCGGTGTAATGTGTTTTCCTTTTGCATCAAATTCCTGAACCACTTCTCCCTTCGGAATGCTAAGGTCTACGCCTATTCCAGCGATTTTTCCATTCTTCACCCACAAATCTCCTTCTTGAACGGTTCCGTTTTCACATGTCCAAAGGGTTGCATTTCGAAACACAACATTCTCTTTTTGCGGAAGTGAAGACTTGCCGTATGCGGTGAACGGATAAACGATTTCTCCAGGAAGTGTTTTTGTTTTTTCGCCTTTCTTCTCTTCTTCTTTCTTCGGAAGAGCTACTACGGTTGCGTTGATTGAAAGCGTTGATTTTCCGAACGATGTTAGGTCTAACGACAACTCTTTTTCTTTAGCGTGAATATTTCCTGAAACACGCACGAATGCTGCGCTATCCAATGTTAACTCTCCAACAGGGAATCCATCTTTCAATTGTAACTTCAACTGAAACAAAGTTGAATCTTGTGCGGTTGATCCCAGTTCGTTGTGAAGTTTTTTCAGCGCATCTGTTGTTTTCAATTTAGAAGTAATCACTACTCCTTCTCCTTTGCCCTTCTTGCTTTCAGCTTGAACCGTTGTTCCTAAAACTGAGACAGTGTAAGTTCCTTCAAGTGAAAGGGATTCGGCATTCGAAACGAAATAAGGTTTTCCGTTTACCCATGTTTCAAGGATTTTAGAACCGTTCGTGAAAAGCTCTTTGTTGGTAATGATCAAGTTTGCGTCGTATCCCGCAAGGACAGAACCTACGCGTTGTTGCTCGTTTAAATATTGCGCAGGACGAGTGGTTAAAGCGGCCAACGCGATGTTTGCAGGAAGACCGTTTTCAACCGCCGTTTTCACATTTTCCAACAACTGATTTTTGTCTTCCAAGCCTTGTGTGGTAATGCAAAACTCAAGTCCAGCCTTGTGCATGTAGGCAAGGTTGTATGGCGCCAACTCCCAGTGTTTCATTTCAGCAGTTGTTATGTAACGGTTGCTCGCTGGATCGCTCACATCGAAGGCTTGCGGATAGTTTACAGGGATAATGAATTTACCTTTCGTGCCTTTCATTTCTTCCAAACGTTGGTATTCATTTCCGTTTGTTTTGAAGAGATACTGAACTCCGAATTCATCGCCCACTGCGTCGGCACGAAGAATGTTCCACTTATCGTTCGCTTCGAAAATTTGCGCGCGATTGCTGTTCGCGTTGAAGGCGCGCAATGAAAGATTGGTCTCCCCTGCTCCTTTCAAACTCGCATACCAATTCGCGTCGCAATACGTTTGTTTTAAAAGCGCAATACTTCCCATGATGGAAGATGGATATTGTTGCGGACTGCTTCCTTTGTTGAATGAGAAATAGGCTGCAGCCTCAGCGCTAATAACGTCTGCATGAATTTCATTTCCCAAAGAAACAAGCGCTCCTGTTCCGCGTGAAATACCATCGGCCTTGTGCGAGCACACTGCGGTTATTCCCGCATTGCGATAGCTTTCGGCATCTTCTTCGTTGTGTTGAAGTTGCATAGAAGCGTTGTATTCCGGATGAATAGCGGCGTTCCAGCCGAGAACATTTTTTCCTGAATCTTCAGTTTCTTCGCCGTGATTGTCGTTTTGTTTTTTTGGAATGCCATAAGATGAAAAAACATCGATGAATCCAGCATAGATGAACTTGCCTGTTGCATCAATGCTAACGCAATTCGAGGGAATAGCGATTCCTTTTCCAACAGCGATTATTTTCCCTTTTTCAATGACCACGGTTGCTCCTTCCAATTTATTTTCTGGAGTGGAGTACACGGTGGCGTTAATAAGAGCGTAGGCCGTTACGTCCTTCGGACGAACCCCATTGAACGGAAAGGTTTCTTGCGCGAAGGCTGCAACGCCATTTGATGCAAGTAAAATGAATACCAAGAGTTTTCTCATGTTGTATGTTGAAGTGAAAAATTCACAAACGAATTAAACGAAAATACGAGGTTTAAAGATAAACATTCATTGTAAATGTTTTCGAGTAATGCAATTACATTTGTAACATGAACGAAAGAAAAAAAATTCCGACGGCTGTATATGCTGAAATGACCCCGAATCCTTCATCTATGAAGTTCGTTGCGGATCGTTTGCTATTAACTGGCGGACTTCAAGTTGAATATAAATCGAAGGCCGAAGCATCGGGTTCTTCGCCTCTTGCGGAAGAGCTTTTTAATTTTCCATTTGTAACCAATGTATTTATTGCACATAATTTCGTGACCGTAACGAAAGACGGCACCATTGATTGGGACATGATTGTGATGCAGCTTCGCGAATACATTCGTGAGTGGCTCATGGACAACGAGATTGCGGTTTCTACTGTTCCCGCAGAGCTTATGAGCAGAAGTGCAAGCATGATTGAAGAAGCGAAAGTTGGAGGGTCATCGCCATCAGCAGTTGATCGTTCAAGGTTCAAACCTTCGGAACACGACGATGCAATTATGGCGTTGTTGGAAGAGTTTGTTCGTCCAGCAGTGGAAGCGGACGGTGGCGCCATTGACTTCGTAGGTTACGATGAGAAGAAAGTTTTTGTTGAAATGAAAGGCTCTTGCGCGGGTTGCCCATCTTCAAAGGAAACGTTGAAAGGAGGAATTGAAAACCTTTTGAAAGCCAAGCTTCCGAGTGTGGTGGAAGAAGTAATTTCGGTATAAGGAAATAATCTGCGAAGACTATCGTTTCATCCACGCTCATGAAGAAAAATTGCATTTCGAAAATTGTACTTGTTGCCTTACTCTTTTGCGCTGCAACCGTTGTGCAAGCTCAAGTAGCGCGTGTCTATGTGAACGAATTCTTGCAAATAGGTGTTGGGGCGCGTGCTATGGGAATGTCACAGGCGCAAGTCAGTAGCGTGAACGATGTAACATCGGGCTATTGGAATCCTGCAGGATTAATGGGACTTGGTAATAAGTTAGACGCGGCACTCATGCACAGCGAGTCTTATGCCGGAATTGCGAAGTACGATTATGCTGCAGTGGGCAAGCGACTCGATTCAACGTCAGCGGCATCTTTTTCTATGATTCGTTTTGGAATAGATGATATTCCGAACACGTTGGATTTGTACGACCCCAACGGAAACATTGACTATTCGAGGGTTACAACATTTAACGCAGCGGATTACGCGTTCTTATTTTCTTACGCGAAGAAGGGGGTTCCTTTCATTCACAAGCCATGGGCAAGTCGCGTAAACATTGGTGGAACAGCGAAAATTATTTACAGACAGATTGGAGATTTCGCACGCTCATTTGGATTCGGATTCGATCTAGGTGCGCAGTACCAAGGAAAGCATTTGTGCATGGGCGCTGTTATTCGCGATGCCAGCTCAACGTTCAACGCATGGTCGTTCAGCTTAGGCTCAACCGCAACTGCCGTCTTTGAACAAACAGGAAACGAACTTCCGAAAAACGGATTGGAGATTGCGTTGCCGAGAGCGATATTGGGTGCGGGCTACAAATTCAACAAAGAAAAAATTTCATTTTTGGTGGAAGGAAATGCGACGATCACCACAGACGGACAGCGTAATGCTTTGGTGTCTGGAAATACGTTTAGTATTGATCCGAATATTGGTTTGGAAGTAGGTTATTCGAACACCATCTTTTTCAGAGCAGGAGTTGGAAACGCACAGCGGGTAAAGGATTTCGAGGAAGAGTACACTACCTATCAACCCAATATTGGAATAGGCATTCGCCTTCGAAAAATGTTTATTGACTATGCGTTAACAGATGTTGGAAATTCTTCCGACGTTCTGTATAGCAACGTTTTTTCGTTGAAGTTTTCGTTTTAATTATTCAATAATAAAACGCTCACTTTCGTGAGTGGTTTGTCCTTCAGCGTGTAGTACGTAAATTCCTTTTGGAAGGTCAAGCTCCAGAGTTTGCGTATGCATTCCGCCTGGGATGTTCCATTTCGATTCGTAAACGACCCTGCCGCTAATATCTGTAACAGTGACAAGGGCTTTATCGAAGCGTTGATTGAATGTTTGAACATTGAATGTTCCGTTGTTCGGATTTGGAAAAACATCGAATTGCTGTTTCGCAAAATGCTGCTCTTCTGTGCTCACGATTGGTTCAACAACAATGTCTTCATCTCCCGGTAAATAATAGGTATAAGCGAAGAACACAATCATCATTTCGTCTCCTGTTTCTTCTCCCGCCATCACCAATTGCGGCGGGCTGTTTGGGTTGTACGGATTTGCAGAAGTGTTGTCGTAAAATGCTTCTGCACGAAGGTTTGAATTTTGTGGAATGTGAATCAATTGTGGATAGTTATAACTTAACTGCCAATTGAAGTCCCAAGAAGGAATGCTGATTAGTGGTTCTGTGGCGCCACTTGGAAGTTCAGCCCAACTACTGATGCTTCTTCCAATTAAATGCATGTGAGGGAAGGCTCCGATTAGCGTGATCTCTGCAGGAACGGAGTATGTTTCAGTAAATGTTGCGGTTTGATTTGCAGGAATAAATAGAAAA
This sequence comes from Flavobacteriales bacterium, assembly GCA_947488195.1. Classification (GTDB taxonomy): domain Bacteria; phylum Bacteroidota; class Bacteroidia; order Flavobacteriales_D; family Sanyastnellaceae; genus CAIZGX01. The sequence goes on from CANKYR010000001.1 coordinate 24,480, forward strand.
TTTTGATCTAAAATTCCAGGCGCATGGTTGAGTATAGGATTGTACCAAACTTCTCGTGGAGTTGGGTCGTCTGAATAATGAAGATTGATCGTGGTTTGATCTGTTTGACCCAGTGTGCCCGCCGGGTAGTGGAATTCAACCAAGAGATCTCCGCCCGCCTCAAGGCGTTGAGCAAAACCGAATGGCACCCACAAAGGTCCTCCGCCGGGGGCCCAAGCCGCAAGAAATTTTGCTCCGTTTACCAAGCTTCCTCCACTCGACTGAAACCCATCTCCAGGATCATTCGCATCTAATGTAGCGCCCGCCCCAGTTGGATCATAGGATATTACTACGTGGTGAACAATGTCTGCGTTTCCGGGAATGATTTCAATTCCGTCAATCCATCTATCTTGAGTCAATCCACCTGAAATAACGAAGGTTCTATAGTAGTCGCTGTTTGTTGCAGGGCTTGTGTAATCTGGCGTCTGATACGATTGATCTACAGAGGGAAGTTGCGTGTTGTTGTTGTAAACCGGTGCAGCGGGTGCAAGCGCCAAATCGCCGCTAGGGGCGCCTCCAACAATCCAATCTTCAATGGTTTGTTTTTCTGCTTGTGTCAACACATTTTCGCCAACGAGGTGACGGTAATTAGGATCAGCCGGCCATGGCGGCATTTGTCCAGAAGTGATGGCCCCTAAAATCCCAGCCGAACTGTTGTAAGCATCGTCGTAAGTCATGAATGAAGACGGTCCAATTCCACCTTCGTGGTGGCAAGTAGTGCAGTGGTCAAATAGAATAGGCGCTACATTTTCACTCCACGTTACTTGTGCGAATGCTCCAATTGAACTGATTAGAATAGCGAATAGAAATATAAGTTTTTTCACAAGAAATATTTTTGAGGTTTTATAAAGTTAAGCAGAGTTCAAATAAGAAGGCTATTCGGCAGGAAGGTTTATTGCGATTGCAATGTTTATTTCTTCAACCGACAAATGTCTTTCCAACTGAAATAATAGTCATCTTGCAGCTAGTGAAAACTTTGTTGGAAATACGAAATTTAAGTGTGGCCTTCAACAACAGAATTGTTGTGAATACATTGTCCTATGCGCTTTTCGCAGGAAAGATAACTGCGGTGGTGGGTGAATCTGGAAGTGGAAAATCGGTAAGCGCGATGTCGTTGCTCGGGCTACTTCCAACAAAAAATTTAACGTTTCCTTCCGGAGATATTTTTCTTTCGGGCGAATTGTTGGGCTCGGAAGAACGAACAGTGAAGCCCACAGACGAAGTTTTGGTTTCTCTTCGCGGAAAGAAGATTGCAGTTATTTTTCAAGAGCCCATGACGGCGCTCAATCCCGCAATGACGTGTCAGCAGCAAATGGAGGAATGCCTTCAACATGAACATAAAGAAGCGCGAAGAAGTAAAGTGCTCTCCTTGTTGGAAGAGGTTGAAATGCCAGATCCGACAGGTGCTCTAAAGAAATATCCACACGAGTTTTCGGGCGGACAACGTCAACGCATAATGATTGCCATGGCGTTGGCTTCCGAGCCCCAACTGCTCATAGCAGACGAGCCAACAACTGCCCTAGACCCGTCAGTGCAAGCATCCATTTTAGAGCTAATCAAAAAGCTTAAAGTACAACGAAACATGTCGGTTCTTTTCATTTCTCACGACTTGCATGTGGTGAAGGAAATGGCAGATTACATTGTTGTGATGAAGTCTGGAAACGCTGTTGAACAGGGCAATGCAGAGGAAGTCTTGAATCATCCACAGCACGATTATACAAGAGGACTACTCGCTTGTCGACCTTCGAAATCTTCGAAGGGAAAGAGTTTGATTACGTTAGGAAACGATAGAGATGAAAAGCATTATTCATTTTCCGAAAGTGAAAATATTTTATTGCATGTTGAAGGATTAACGAAGGTTTATCCCGGTCAAACTATTCCTGCTGTGAACAATGTTTCCTTCGAAATTAAACAGGGTGAAACCCTTGGTTTAATTGGTGAAAGTGGATGCGGTAAGACCTCGTTGAGCCGCATGCTTATGGGGCTTCTTGCGCCAACAAGCGGAAAGGTTTGGTTCGAAGCAGAGCAGCTTATTGGCAACAGAAATTCCTTTCCGAATAAATTTCGGAAGGATATTCAAATGGTTTTTCAAGATCCATTCGCATCGTTAAATCCGAAGTTGAAAATTGAAGACATGCTTCTTGAACCCTTGCACATTCATAAAATTGGGAGCACAAACGCGGAACGAAAAAAGCGCGTAGAATATTTACTGAATGCGGTTGGAATGCCCGCTGATAGCGCGCAGCGATACGCACATAACTTTTCAGGCGGACAGCGTCAGCGTATTGTTATTGCTCGCGCATTGGCTACTACCCCGAAGTTAATTATTTGCGATGAAGCCGTTGCAGCCCTTGATGTTTCAGTTCAAGCGCAGGTGTTGAATTTGTTAAACGATTTGAAGGAAGAGTTCGGTCTGACGTATTTATTTATTTCTCACGACATGCCGGGGGTCTATCACATGAGCAACAATGTTATGGTTATGCGGAAAGGTGAGTTGGTTGAAAAAGGCAGCACGGAAGAGGTTTTCCTTCATCCCTCGAACGATTACACACAGCGATTAATGAGCATAGCCAGTCTTAGGTGACGAACATCACCTCGTTGTTTTCTCGAAGAACTATCTTTGCACTATGGAACTTACAATGGCCCTAGGATTTTTCGGAGCTTTGCTCATGGGCTTTGTGCTGGGCGTCCTTGGGGGAGGTGGTGCAATACTTACCATTCCTATTTTAGTTTATTTTTTTGGTTTTGATTTACGCGCCGCTGTGGTTTCATCATATGCGATCTTGTTTTTCAGTTCTATCGTTGGTGGAATTCAAAGCCGAAAAGAAGTCGAATGGCGCTTAGCCCTATTGTTTGCCTCGGTTTCCGCCGTCTTCATAGCATTAACCAAATTCTTTGTGTTGCCGAGTTTACCCAAAGAATTTTTTATTTTAGGCTGGAAGGTTTCAACGCAAAGTATCTTGCTTTTGCTTTTTGTGACCATCATGTACATTGTGGCCTACAAACTTATGAATCCGAAGAAAGCTAAAGGCAAAAGCCTTGTTTCGTTGGCTTTGAACGCTGCTGTTGTCGGGGTGTTAGGTTCGCTCATTGGCGTGGGAGGGGGATTCCTAATAGTCCCTGCTATTTATGCTTACCGCAACACAACAATGTCTGCGGCCATTGCTTCAACCTTTGTGGTGATTACTTTGAATTCAGCATCAGGACTAGCCGTGTCTTATTCAGAATTAAACACCTTGAATTTTTCCATCTTAATACCTTTCTTAGCCTTGGCTGTTGTGGGTGTGGTAGTTGGAACTTTACTCTCTAAAAAATGGTCAGATGCGATTTTGCGAAAGTCCTTCGTTGTACTTTTGTTGGTCGTGGGAACGTATATGTTATCGAAAGAAATGATTGAGATACTATGAAAATTGAACAGATTTATACTGGATGTTTAGCGCAAGGCGCTTATTACATTGAAAGCAACGGAGAGGCCGTTATCATAGATCCGCTTCGCGATACGAAAGCGTACACAGATAGAGCAACCGCTTCGGGAGTGAAGATCAAATACATTTTAGAAACGCATTTTCATGCAGACTTTGTAAGCGGACATTTAGACCTTCAGGTTTATACTGGGGCTACCATTGTTTTCGGCCCGAATGCAAAAACAGAATTTATTTCTCATAGTGCAACTGACGGAGAAATTCTTTCTGTTGGAAATTGTACGATTGAAGTATTGCACACACCTGGGCACACGATGGAAAGCACGTGTTATTTGCTTCGCGATGAAAACGGAAAACAAGTGGCGGTATTTACTGGAGACACGCTTTTCATTGGCGATGTTGGAAGACCAGATTTGGCGCAGAAGTCGGGTGAATTAACGAAGGAAGATTTAGCTGGATTTTTATTTGACAGCTTAAGAAACAAATTAATGCCGTTGGAAAACGACATTACGGTTTATCCTGCGCACGGCGCTGGATCGGCTTGTGGTAAGAACATGAGCAAAGAAACCTTCGACACATTAGGTCATCAGAAGGAAGTGAATTACGCGTTACAAGACATGACGAAGGAAGCGTTTATTCAGGAAGTAACGGATGGCTTGTTGCCCCCTCCGTTTTATTTCCCCGAGAATGTAGCCATGAATAAGAAAGGCGTTTCTTCTTTGGAAGGTGTTGTTCAACACTCATTGAAACCGCTGTCTGTGGAGGCGTTTACGGTATTGATGGAAGATGAAAGTGTGTTAATGTTAGACGTTCGCGGTCCGCAAGTATTTTGCAAAGGATTCATTCCAGGGTCAGTGAACATTGGATTGAAGGGCGATTTCGCTCCGTGGGTGGGAACTTTGATCACAGACATGAAGCAACCCATTGCGTTGGTTACAGAGCCGGGTCAGGAAGAAGAAGCAATCACGCGTTTGGCGCGTGTAGGCTACGACGGTGTTGTTGGATATTTGGAAGGCGGATTTGAGTCGTGGGATAAATCAGAGAACGAAATAGATCAGATTGAAAGCGTTTCTGCCGAGCAATTTGCGGAATTGGCTTCCGATAAAAAAGTGAATACTATTGACGTTCGGAAGCCTACGGAATTCGAGGCAGAGCACCTAGAAGCTGTTGCTAGCGCGCCTCTTCACGAGTTGAATCAGCACATGAGCGCCTTCAAAACAGGAGAGAACAATTACATTCATTGTGCAGGTGGATACCGCAGCATGATCGCAGCAAGTATTTTGAAAAGTCGTGGAATACACAATGTCATTGACATTGCGGGTGGTTACAACGCTATTTCGAAGACCTCTTTACCCAAAACCAATTTCGTTTGTCCGAGTAAGCTATAACCTTTGGTTTGTCGTATATTTGTGCATCTAAAAATTAAGTCATGGGAAAATTAGGTTGGCCAGAGATTCTTTTAATTCTAGCGGTAGTAATGTTGTTGTTTGGTGGAAAGAAAATTCCAGAAATGATGCGTGGTCTAGGAAAAGGAATGAAGGAATTCAAAGACGCTAGCAAAGGCGAAGGAACTTCTTCAACGCCTTCAGAGTCTGACAAGATCGAGAATAAATAACATCTATTCACAATGGTGTTTCATTCCTTGAAGGAAGTTCAGTCTGAGCTTTCCTCAAAATCCATTTCGTTAAAAAACGTTGTTTCTCAATACCTTCAAAACATTGAAGCGCGCATGAATTTGAATGCGTTCATCGAGGTTTGGGGAGATGAGGCGCTCGCGCAAGCTGAGCTAATTCAACAAAAAATAGACAATGGAACCGCGGGTAAACTTGCGGGAATGGTCATTGCCATTAAAGATAACATCTGTTATAAAAATCATAAAGTTTCGGCATCATCTAAAATCCTTGAGGGATTTGAATCGTTATACAGTGCAACCGTTGTAGAACGCATTTTGGCAGAAGATGCAATTATTATTGGAAGACTGAATTGCGACGAGTTCGCGATGGGCTCTTCCAACGAAACATCTTATTACGGTGCGGTTAAAAACCCGTTGAATGAAAATTGTGTACCTGGGGGATCTTCGGGTGGTGCGTCTGCAGCGGTAGCAGCAGACTTTTGTTTAGCCGCCTTGGGGAGCGACACAGGAGGATCTATTCGTCAACCCGCTTCATTCACGGGCATTGTGGGTATGAAACCTACCTACGGCGCGGTTTCTAGATATGGACTTATTGCTTACGCTTCAAGTTTCGATCAAATAGGTCCAATGACCAAGTGCGTGGAAGACGCAGAATTATTATTGAAAATCATTGGCGGTCCAGATGCATACGACAGCACAGCTTTGTTGGAAGTCCTTCCAGCAGCGTCAGTTCGCGCAAGCAAACCAAAGATTGCTTATTTGAAAGAAGCGGTTGAAAGCGAAGCGGTTCATCCGGAAATTCGTGAACGCATCAACTCAATCATAGATAATTTAAAGTCGGAAGGCTATACGGTTGAACCGATATCTTTTCCGTATTTAGACTATATGGTTCCCGCATACTACGTTTTAACCACGGCAGAAGCTTCTTCCAACCTAGCCCGTTTCGACGGAATTAATTACGGTTATAGAAGTAAAGAAGCGAAAGGCATTGACGAGACATACAGAAAAAGCAGAACCGAAGGTTTTGGTCGTGAAGTGAAGCGTAGAATTTTATTGGGTTCGTTCGTGTTGAGTTCAGGATATATAGATGCCTATTATGGTACGGGACAGCGCGTGCGCCGCGTGTTGCAAGAGAAGACGAAAGCTATTTTCGATCAATACGACTTCTTGCTTTCTCCAACCTGCACAGATGTAGCCTTTGAATTTGGCGCGAAGTCGAAGGATCCAATTTCCATGTACATGCAAGACATTTTCACGGTGCATGCAAACCTTACGGGCAACCCAGCGATATCTATTCCATGTGGAAAAGAATCAACAACAGGCTTACCTTTTGGCATTCAGGTTACCGCTCGTCACAAGGAAGACAATGATTTGTTCGTGTTTTCAAAAACGCTAGAAGCCTTATTATCCTAGGCTAAGCGAGTTTTTCCCTAACAGAGTGTTCACAATTGTGTTTTTTCTAGATTGGAAATAATGCATTTTTTTCGGAAATTGTATCCGAAACGGAAGGGCAATAAACACGTTGAAACGTTGTTGCCCTCTTTATAAAGGGAAATCATAATGAAAAAATTAGTTACAGTATTACTGGGCGTGCTATCGTTTTGGAGCGTAAGTGCCATTGAAATTCCGAAGGACACTTTGCAAGATCGTCAGGTGGCGGGATTGAAGAAAGAAGAGATTGATGAAATTGACCGGATGCTTGTAGCGAGTTATCTCAATCATTTTTGTTTTTCTGCAGATCCAGACATTCAAAATGCATATGATTATCCTGCAGATCACATTCCAAATTTCCCTGAAGATTTAACGCGCGAAAGAATGAAAGTGCTTGATAGAGAAAGCCCTTTCGATTTGGTGTACAACGACAATGTACGTGATTTCATTGCGCTCTACTCAGTAAGAAGAAGAGATGTAACCGCAAAGGTTTTAGGTCTTTCTCAATTGTATTTCCCTCTGATTGAAGATGCACTTGCGAAATACAATATTCCGCTTGAGTTGAAATATTTGGCTATTGTTGAGTCGGCTTTGAATCCAACCGCCATCTCTAGAGCAGGTGCTGCGGGACTTTGGCAGTTCATGCCTGGAACCGGAAAGATGTATGGCTTGGACATTACGAGTTATCAGGATGAGCGTTTCGACCCGATAAAGGAAACAGAAGCAGCTTGTAAATACTTGCGTTTTTTATACAACACATTCGGCGATTGGAATCTTGCCTTGGCGGCCTATAACAGTGGCCCGGGTAACGTAAACAAAGCTATTCGTCGCGCCAATGGCAAGAAAGATTTTTGGGCCATTAAGCAATTCCTTCCGAAGGAAACACAAGGTTATGTTCCCGCATTTATTGCGGTGAATTACATTATGAACTACTCTACGGAGCATAACATTTTTGCTAAGAAAGCGGCCATGTCGTATTTCGAAACAGACACGATTCATGTTACAGGAAGAGTAGATTTTGAAGTCGTTTCTAAGAGCTTGAATCTTCCACTTGAGGAAATCACCTATTTGAACGGGACATACAAATTGAAGGAGATTCCAGACAATGGGCAGGTCCATTACTTAATGTTACCCGTGGAGAAAATTGGCGACTTCTTGGCTCATGAAAAAGAGATTTATTTAGCCAGTGAGGTGAAAAAGCCAGAACCAGGGCCTGTTGTAGCGGATACCGCATCAACCGAGGGTGGTGCTGGACAAACAACAAAAGTTATTTGGGAAGATCAATGGAAGACCCACAAAGTAAAGAAAGGCGAAACACTGAAAGGCGTTTCAACGAAATACGGAGTCTCCTCTTCTGACATTAAAAAATGGAATAAGCTGAAGTCTTCATCATTGAAAATCGGTCAAAACTTAAAGGTTAAAGTGAAGGTGAAGAAGACCATTACGATTCCTAAAGTAACCGAGCCAGCCGATTCGACTTCAACCAATACACCGAAGGTAATCCCGCCAGCAGAAGCTCCGAAACCAACGCCTCCGAAGCCTGCTACCCCAGAGTATGTTTATTATACAGTGAAATCAGGCGACAGTCTTTCGGGGATTGCTTCTAAAAACAGAGTGTCTGTTGATTCAATAGTGAAACTAAACAAGGGTTTAACACCGAACAAAATACAAATCGGACAGAAAATTAAAATCAAAAAGAAATGATAAAAGAAGGAGCCACCATAGAGGTGAATTACGAACTTTTCATCGACGATGAAAACGGAGAATTGGTAGAATCTACCCTGGAACAAGGACCAATGAGATTTACTTTCAAGGTTGATCCAATGATTGAAGGATTTGAAAAAGGATTAGCTGGATTGAATGTTGGCGATGAATTTCGCATTAGCATTCCTTGTGCAGAAGCATACGGAGATGAGCAGGAAGAATATTATATGGAGTTTCCGAAAAGCGATTTCATGGAAGAAGATGGTGAGTTCGACGAAGATGTGTTTGCAGTGGGGGAAGTCATTCCAATGGAAACGCCTGAGGGACATCAAGTTCAAGGTGTTGTTGAAGAAGTTAAATTGAACACTGTGGTTATTGATTTTAACCATCCGTTAGCTGGAGAGAACTTGTTCTTTAAAGGACATGTGGTTTCAGTATCGTAAGAATATGCAATTCGTTCGCACTTCGGCCAGTAGCATGTCGCGGATCTCTGCATTTGCAGGATCAACGCTGGTGTTGCTCATGGTTGGAATATTTTTAGTGTTCTATTTAGTGGCGTTGCAGGTTTCGGATCACATTAGATCTCAATTTACTGTGCAATTGCTATTGAATGAAGAAGCGAGTGAAGAACAAATACTAAGCTTTAAAAAGGAAATTGAGGGAGGCGGAATCGCCTCCCAAGTTTCTTATACATCAAGCGAACAGGCTGAAGCAGAATACAGCAAGGAAATCGGCGAAGACTTTGTCCAAGTGCTGGGCTATAACCCGCTCCCAGCATCCATAGATGTTCAAATCAATCCGGAAAAAGCAGATGCCGCAACGGTAGACGCCTTTGTAGAATCGTGTAAGTTGAATCCGATTATTAAGGATGTTGGATACGAGAAAACTCTTCTTCAGTCGGTGAATGAGAACATTTCGAAGTGGGGCGCTATCATTGGCGGAATAGTTATTCTGTTTTTGATTATTTCGGCTTTCATTATTATGAATACGGTTGAACTGGCTATCTCTTCTCAGCGTCTAATTATTCGAAGCATGCAGTTGGTGGGCGCTACACCCTGGTTTATTAAGCGTCCGTTTTTATGGCAAAGCTTAAAGAACGCATTGCTTTCTTCTTCTATAGCTTGGCTTTCCATTTCAGTAATATTGTATTTTAATCAGCAATCGTTAACCGACATCATTCAAATTTTGCTAGATGGCGGGGGATTTTGGAAACTCGGAGCTTTACTCATAACATTGAGTGTTGTGGTTGGAGTTTCCAGCACTTATATAACCGTAAGCCGTTTCGTTCGCGCGAAACTGCATCAAATGTATTAATGCCGTTCCTTTGAGGGTGTCGGCCTAAACCCCAAGAATAACAGCCGAAAACAGAACCTTCGTAATAAATAAAGGGGCAGCCGTTATTCTTGTTCAACGTTAACGAAATATGAAGATTTCGAAGCGGTGCTCGAAATTGAGCAAACTTCCTTATTTTCGTTGCCCGAATAAAACAACAGAAAATTAATTAACACAGACATGAGCACAAAAGAAAGTCCTACAGTTAAGCAAGAAAATGGCTTTAACTTCAGTTCAATTTTTCCTTACATCGCAATTCCAATTGCATTGTTAACCGGATGGGCATTATACACCTTCATCTTGGGTGATGCTGCAAACTTCGAAGGCGGAGACGCAATTAAAGGTCATCCATTAAATGTATTAGGCACTGTTCACAAGGGTGGATTCATTGTACCGATTCTTATCGCGGTTAACTTGATTGTAATTATCTTCTTCTTTGAGCGTTTCATTAGCATAATGGCGGCTAAAGGAAAAGGAAGTATTTCTGCTTTCGTTCAAAACGTTCGTAAAATGCTTGCTAACGGAGATGTTAATGGCGCTTTGGCGGCCTGTGATGCGCAAAGAGGTTCTGTAGCTGCTGTATTGCGCGCGGGTCTTTTGAAATACCGCGACATGTCAGAGAATACAGAGTTAGACAAAGAAGCAAAAGTTACTGCAATTAAGCAAGAGTTAGAAGAAGCTACAGCTTTAGAGTTGCCAATGCTTTCTAAGAACTTGGTTATCCTTTCAACTTGTGGATCATTAGGAGTACTTGTTGGACTTTTAGGAACTGTAAAAGGTATGATTTCTTCGTTTGAAGCCATGGCAACTGCCGGTGCTCCTGACGCAACTGCACTTTCATTGGGTATCTCTGAGGCCTTGATCAACACGTTCTTGGGTATCATGGCATCTGCGATTGCAATTATCCTTTACAACTTCTTCAATACACGTATTGATAGCATGACATTCGCAATGGACGAGGCTAACTTCACAGTTACTCAAACATTCGCTTCGAAGCACTAATTCAAGTTTTTACTTAATTATTAATATTAAAGAATATGTCGAAAATCAAGATGCCCAAAAGCGCTCCAAGTTTGGATATGACGCCTATGGTTGACCTTGGTTTCTTGTTGGTAACATTCTTTATTCTCACCGCGAAGTTTCGTCCAAACGAACCTGTAATTGTAGACGTTCCTGCTGCAACATCTGAATTGTTGTTGCCAGAGAAAGTGATGCAAATTACGGTGGATGACAAGGGAAGAGTTTTCTTTGACCTTGCAGGAAAGGAAATTCGAAGAGAAATGTTATCTCGAATGGTTCAGAGACATCCGGAATTAAAACTTACCGAAGACGAAGCGCGTAAATTCGCTTTACTAGGTATGTGTGGAATGCCATTGAACAACCTGAGTCAGTACCTAGGTTCTGATGAAAAAACAAGAGCAGCACTTGACGCACAAACCCCTGGTATCCCTACCGATTCTATCAATGGTGAATTGGGAGATTGGATTCAGAGTGGGTACGAAGCCTTTATGGCCGATGCCGAAAAACACGGTTTAGAACCGAAAGACATCAAAGGCGATAAAGCGTTACGATACGCAATAAAAGCAGACGGAACAACAGACTACGAAAAGGTAGAGCAAGTTATTGACGTGTTCCGCGACAAGAATATTTTCCAATTTAACATGGTGACTAGTTTGGAATCAGGTTCCAAATAATGCAACCGTATAGAACAAACATGTTATGGCAGAAATAATAGAAGGTGGTGGAGGCCACGAAAAAGGCGGAAAAAAGAGACCCAAGAAGAACCCGGTGCGCATGGACATGACGCCTATGGTTGACTTGGCGTTCCTTCTTTTGACCTTCTTCATTTTGGCAACCTCACTGAGCAAACCAAAGACACTAGAGATTGTCTATCCGAAAGATGTGGAAAATCCAGAGGATCAAACAAAATTGGATGACGATTTAGCTACGACAATTATTGTGGGTGAAACCGATGATCAAATTTTCTACTATCATGGAAAATTTAGAAAGGACACCACGAAATTAGAGACATCAGATTTTTCTAAAGACGGCTTACGTGTTATGCTGCTTGAGAGAAACAAAAGAGTTGTCGAGCAGGTAAACAGTTTGAAAGATCAACAAAGGGAAGAGTTGAGAAAGAGTAACTCGCGCGAAGATGATGAAAAAATAAATCTCCGTTTCAAGGAGCTTATTGCAGACGCTTCGAACGATTCTCTTGCTCCATTCGTTATTGTGAAAACAATGCCTACAACGAAATGGAAGAACGTTGTAAATGCGATTGATGAATTGAACATTACTAACGTGAAGAAGCGCGCCATTATGGATATGGAAGCGCGTGAAGCATTGCTTTTCCTTTCACCAGAAAAAGTAGCGGAATTAAAATTGAAATGAACGATTGATGTGTAGTCCTGTACCGCACATTATAAAAGCAAACCATTATGTCAGCAGTAACTGATTTTCTTAGCAACCACTCAGACTTGGTGGCTGTAGCTACAGCAGCGGCTGTGGTTACATTCCTTGGTTTTGAAGCGGGCTGGAATAGCATTATGGCCCCAGAGCGTAATGAGCAGGTATTCGAAAACAAAAACAAAGCTTACGGAGCCTATAGAATTCGTTCTAGGTACGGCAGCGTTCTAGCGATAGCAGTGTTTTCTGGTATTTTCTTGGTATCTGGTGCGCTAATTGTTCCAGTCATTTTAGCCAAAGGCGAAAAGAAGGAGAAAGATGTGAAGGTGGAAATGAACGCAGAAATGATTGCGCCGCCACCAACGGATCCGAATGAGCCGCCACCACCACCACCACCACCGCCACCACCGCCGCCACCACCACCAACGGTGCGTCAGATTCAATTTACGTCTATTGTTATTGAAGAGAATGTAGAGACTCCTCCACCATCTCAGGATAAATTGAAAGATGAAAAAATTGCAGACGAAACTACTGAAGGGGATGACGGTCCAATGGGGCCATCAGATGCAATAGCGGTTTATACTCCAGTCGATACCAAAAACGACAGAGATGCTCCGTTGCAATTCGTGCAGGAGATGCCGGCTTATCCGGGTGGGGAGAAGGCGTTGTATGAGTTTTTGTACAACAACATTGCATACCCTGAGCAAGAAAAATCTCAGAACATTGAAGGAACCGTTTTCGTAAACTTCGTTGTTGAGAAAGACGGAACACCTACCAACTTCACCGTAACACGTGGTGTAGAAGGTGGTAAAGGATTGGACAGAGAGGCTTTGGGGGCTTGTAAGAAATTAGGCAAGTTCAACCCAGGAAAACAAAACGGGGTTTCTCAACGTGTATTCTTGACCATTCCGATTAAATTTACTCTTGCAGATAATTAATCGATAAATACTTACTGAAAAGGGTTGGCTTAGGTCAACCCTTTTTTATTTTTGAATAAGAATGTTCCCCTTTCACATAGATAGCAACGAAGCGGGCTTAGATGAAGCCGGAAGAGGCTGCCTTGCAGGCCCAGTGGTTGCTGCTGCAGTTATACTTCCGGAAGGATTTTCACATCCTTGGTTGAACGATTCGAAGCAAATGAGCAAGAAGCATCGAGATGAACTTCGTGTTATCATTGAGGAAGTTGCGGTAGCATGGAACGTCGAGTTTGTTTCACCTCAGGAAATAGATGAGCTGAATATTCTTCGTGCTTCCATAACGGCTATGCAGCGGGCAACCTTGAAATTGAAGAAAAAACCTTCTCATCTTTTAGTAGATGGGAACCGATTTTATGCCTTGGAAGGATATGCGCACACGTGCATGATTAAAGGCGATGCGCGCTTTATGAATATTGCTGCTGCTTCGGTTTTGGCTAAAACACACCGCGATGAATTCATGTTGAATCTGCACGAAAAACACCCGCATTATAAGTGGGATCGCAACATGGGATACCCTACAAAGGTCCATCGCGCAGCCATTTCAGAATTCGGGTCGTGTGAACATCATCGCATGACCTTCGCTCTTTTACCAAGGTCGTTGCAGATAGAAGCGCTTTGATGCCTATTTTCGCACTATGCAGTTAAGAGCTGAAAACATTCAGAAGATCTATGGAAAGCGCACGGTTGTAAAGGACGTGTCGTTTCACGTTGAACAAGGCGAAATTGTTGGATTACTCGGGCCGAATGGTGCGGGTAAAACAACAAGTTTCTACATGGTAACCGGATTAATTCAACCCAATCATGGAAAAGTGTTGCTCGATGATAGTGAGATTACGCATATGCCCATGTTCAAAAGAGCGAAGATGGGTGTTGGCTATTTGCCGCAAGAAGCCTCTATATTTCGCTCGTTATCCGTTGAAGACAACATTAAAGCTGTGCTTGAATTGACAGCGCTTTCGAAGAAAGATCAAGCAGAAAAATTAGATGCGCTGTTGGAAGAATTTGGTCTTACCGAAAGAAGAAAATACATTGGTCACCACCTAAGCGGCGGTGAAAGAAGACGGACTGAAATTGCTCGTGCATTGGCAACGGACCCTAAATTTATTTTATTAGACGAACCCTTTGCAGGCGTGGATCCTATTGCTGTTGAAGACATTCAACGCATTGTTTGGAAGCTGAAGGAGCGGAACATTGGAATCCTCATTACCGACCACAATGTGCAAGAAACCCTTTCGATTACAGATCGCGCTTATTTGTTGTATGACGGAAATATTTTGAAGTCTGGAAGTGCTGAAGAGCTAGCTTCCGACGAGCAAGTGCGTCGAGTTTATTTGGGTCAAAACTTTGTTTTAAGAGCCCGAAAAGAATAAGCCCCCGAGAATCTCGAGGGCTTCATTATTTTTTATTTGGAAGAATTACTTCGCGCTGTTGTAGCGAGCTTCAACCACTTCCCAATTGATAACATTGAAAAAAGCTTGAATGTAATCAGGACGTCTGTTCTGATAGTTCAGGTAATACGCGTGTTCCCAAACGTCTAAACCTAAAATTGGAAATCCAGAACAACCAACTCCTGGCATCAATGGATTATCTTGGTTTGGTGTAGAGCAAACTTCAAGTTTTCCGTCTTTCACACACAACCAAGCCCAACCTGAACCGAAGCGAGTCATTGCCGCCTTCACGAACAATTCTTTGAACGAGTCGAATGATCCGAAAGCCTCGTTAATTGCGGTTTCCATAGTAGAAGTAACCTTTCCGCCGGTTGGCGAAAGCAATTCCCAAAATAGGTTGTGATTGTAAAATCCACCACCGTTGTTTCTAACCGCAGGGGTGTCGAAACCTTTCACCATAACTTCTTCGATAGATAGATTTTCTAAATCTGTTCCAGCAATTGCGTTATTTAAGTTTGTGGTGTATGCTGCGTGGTGCTTGCTGTGATGTATTTCCATTGTGCGAGCATCGATGTTTGGCTCAAGCGCATCGTAGGAATAAGGTAAATTTGGTAGTTCGAATGACATAGTTATTTTTTTGCGAAATTAACTCAAAACACACGCCGCAAAAAAATTCTTATCAATTCGTTAATATGCTTGATGCGCGCTTATCTTTGTAACTCTATCGAAGCGTTTTCAATTAACCTATTTTAAAGAAGGAAAAGCATGGGACTGTTTAGTTTCCTAACACAAGAAATTGCCATTGACTTAGGTACGGCAAACACAATCATTATCATGAACGATAAGGTTGTTGTAGATGAACCATCTATCATAGCTCGTGACCGAGTTTCGGGTAGAACCGTTGCTGTTGGTCGATTAGCGCAACAGATGCATGGTAAAACGCACGAGAATATTAAGACAATTCGTCCATTGAAAGACGGTGTAATTGCCGATTTTCATGCTGCTGAAGACATGATCAAAGGATTAATCAAAATGATTAACAAGGGAGGGAAAATGTTTCAACCATCATTGAGAATGGTAATTTGTATTCCTTCTGGAATTACTGAAGTTGAAAAACGTGCGGTTAAAGATTCTGCTGAACACGCAGGTGCGAAAGAAGTTTATTTGATTCACGAACCAATGGCTGCTGCTATTGGTATTGGCGTTGACGTGGAAGAGCCGATGGGAAATATGATCATTGACATCGGAGGTGGTACATCTGAAATTGCAGTTATTGCTTTGGGCGGAATTGTAACAGACAAAAACATTCGTGTAGCTGGAGATGAACTTACACAAGACATTGAAGATTACATGCGTCGTCATCATAACATTTTAATTGGTGAGCGCACAGCAGAACAAATTAAAATTGAGGTAGGTGCTGCAATTGACGACTTAGAGGTTCCGCCGGCGGACTACAGTGTTCGCGGTCGTGACTTAGTTACAGGTATTCCAAAAGAAATTATGGTTTCCTACAAAGAGATTGCTCATGCGTTGAACAAATCAATTTCTAAAATTGAAGAAGCAATCATGAGTTGTTTGGAAAACACTCCTCCAGAATTATCAGCAGATATTTTCAAGACGGGTATTTATTTAGCCGGTGGTGGGGCATTGCTTCGTGGATTAGATGTGCGGATCAACCGTAAAACGAAATTGCCTGTTCACGTTGCCGACGACCCGTTGCGTGCAGTAGCGAGAGGTACAGGAATTGCGTTGAAAAACATCAACCGCTTCCAATTCTTAATGCGCGAGTAATTCGTTAACACGTAAAGCAGAATGGGTAATCTTCTAGCATTGTTGCAACGATTTCACGTGCTTTTGTTGTTCTTAGTGCTTCAGGTTTTTTCAATGATTGTTTTATTTTCCGAAAACAATTTTCATCGTAAAGAATTCATTCGTCACAGTTCTGACTTTGCCGGATATATTTACGCAAAACGCGATGAGTTCACGAGTTATTTAAGGCTAGCAGAAATTAACGATCAATTGGCTATTGAGAACGCGGCCTTGCGAAGCCTTCTTCCGGAAAATTATATTACTTCAGACACGGCAACTTTTAAGGCGCAAGGCGTTCGCCAGCACTACACATACACCCCCGCGAAGGTCGTTAACGCTACGGTAAGCAGAAAGCGAAACTACTTAACCCTGAATAAGGGATACGCTGAAGGGATAGGCATTGAAATGGGAGTTATTGCAAACGGAAGTATTGTTGGAATTGTGAGTAGTGTCAGTGAAAATTATTCGATTGTTATGCCTGTCCTTCACACGAAATTTCAAGGTTCTGTGAAGATGAAAGGAACAGGAGAGTTTGGAATTTTGGAATGGCTCGGTGGGGATCCACTTTTTGCGTTTGTAAAAGAAATTCCAAAACACGTTTATGTAAATGTTGGTGACACCGTAGTGACAACGGGCTTTTCAAGCCATTTTCCTGAAGGAATGTTAATTGGAAGTGTTGAAACATTGGAAGATAAGCCCGAAGAAAACTTCCATAGAATAAAAGTGAAGTTGGCAACGGATTACCGCAAGGTGGCGTGGGTGCAGGTGGTAAAGAATCTTCAGAAGATGGAGATTGACTCGCTTCAACAACAACAAATTATTGCAGACGGAGGAGAAGAATGATGAACTATTTGCGCATATTTTTATTCGTAATCGTGCAAGCCTTGGTGGTTAGTCGAATTCAACTGTTCGACGGTCTGGTTCTTCCGTTTATTTACATATTTAGTTTGTTAATGTTTCCATTCGACACACCGCGTTGGCTGTTGTTGTTGATAGGATTTTTTACTGGAATACTGATGGATTTATTTACAGGACCTCCAGGGCTTCACACGTCCGCTTGCCTGCTCCTTGCATTCTTGCAGCCCTTGGTTCAAAACATGTTGGCGCCAAGAGAAGGGTACGATTCAAGCCTGAAGCCAACCATACAAAAAATGGGATTGGCTTGGTACACGACCTATGCGGGAATTCTAACACTGGTGCATCATTCATGGCTTATCTTTTTTGAATTTTTGCGTTGGGACAAATTTTTCTTTCAGTTGTTTCATATTTTGTTAAGTTCTATTGCAACTTTATTGCTTATGATTTTGGCGCAACTCTTAATTTCGCCAGATAAGAAAAGCAGCTAATTACTTTGAACAACGACAATCGCCGGTATACCTTCTTGTTTATTGTTGGAACCATCTGTGTAATATACATAGTGCGTCTTTTTGCGCTCCAGGTTGCCACAAGCGAATGGAAGAATAAAGGGTCGCGATTAACGGAGAGAGAAGTTGTTGTTTATCCATCACGAGGAAATATCTTCGATCGTAACGGAAAAGTTTTGGTAACGAATCAAACCGTTTACGACTTAATGGTTTTGCCGAAAGAAGTTTTGCCTTTCGACACTCTTGAATTCTGTAAGTTGGTGAATCTACCTTATGACGAGCTGAAGGAAATCTTAAAAAAGTCAACCACCTATCCGAACGTTAAGTACAAACCTTCTCCGGTTATTAAACAAATGCTTCCTGAGGAGTATGCGCTTTTTGCAGAGCGACTGTATAAATTTCCGGGCTTCTTTGTTCAAGCGAGAACGTTGCGTACTTATCCGGAAAGCCTTGGATCACTGTTATTGGGCGATGTCGGAGAGGTGAATAAAGACATTTTGGAGAAGCATCCGGATTATCGCAAAGGCGATTATATAGGATTGAATGGAATAGAAAAGTCTTACGAGAAAGAACTTCGTGGAAAACGCGGAATTAAATATGTTTATCGCGATAATCTCGGAGTTGAACACAGCGTTGCGAACGGTCAGCTCGACAGTGCTGCTCAAGAGGGTGTGGATTTGTATGCAACCATTGATGCGGAGTTGCAGAAATATGGTGAGCAGTTAATGCAGAACAAGCGAGGTTGTATTGTAGCCATTGAACCTTCAACAGGAGAAATTTTAGCGCTAGTTTCGGCTCCAACCTTTGATCCTAATTTGTTGGTTGGAAGAGCTCGCGGACAAAACTTCTCGGCCTTAGCTAAGGACCCGCTGAAGCCGCTTTTCAATCGCGCCACACAAGCACAATATAGACCAGGATCTATTTTCAAATTAGCGCAATCGCTCACGGCGTTACAGCTGGGATCCATAACAAAGGACACACGTATTGCGTGTAATAGAGGGCTTATTGGTTGTCACGGCGCGCACAGCATGGACGATTTGGAAATGGCTATTGTTCACTCTTGCAATCCCTATTTTAGAGGTGTATTGCAACGTGTGGTTGAAGCGAATAGAGATCCTAACAGTCGCGCGAAAGATGCGGCTATTGGCCTTTCAATTTGGAACGAACAAATTCGAAAGCTTGGATTCGGATCTAATCTAGGAAGTGATCTTCCGGGAATGAAAAAAGGGAATGTTCCAAGCGCAGAATATTACAACAAGAAATACGGTGTAGAGGCTTGGAATTTCTCAACCATTTATTCCATTGCAATTGGCGAAGGTGAGATGTTGATTAACCCTGTTCAAATGTGCAATCTTGTCTGCATCATTGCAAATCGAGGGTTCTATGTTCCCCCGCATACCGTAAGACAAATTGGAAGAGACGGATCTGCGCGTGCGGAATATGTTACGCGAGTAGATGTTGGCGTAAAACCAGAATATTTTGAAACCGTGGTAAACGCCATGGAAAAAGTAGTTGGCCCCGGTGGTACGGCCAATAGCATTAAGCTTTCTGATATTGTTATTTGTGGGAAAACAGGAACGGTTCAGAACGAACCCCGCGAAGACCACAGTGTGTTCGTTTGCTTTGCTCCGAAAGAGAATCCGAAAATTGCGTTAGCTGTTTATGTGGAATATGCAGGATTTGGAGGAACGTGGGCGGCCCCAATATCAAGTTTAATGATTGAGAAATATTTGAAGGGAGGAACCACGAACAAGGGAAGAGAAGAATTAATCATGAACGCGAAAATTCTGAACTAATGGCAGCGTCAGGCAAACAGAACTTACAACTCGATTGGGGCACTATTGCGCTCTACGGGGCGTTGGTTTTGTTCGGATGGCTTTCTATTTATAGCGCTGCGTTTAATCCGCTATTACCAAGTCCGTTTACGTTTTCCGAAGAGTACGGAAAACAGTTGGTGTGGATAGGCGCTTGTGTTTTTTTAATTGTAGTCATTCTTTATTTAGATGCAGAGGTATTCAATAAACTAGCCGTTTATATATACTTCTTTTTTGTGCTTTTGCTCATGCTAGTATTAGTTATTGGAAAGGAAGTAAATGGCGCCAAGGCGTGGTTTGGTATTGGGGATTTTGGAATTCAGCCGAGTGAGTTTTCTAAGATTGGCGTCGGGCTATTTCTGTCCAAATTTATTTCCAGTTCAGGAATGCAATTGAAAAATTTGCGAATGCGCATTCAGGCGTTCGCAATTATTGGGTTGCCGGCAGTTTTGATTTTACTTCAGCCCGATGTGGGTTCATTGTTAACGTTCCTTGCATTCATCTTGGTAATGTATCGCGAAGGAATGTCGGGTAATGTGCTTATCGCTGGATTTGCCAGTGTGGTCATTGGAACGCTAAGTATTGTTATTGGTGCAGGAAGAACGAGTTACCCTTATTTCGGAGAGTTGAGTTCTATTTGGACTTTTATTATTTCCCTCTTCGGGTTATCAATTCTTGCTTTGATTTTCGTTAGAAATTTTGTTGTCCCACGATCAAGAAGAATGCTTTATTCTGTGGTTGTCATTTCTATGGTGCTAGCTTCGAGTCTTGCGTTTTCGATAAATTACATTGTAGACAACGTGCTTGAAAAGCACCACAAAGAGCGTATCTACGTTATGCTTTCACTGCCGGTTGAACGTCAAGATGCTACCTACAATTCCGAGATGGCGAAAATTACCGTGGGTTCCGGGGGGTTTATTGGAAGAGGGTTTCATCAAGGACCAATGACCCAAAATAATTACGTGCCTGAGCAATGGACCGACTTTATTTTTAGTGCTGTCGCAGAAGAGTGGGGATTCCTTGGAAGTGTAACTGTAATTCTTATGTTCTTCACCCTTATATACCGATTGGTGGTATTGGCAGAACGGCAACGTTCTCAATTTTCCAGGGTGTATGGCTATTGCGTAGCAGCAATCATATTCATGCACCTACTCATTAACATTGGAATGGTGCTCGGTCTAGCGCCTATTATTGGTATTCCCCTGCCCTTCTTTAGTTACGGCGGATCTTCGCTTATGGCGTTTACCATTCTGTTGTTTATTATGATTCGCCTTGACGCGGAGCGATTGAGTGTATTTAGATAAACGCGTTGCGGGTGACGCGACGCGAATTGATTCAGAGTTAACATTGCATCGTTTGTAAGGTTAGAGTGAACACTATGTTCTGCTGTAACCTAATTTCTACTTTAGCGTAAAACCGAATATACGCGCTCATGAAATTTCTACACATATTATTCCTTTCAGCTATTCTTACGCTCACTTGCAACTTCGCGTTAGCAAACAATTCTTTTTTCATTGAAAACAAGGGGCAGGTAAAAAACGAAAAGGGAATTCAAGACCATTCGGTTTTGTTTACGTACGCTACTTCTGAAATGGATGTGTTTGTCCGCAAGAGTGGGCTAACCTACCAGTTCAAGCGTTATAACAATGATGGGGTTTACGCAGAGCGTGTTGATGTGAATTGGAAGGGATGTTCTGTAGGTTCTGTGGCGAAAGGATTACAAGAGTTGGGTTACACGGAGAATTATTTTGTAGATGGAAAATCAAATTCGGCAAACGCGTTTCAAGAAGTGCGCATTTCGAATATTTATCCGGGCGTGGATTGGAGAATGTATATTACTGAAGCTGGATTGAAATACGAATTCATTGCGGAAAGTGCCCAAGCTGCAATGCAAATTAGCATGCAAGTTGAAGGGGCGGAAGAATTGGAAAAGTGTTCCAACGGTAGCATTCGAATTAAAGGTGAAATGGGACAAGTGAACGATGCGAAGCCGGTTTATTTCAACCAAGAAAAAAGTATTGAAGGAAATTTTATTGTGAATGGAAATTCAATTCAATTTGAAATTCCTTCCAACACCGTTGGTGAAATTGTTTTAGATCCAGAGGTTATTTGGACTTCTTACTACGGCGGAGCCGGACTAGACGATTCACGTGGAATTTATACCGACACAAATGGCGATTATTATTTAACGGGAGCGACCAATTCAACCACGCTCATTTCATACCTCGGATATCAAGGTTTGTTGGGCGGAAGCAATGATGTGTATGTGGTGAAGTTCAATAGCTTGAATCAACGCTTGTGGGCCACTTATTACGGCAGAACTGGAAGCGATGTTGGAAACGACATTGTTGTTGATCCTTACGGAGGAATTTATGTAGCAGGAAGCACAAGTTCAATGTCCGCATTCGCGGTGAATAGTCAGCAGACTGTTTATGGTGGCGGCCCGAAAGATGGATTTGTTTTGAAATTGTTTCCAGACGGAACGCTGGAGTGGTGCTCTTATTACGGCGGCAGTGGCGACGAGCAATTGACATCGTTGTCTGTCGGGTTTCAAGGCGAGGTTTATTTCATTGGAGAAACGAGTTCGACTGATTTGATTACTTTGGACGCCTTGCAAAGTGCATATGGCGGAGGTGCAAGTGATTTTTATTTGGGGATGATAGATCCGGGAGGGTTCCTTCTTCGCTACACTTATTTTGGTGGCACCGGGGCGGAATTGGCGGGAGACCTTGTTGCAACAAGCGATTTCAATTTGTATTTCACGGGAACTACAAGCTCTCCTGCAGGAATGGCTGCAGGTGGCGCACAGAACACATACGGTGGCGGGGCTTATGACGGTTTCTTTGCTAAGATAAACGGTGGAAATATAATTGAATGGGCTTCCTACATAGGTGGAGCCAGTGAAGACAGAGCGGAAGCCATTCATGTTGCGGGCGACCAGCTTTACATAGTTGGAAAATCCGGCTCAATAAGTGGAATTTCTACCCCCGGTGCTGCGCAAGTGTTCAATGGAGGAGGAAGTTTCGACGGGTTCTTAGCCTCTTATATGATTGATGGAATGGTGAATTGGAAAACCTATTACGGAGGTTCTGGAAACGAATCGCTTTGGGGAGTTACCACAGATGCGGCGGGAAGTGTATTCATTACAGGGAATTCAACCTCTTCCAACTTGGGAGATAATGGCTTTCAGAATGCAAATGGCGGATTAACGGACATTGTTTTTGCGGGATACTCAATAGATGGCCCGCGCTATTGGAGTTCTTATTTAGGCGGAAGCGCTGATGAATCGGTGAGCGATTTGGTGATTAATTCAGATCAAGAAATGTATTTTGCCGGAAGTTCCGCCTCTTCTAATCTTGCCGTGGGTGGATACGAAGCCACTAACAATGGTGGTGGTGAAGCGTTCTTCGGGAAGTTGAAAAACTGCGACTATCCTTATTTAACGGTTCACATTACCGGCGACACTATATTCTGTGACGGAAAGTCCGCCATTTTGTGCGCAGGTGGTGCCGATCATTTTCTCTGGTCTACTGGAGATACAACTGCAGCGATTGAAGTTGACGCGCCAATGGTTGTTTATCTTATTGGAACAAACACTCCCGGTTGTAGCACGCGCTCAGACGATTACACCTTTACGGTTTTACCGCAGCCAACGATTACAATTGCGGCAGACGGGCCCCTAACTTTTTGCGGCAACGTTTCTGTGAACCTAACAGCAACTGGAGGTTTGAGTTATGAATGGAACAGTGGTCCACTTACAGAAACAATTAATGTGACGGAGTCGGGTAATTACTCCTGTACTGGCATTAATGAATACGGATGCGAAGGAAGCAGCAATCAGTTGAGTGTTGAAGTCTTTGATTTGCCACAAGTTGCCATGGGACTTTCTACCGATAGCATTTGTATTTCAGCCGATCCGGTAGGTATTGTTGGTTTGCCTTTGGGGGGCACCTACATTGGGGATGGTATTGTTGGGAATTCCATTGACCCAACGGTTGCTGGCGGCGGCGCGCATCAGATCTATTATACCTATACTGATTCAAACGGATGTACTAACACGTCAGATGTGTTCGACTATTTCGTGTTGTTCGAGCCTACGGTTCTTTTCCTTTCACAAGACACGGTAATGGCAGGAGATCCTCCGGTTGAGATGACCGGCATTCCAAGTGGCGGATATTATACCGGCTTTGGGGTAAGCGGAAATTTATTTTATCCCGAGTTGGTAGCCCCCGGGTTCTACCAAGTTACATATAACTATGTAGATGACAATGGCTGTACCAATAGAGATACGCAAGTCATCTATGTCTGTTGCGTTGGAATTGACGAAGCAACGGCATCAGAGCCGAAGTTGTATCCTAATCCGACCGAAGGGGTGTTGAATTTCACTTTAGGAACGCATTCCGCCCGAGCATATCGCATTTATGATCTTTCGGGAAGGGTGGTTCAACAAGAAAATTTATTTTTAGAGCAAAGTTCTCTTAACGTCACGAATTTAGCGAATGGTCAGTATTTACTGAGGTTTGAAGGCGACGGGGTCTTTATTCCGATTCCATTTTCAGTTTCGAAATAAAAAAAATAAAGTTTTTTTGAGAAAAGTGTAACCTTTTTAGGTCGATAGGGGTAAAAGAAGCATAACCTATTTGACTTATGAAAAACTCAATCACAATCTCCATCTTCGCAGCAGTTCTTTCTCTTAGCCTTGTGTCTTGTCAGAAAGAATTCTACATGCCATCATCACCTGTATCTTTAACGGACACCACTTCTAGTGTTTCAAACACAGACGAGACTGCTCCAACAGCGGTTCTAGGTGAAGACGTTGCTAAATTGAATTTCGTGTGGCTTCAGCCAGAAGGAGCAAATGCAACCCTTCAAGGGGTGAAAATAGAGATTGCAGATAAGAATGGGGAGGTCGTGTTTTCAGCAATCGACGTAATGGCAGCAGGTGACGAGGTGTTTCAGTGGTATCCTGGAATTATTCTTCAAGCCGATGAATATACTTTCACAATGAAATCCGCCTCTGGCAACGTATTAAGTGTTACAACCTTAAATGTTGCAGACGCTTTCGAACAAGACGAATACATTCATCAAGCAGACGGAGCGAAATTCTTCCTTCAAATGTCTTGGGAAAAAGCATCAGAAATATAAGTTCAGGTTAGTTAGGTATGAGACAACCCCTTCAAGCGGAGGGGTTTTTTCATGAAATAAATAACGCAGTTTGTGCACCTATATACGCAGTTTGTGTATAAATTCGCATCCGCATGACCCAAGAAGAAGAACTCAAATATTTACGCGGGCGGATTGCCGAATTGGAGCAGTCTGAGCATAAAGCTTTGAATAGCGCTGAAAAATTGATTTTCAATCGCGAGGCAAAGTTCAAGGGAATTATAGATAATTTTCATTTAGGTCTTCTTGAGGTAGCCCCAGACGGACGGATTATACGAGCGAATGAGTCGTTTTGCGAAATGAGTGGGTTCAGCTGTGAAGAATTGCAAGGTCAGGATGGTGGTGATTTGTTGTTAGACAGCGAAGAGAAAGAGCTAATGACAGCGCGCAATACGGGACGCACGGAAGGTAAAGAAGATGTTTATGAATTGCGTGTCTTCAACAAGAATAAAGAAACGCGCTACTGGTTGGTAAGCGCAGCCCCTCTTTTGGGAGATGACGGCGAGGTGCATGGATCAATTGGTATTCATTGGGACATTACCGAGATGAAACAATTGGAATTTGAGTTGAAAGGAGCGCGTCACAAAGCAGAAGAATCGTCGAAAGCTAAAGCCATGTTCTTAGCGAATATGAGCCATGAAATTCGAACCCCTCTAAATGGAATTGTTGGAATGGCAGAGCAGCTAGCTCAATCTCAATTGGATGCCGACCAGCGCTATTTTGTAGACATCATGCGTTCGGCATCTTCCACGTTGTTATCGATAATAAATGATGTTTTAGATATTTCAAAAATTGAATCAGGGAAATTTAGTATTGAAACGACACCGTTCAATTTGAACGAAACCATTCGAAGAACGTTAAGCATTTTTGGAGAGAAGGCGAAGCAAACCAATGTATCGTTGGACATAGAGCTAATGGACGACCGGGGAATTATGCATCTGGGAGATCCACACCGACTTAGTCAGGTGCTTTTCAACATTGTTGGAAACGCAATGAAGTTCACGCAAGCGGGATATGTTCGGGTGACTTCACACCTCGCTCGAGGTGAAAACGATAGATGCCTCGTTTCGTTTTCAATTGAAGACACGGGAGTTGGAATGGATATGGCTTATTTGACAAAGGTTTTTGAAGCGTTTACCCAAGAAGACGCGAGCGTTACTCGAAAGTTTGGAGGAAGCGGCTTAGGCTTGAGTATAGCGCGAAACATTGTGCACATTATGGGAGGCACCATTGAAATTGAAAGCGAAAAAGGGAAAGGCACGCGGGTTAACATTCGCATTCCAATGAGAATATCGAATGAAAAAACGAAACAGGATATAGTAGAAATTACAGACTTACAAAAATCGCTTAAAGGCCTTCGCATCTTAGCTGTTGAAGACAATGAGCTGAATCGAATGGTTCTTCAAGTTATCTTGAAGAAGTGCGAAGTTGTTTTAACCATTGCGCATAATGGACAAGAGGCCATTGATCTTATTCAACAACAAGAATTTGACCTTGTGCTAATGGATGTTCAGATGCCAATCGTTGATGGATTAGAAGCCACGAAGTACATCCGGAATGAATTGAAAATGATCATCCCGATTATTGGATTAAGTGCAAACGCCATGCGTGAAGAGGTTGAGATTTGTAAGCAGGCGGGTATGAACGATTATTTGGTGAAACCTTATTCAGAACGAGTGCTGGTGGAAATAATGAAAAAGTGGAGTACTGAAGTGATGGCGACAGAATCTACAAAGGACGGGAATGAAGTTGCGGAAGAGTTAGATCTTTCCGTTTTGAAACAATACGTAGGAAATGATATTGACGCATTGAGAGATATTGTTACCGGATACCTAAAGCACCTTCCCCCACAATTGGACCGATTGGAATTGGCTTTAGTTGGTTCAGATGTTTTGGCTTTGCGTCACGAGCTTCATCAGTTGAAAGCGAGCATGGAAATTATAGGTGTCCGTCCAGACGGACTATCTTTTGCAGCCATTTCGAACGAATTGAAATCAGATGGTTTATCTGACCTTGTGAAAACTGCCATTAACTCTGTTATTACAAAAGGAAAGGACGCCATTATTAGTCTACGCAAGACCGTTGAATAGGCCTATAATTTCAGCCTAAAACAAACGCAGATTAAGAATTATAGTTTAATCTTGCGTCGTAAATCCACACCAATTGAGAAGAGGAAAACGATACATTATTCTTGTAGATGATGAAGCTATTATTCTGAGCGTCTTATCGCTTCATGTAAAAAGCTTTTTACCGGAAGGAATTGAATTGCTAACCGCTAATTCAGGCGAAAGTGCGTTAGAAAAACTAAACCCCTTACTTGAAGAAGGCGGAGAACTTTTGTGTGTTATTAGCGACTATATGATGTCTCCAATGAGAGGCAGTGAATTGTTGGGTCAATTGGAAATACTTTCACCGGCGAGTAAAAAGATAATGCTAACGGGTCAGGCTGATTTACAGGCGGTTTCAGAAGTCTTAGGTAAAGCTCGATTGTTTCGATACATAGAAAAACCCTGGGAGCCGAAGGACTTGGAGCTTACGGTGTTAGAGGCCATTCACATTTATGACAACGAAACTGAATTAGCCAAGCGGACACAAGAGCTTGAAATTCTGCACAAGGAATTGGAGCAAAAAGTTATAGATAGAACTGCGGAATTAAATCAGAAAAACGAAGAGCTTAGGCAGGGACTTCAATACGCGCGATTTGTTCAAGAGTGCTTTTTACCAAATCACACAGATGCGTGGGATGTATTGCCGAAACTGCATGTGTTTAGCACTTCGGCAGAAGCTGTTTCAGGAGACTTTTATTGGTATAAAAATTTGGGAGATTCTGTTCTTATTGCTCAAGGCGATTGCACGGGACACGGCTTAGCTGGCGCATTGCTCACTGTTTTGGTAAGTGATTTTCTTTCTGAAAAAACAAGTCACCTTGTTGGGGCAGTTAACGTGAAGGAAATTGTGAGTGGTACTGTATACGACTTGAAGAAGAGATTGCGCAGAGATGTTCAATATTCAGATATGGTTGCAGGTTTTGACTTGGCACTTATGCAGGTTAATTTAAAAACAGGCGACGCTGATTGGGGGAGTTTGAATTCGAATCTCATGTTGGTGAATGAAAGCAATGAGGTTGAAATTATTTCAAAGTCGAAGGGGTTTCTTCATTTAGATCTTGAACAAACAGATGTTGCCGGAGGAAAAGTGAACATAAAAGGAAAGCGAGTTGTCATGTGTTCAGATGGACTTTACGATCAAATAGGCGAAGTGTCGAACAAGCGTCTGCGTATGAGCGGACTTATTCAATGGATTGAAAGCGGACAGGTGTTCTTGGACAACAAATGCGGCATTGACGATTTGTTTGCTACCTGGAAAGGAGCGCAAGATCAAACCGATGACGCTACGTGGGTGAGTTTTCAGCTTTAGCAAAAATCGAAAATTTTCGAAACTTGTCAAAAGGGGCTAATCCTTTTTGAACACCTCATTTTTATTTGAATGTCCTCAATTACATTTGGAGCATGAAGCAGTATCACGATTTGTTACAACACCTTTTAGACAACGGCGCGAAGAAGGAAGACCGCACGGGTACGGGAACTTACAGTGTTTTCGGACATCAAATGCGATTTAATTTAGCGGAAGGATTTCCGCTAATAACAACGAAGAAGCTTCATACACGAAGCATTTTCGTAGAGCTTTTGTGGTTTCTAAAAGGCGACACGAACATTTCTTATTTAAAGGATAACGGAGTTTCCATTTGGGACGAATGGGCCGATGAAAATGGAAACTTAGGTCCTGTATACGGCTACCAGTGGCGCTCATGGCCGAATCCAGACGGAAGCTCAACCGATCAGATTGTTAATTTGGTAAACGGATTGAAAAAAAATCCGAATAGTCGCAGACACATTGTTTCTGCTTGGAACCCTTCATTCATTGAAGATATGGCGCTTCCGCCCTGCCACTGTTTGTTTCAGTTTTATGTGGCGGAAGGAAAATTGAGTTGTCAATTGTACCAAAGAAGTTGCGATACGTTTTTAGGAGTTCCCTTCAACATAGCATCATACGCTTTGTTGGTTCATATGATTGCGCAAGTATGCGATTTGGAAGTGGGTGATTTTGTTTGGACCGGTGGAGATGTGCATTTGTATTCCAACCACGTAGATCAAGCGAAACTGCAATTGACCCGCGAACACCGCACACTTCCAACTTTAAAATTGAATCCGAATGTGAAAGATCTTTTTGCATTCACCATGGACGATATTTCAATTGAAAACTACGATCCGCATCCACACATTAAAGCAGCAGTTGCTATCTAATGGAAATTTCAGTAATCGCCGCCATGGGCTTGAATCGTGAGATTGGTAAAGACAACGATTTAATGTGGCACCTCCCAAACGATATGAAGTTCTTCAAGGATACTACGAAGGGCCATCACATTATCATGGGAAGAAAAAACTACGAAAGCATTCCGCTCGCATTTCGTCCGTTTAAAAATCGCGTGAACATTGTTTTATCGCGCGATAAAAATTACGACGCTCCCGGATGTGTGGTCTTCGACGAACTAAGTCGGGCATTGGGTTTTTCGCGCGAAGGAGGAGAAACAGAAGTGTTTATTATTGGCGGCGAGCAAATCTATGCTTGGGCGCTTCGTGAGGGCTTTGTTCAGCATATTTATTTGACGCATATTGAAGGTGAATTCCCAGGCGCTCATGCGCATTTTCCTGAATTCGATGCGAGTTTATATTCGAGAGAATTGATTTTGGAACAGGGAGTTGATGAGAGGCATAAGTTTGGGTTTAAGACTTACAAATACACGTTGGTTTAGTTGCTTTGCAAGGTCTTTCAGAAGGTCGCTACGCGAAGCGTCCTTGCAAAGCACCTTTCGTAGAACCTTGTCAATACACCTTCCGCAGGACCTTTCGTAGAACCTTGTGAACACACCTCTCGCAGAATCTATTTATTCTTCTTTGATTTAGGCTTTACCAGATCGAAGCTGTGTTGAACGAGTTCTTTCAATAATTTATCGGGAACGTCGCTGTTCGGGATGACAAGGTTCCAATGTTTTTTGCTGGTGTGGTAACCGGGTTGAATGCCGTTGTATTCTTCACGAAGTTCAATGGCTCTTTCGGGGTCGCATTTGAGGTTGATTCCTTTTTCGAAGTTGTCGAGATTAACCATGGCGAAGATTTTATTTTCAATTCGAAAAACCAAAGCACTTTCGTCGAAGGGTAAATCAGACGTTACCTCTTCACTAATGGCTTGACATGTTTCGAAAAAATCTTCTATGTTCATCAGTCGTACGCTGCACAAGGAACGTGATTGCGTTCTTTGAGTCCGCAAGCACGGAAGCCTAGGGTAATTTCATGCGAATTGGTAGCGGCATAACGCAAACGATTTGCGGTAATGTCGTAGGCGTATGCAATCGTTAAGTACGGAAGCGCATCTAATTTCACAAGTGCAGACCCTCCGTGCCCCGTTCTGCCTGCGAGACCAATTGCAATGACTTTTTTGTAATCAAGCATCGCCTGTCCCTCTAAAGAAGGTTTGCTTTTCCCCACGTAATTCAACAACGCGGCTGGTTTAAATGTGAATTTGTCATTCAATTGAACGGCCCTACCATACGCTAACGTAAAGTGCCTTCTCATCTGTGTATCTGGAAGTCCTTTTACTTTTGGTTGAGTGAGTTGTCGAATGGATAAACCATAGAATCGATCTTTTCGGTAAAGCCACAATCCGAAATTCACCGTAGGGGCTACGATGCTTCCCAAAGAGTTTCCAATCACCGGATCTATTTCAATGTCGGGCATTGAAATTCCACCTAAACCAAGGCGGTATTGCGTAAAGCCCACGCCAATTCCTGAAGACAAGGAGTAGCCCTTCGTTAATTTCATGTGGTAAGCGTAGTTAGCTACGAGTGACGTGGTGCCGAACGGTCCATAGGAATCGTTTTCCACCATAACACCGAGGCCGTGAAAATTGTATCTGCGTTGCCCGAATTTGTTATGAACGTTTACATAACCTGTTGTTGGTGCACCCTGAAATCCTGTCCACTGCTTGCGGTATCCTACACGAGCCTCCAAGCAAGGCGTGCTTCCGGTTACAGCGGGATTGTAATTTAAATAGTTGTACGTGAAATTCGTGTAATGCGGAAGCTGTTGTGCTTGCACGTTGGAACTGAAGATCCACAAAAGGGCGAGTATGGTCAGGATCTTTTTCATCTTAATATGGAAACGATTCCGACATACGGTGGTATGTACAAGTTATAGGTATTCAATTCAATGACGTAGTAGTACGCACCAGTAGGTAAATACTTTCCGTTGTTTGTGCCGTCCCACGGCGTGCGATATCCGAGCGATTTAAATACTTGTTGTCCCCATCTATCGAAAACACTTACCACAGCGGCTTCGAATACGGGTCGGTCAATTCCGCCGATTGTCCAAGTGTCATCTATGTTATCGTCATTCGGAGTAAGTGCGTTGTAGATTGAAATTGGAGATAGAATATTGACGAAAATGGGAGCGTTCACTGTGCAGTCTCCGATGGTTCCAACCGCGGAAATGGAGATCGTTTGTCCTTCTTCAGTTGGATAAAAGGTCATGGTTGAATCGCTGGTTATCTCGTTGAATTCCGGCATTGGCTCCCAAGTGTAGGTTGTCCCAGGGCTACCCCCTTGTGCCATCGCAGAAGTCGATTCGCCTAAGACAATTTCATAAGGGGAAGTTCCTGCTATAATATCTACCGCAGTTCCTCCAATGAATAAATCGTATGAACAAATTCCGAAAAGCGGGTCGTGATCTGAACCCACTAGAATTACATAATCGTGATCAGGAAGCAATCCACCCACAAAAAAAACTTCACTCGAATCTGTGGAGAAACAAGGACTAATAATGTTGTATGACGCCGGTAAGCAAGGGTCTGAAGAGGGAATTAGTTCGGCAACCACAAGGCCCATGGTGTTGTTCCCAGAAAAATCATCGCAATCCTGAAGAAGCATTGCCGCTTCAAGGACACCGTTTGGAGTGGTTCCAGTATGAAAGCTGTAGAAGTTTGTCATGGAGTAGCTGAAACACCCCGTGTTGAATGGAGCGGAAACCAATTGTTCGGTCGTCACAGGGGCATCGGCGCACAATACATTGCTTGCAACACCCGCACACGGTTGTGCCATTGCTTGAGCAACAAAGAAAAATAGTGATATGGCTAAAAACAGCTGTTTCATTTGACTATTCAAAAGTAATCATGACCGATCCTTTTTCAACGGCTTGACCAGCATTCACTGAAATGCTTTTGACTACCCCGTCGGTTGGGCTCTTGATTACGTTTTCCATTTTCATAGCTTCTAAAATTAATAGAGGCTCGTCTTTTTTAATTTCTTTTCCAACTTCGGCACTAATGGAAAGCACAAGCCCGGGCATTGGAGATTTCACTTGTTTAATTTTCGCGCTGTTGGCAGAAGAGAATCCTAACGAATTCAACAATGCGTCTAGCGGCTCTTCTAACCGAACCTCCGTTGTTTTATTGTTAACCTTCAAGATAACTTTTTTCTCTTCCTTGGAAAGAGAAAGAACTTCTACGTTTACACTTTTCCCCTTCCACACAAAATGCAGATGAGCCCCATTTTGCAGTACGTCTAGCGGTAACGACTGGTCGTTTAACACAACGGTTTTACTGTTGGTGTTCGAAGAAACTTCGAATGCGGTGGCGTTATTTACAGTGGCCTTCATTTCTTATTCGTCTTACGTACGCGAAGCTAACTAAATTCGCGCAGATGATGGGTGTCTATTTTCATATTCCGTTCTGCAGGCATGCCTGTCACTATTGCGATTTTCATTTTTCTACGAAGCTTGATGCGCAAGAAGATTTGGTTGTGGCTATGTTGAAGGAAATGTCGCTTCGCAAGGAAGAGATTGTTCAACATGAAATAAACACAATCTACTTCGGCGGGGGAACACCGTCGCTGCTTACTGAATCGCAGCTCGGAAGAATGTTAGAGAGCTTGGGAGAAGGAATGTCTTCGGCCAAAGAAATTACGTTGGAAGCCAATCCGGAAGACCTTACACCTGAATATTTGCGGATGCTTCAGCGCCTAGGAATAAACAGGCTGAGCATAGGAGTTCAATCTTTTTATAACGAGCACCTCGAATACATGAACCGCAAGCACACCGGTGCTCAAGCGGAAGCCGCGATCAAACGCGCTCAAGACTCGGGAATCACCAACATTACAGCAGATCTTATTTTTGGAATTCCTATTGCCACGTTTTCACAATGGCAGTCTAATGTTGAGCAATTACTTCAACTGGAAATTCCGCATTTCAGTGCCTATGCGCTTACGATTGAAGAGAAAACAGTTTTCGGCGCTCGTCAGAAAAAAGGAATTTTAGAACCGCAAAAAGACGAAGAAGTTGAAAAGAGTTTTTTGTATTTGCATGAAACTGCGAAGCTTCTCGGATACGAGCATTACGAGCTTTCGAATTACGCGAAGCCAAGCTTTCGCTCTGTTCATAACGGGAATTACTGGAAAGGCATTCCCTATGTGGGTTTCGGGCCTTCAGCGCATTCTTTTTCAGAAGGAAAACGTCGCTGGAACATTTCGAACAATCCGCAATACATCCGTTCAATTGAATTGAAGAAAGATTTTTTTGAGGTGGAAGAATTGACAGAAGTCGATCGTTTAAACGAACGTATTATGGTTGGCCTTCGAACCTGTGGTGGAATAGATTGGAAAGACTTTCCAGATGATTGGAGAAAAGACAACGAGCGAAATTTTTTCAAATTTGTAGAAGGTGGAAATGCAGAAATGGATGAATCAGGATTTCGACTTACGCCGAAGGGATGGCTCATTTCCAACCACATTATTTCATCATTATTTATTTAATCTTGTAACATGAAACTAACACTGGAAAAAGACGGGCGACGCTATTCATTTCAAACCGAAAAAGGAATGGATCTTAGCATCTCTATGAATCCAAAAGGTCCGCGCGCTTGGTACGTTGAACCTATGCGTATTGAGCCGGTTCGAACAGAACAGTTCTTGGGTTCTGTTGCAGAAGGTGGCGATGTGAATTTTCGCGATGTGTATTTCAATCCGCATGGACACGGCACTCACACCGAAAATGTTGTACATATAGTTGACACGGATTTTCCTGTGATAAACAGTATTTCTTCATCTCATTTTTTTGCGAATCTAATTTCTGTTGAATTGAAAAATCAATCCAATGATTGGGTGGTGAGTGAAGAGAGTTTAGCGGGCTTTGATTTAAATGTTGAAGCCCTTATTATTCGCACAAAACCGAATGATCATTCGAAAATACAAAGACAATATTCCGGAACGAATTTTCCATACTTAACAATCGGAGCTATGCAGCGTATTGTTGATGCGGGCGTTCAGCATTTGCTCATTGACTTGCCTAGCGTAGATCGCGAAGAGGACGGCGGGGCGCTTGTTGCGCATCATTTATTTTGGAATGTTCCTGCTGAGCCAAACTTTCAGAAAACCATTACAGAGTTGATTTACGTTCCAAATGAAATTGCAGACGGAATTTATTTGTTGAATTTGCAAGTTTCGAATTTCGCTAACGACGCTGCTCCGAGTAGACCTATGCTTTTTGATCTAGAGGAAGAATAACGAAGAAGGAACTTCCTTTATCGACTTGCGTTCTGAAAGCTACGTTACCGTTCATCTGTGTAATAATGCTCTTCACCATGGCTAATCCAAGTCCACTGCCAGTGCTTCGTGTAGTGAAGTTCGGCATAAAAATGCGCTTAGAAATTTCCGGGGAAATTCCACTCCCGTTATCGGTTATTTTTATTGTAACGTGATTTTTAGAAAAGCGCAACCCGAGAGAAATGTTCTTTTTCCGTTCGGTAGGAATTGACTGAATTGCGTTTGTTAGGAGGTTGTTCAATACACGAATGACGTGAGATTTATCTCCGAAAACGAACGCGGTGTAATGGGTATTTTGATAAAATGAAATGGTCTGATTTTCATTTTCAAATGTTGATAGAACCGACTTCACGATGTCTTGAAGATTCAATCGTTCGTTTTTCGATTGAGGCATTTTTGCAAAGTTTGAAAACTCTTGTGCAATGTGCGAAAGGGTGTCTATTTGATCGGTCATACTCTGCACGAAATCGTTCAGTCGCGTTTGAAATTCTTCCGGATGATCTTGCCACGAGCGCTGCAAATGCTGCATGCGCAGTTTCATTGGAGTAAGCGGATTCTTAATCTCATGTGCCACTTGCTGCGCCATTTCGCGCCAAGCTGTTTCGCGCTCTTGCTGCGCAAGCTTGTCTGCGCTGGCTTCCAACTGAAACAGCATGCTGTTGTATTCTTGAATGAGTTGACCTATTTCATCGTTGCTCTTCCACTCCAAGGTCTCGTTCTTTTTTCCGAGTTTCAAATGATTGATGCTGTCGCTGAGCTTGCTGAGCGAACGTGTGAAATCTCGTGTTATGAGGAAGGCGATGGCTGCTGCAACTGCAAAAAGCACCAAGAATGTTTTTCCAATTTCTTGCATGAAATTCCAGAGCTTTACTTTCTCGACATCTTTCTTTTCATACAACATTCCAACAAGAGCGAGTGGTCTACCATAGTCGTCGCTGAAACACCAATAAGCTAAATTCTGAGTCGTGTTTGTTTCTGACGGAAGAATAATGGCTTTCTTTTTTGTTGAAGTAGTTATTTCTTTGGTAAGATCTGCATTCAGCTGCATGGGAATTTTGTTCGCTTCGGCGGTATCTGTATTCATGGAAACGAGATACCTTCCATTCAAATCGTAAATGGTAATGAAGAGATTATTTACCTCGGAGAGTTCACAAACCTTATCTCCCAAAAGCATTGAAATGGAGTCTGGGGCAATGAATCCACCATTTTGAAGTAGCAAGTATTCCAGTGACGCACGTATAGACTTTTCTTTCTCTGCAATGCGTTCTTCATTGTAGGTAATGTCATGCTCGTAATGGTCGAGCCACGCCACAATTCCTGTTGCCACAAACGAGATGACAATGACGGAAAAAAGCGAAACGTATATGCGCGAGCGTAAAGTCATGGGATTAAAAATCGAAATTATCTGAATCGCGTGGTTTTGTGTTGGCTGGAATAATGCTCAACCCAATGACCATTGGATAAATTTCAGTTTGAAATTTATTGTTGCAAAAAAGTGGAGTTAAGGATCGCGAAGCGAAGAATATTAGATTCTGAAACCCCACGCGCAAGCACGCTTCCGTGTTGAATCTATTGACATAAATTTCTTCGCTGTTTTTTCGAATGATGGTGGCTTCATTGGTCTTGTGCATTTGATACGTGCTGTTCGCATAGCGATAGCTCTCTTGCACGCCAAAGGCAACATGCACATTATTCTTGAAGGTGTTCTTGCTATTTATTTCAAACATAAATGGAACAGAAACCGAAAAAGAACGCAGCTGGTTTTTCAAATAATTGATTGTATCAGTATGCATTTGGGTTTCTGTGCCGGTATTAATGAACTTGAAATTATCTTGGAATCCGATTTGCTGATAGCCCAATGAAATTCCAGAAAAAAATCCGAATCTATTCCCAATCAATTGCTTTTTGTATTCAACAAGATTTAAACGAATTGAGAAAGATTGCTTCGGCTGTATAGGAAACGTTTCGTTTTGCAATGAAACCAGCCCGAAATCAACACCAGTGAAGAAGCACATGTATCGAATATAGTCTTTGGAATTGTAATCGTCTTCTAGAATTTGCAGAGGAGCCAATTCGAAGTCCTCGACATTAATTTCCGGAAAAGGCACCACCGTATCGGGGGGTAGAACAAAGTCAAGGCTATCAGTTTGCCCGAAACAGATTATCGCAGGGGAAAAGATGAATATAAAAATCAGTCGCTTCATGAAAAGTCAATGTGATTCAAATGTAAGCTATCTATCTTTGCACGGCATGAATACAAAAAAGGATTTGCGAGAATTGAGTTCGGAAGAACTAATGTCCGAGTTGAAAGAATTGGGCGCACCTTCGTTTCGTGCGAAGCAGATTCGAGAATGGATGTGGCAGAGAGGTGCTGCAAGTATTTCAGAGATGCAGAATTTGCCCAAAGAATTACGTGAGGTACTCGATGGGAAGTATTACTTAACTAAAGCCGTCTTGCATGAGCAACAAATAAGCGCGGACAAGACCATTAAATGTGCGTTCAAGGTAGACGGAGACAAGGTTGTAGAAGGGGTGCTAATTCCTTCAACGAAGCGCATGACGGCTTGTATTTCTTCGCAAGTGGGCTGCAGCTTGGCGTGTAAATTCTGTGCTACAGGCAGATTGAAAATGTTGCGCAATTTAACAGGAGGAGAGATTTTCGATCAGGTGAATTATTTGCGCAACGAGGCGCTTACGCGATACAAGACTCCGCTTACAAACATTGTGTATATGGGCATGGGAGAGCCGTTGCTCAATTACAACAACATGATGCATTCCATTCAATGGATTACCAGTCCGGAAGGATTGGGCATGTCGCCTCAGCGCATTACTGTGAGCACAGCGGGAATAGCCAAAATGATTAAAAAGCTTGGCGACGATAAGGTTAAGTTTAACCTAGCGCTTTCGCTGCACGCAGCGAACGACGTGAAGCGCAGCAAGATCATGGAGATTAACGACTCGAATAACTTGGCCGCTCTTTCCGAAGCCTTGAAGTATTTCCATGAGGCTACAGGAACACGCATAACGTTCGAATACATCATTTTCAAAGACTTCAACGATACAATCCAAGATGCAAAAGAATTGGCTGAATTTTGCAAGCAGCTTCCAGTTAAAATAAATATTATAGAATACAATCCGATCGATGACGGGGAGTTTCAACAGGCCAGTCCTGAGCGCGTAGATGCTTTTGCGAAATTTTTGGAAAGCAAGAATATGATTGTGAATGTTCGTCGTTCAAGAGGAAAAGATATTGATGCGGCGTGCGGACAATTGGCCAACAAGAACAAATCTGCTGGTGAACGTGTTTTTAAATAATTGAGTAAACTTTAAAACTAAATATTTCAACATGAAAAAAGTAATATTATTCGCCGCAATTGCGGTAGGTCTTGCATCATGCGGTGGATGGAACGACGAAAAACGCGCAGAGGTTAAATCTGAATGCGGGAAAACTGTGGGCAGTCTTTATTCGAAAGAGGACGGCGTGAAAATTTGCGATTGCGTTTCGACAAAGATCTCAGAGAAATTTCCGAAGGCAGATTACAAGCCAAGCGATGTAAACGACCAAACGAAAGAGTGTATCAAAGACGGGAAATATGTTGATATTTTGACCAAAGAATTGGAGGAGTCTTTCAATAAGTTAGAAAGCGATGCTGACTCTTTAACAAAAGCCTTGGAGTCTCAGATGGACGATGAAATGAGTAAGCTTACTGAGTAAATGAAACCATTCTGCGAAGATTTATTTGGCTACAAGCGTATTAAAACGAGCCATGTAACCATAGGTGAATTAACCATGGGAGGCGATGCGCCCATTCGCGTCCAGTCCATGACCACGGCAGACACCATGAATACTGAAGCTACCGTTGCTGAAAGTATTCGCATGATTGAAGCCGGTTGTGAGTTGGTGCGAATTACCGCTCCTAGTAAAAATGAAGCTGAAAATCTTCGCAACATTCGCGAAGAACTTCAAAAAGCTGGTTATAACATTCCCCTTGTGGCAGATATTCACTTCACTCCGAACGCCGCCGAAATAGCGGCTCGCATAGTAGAGAAGGTTCGTGTGAATCCGGGGAATTACGCGGACAAAAAGAAATTTGAGGAAATTGTATACACAGATGAATCTTACGCTGCTGAATTGAAGCGCATTCGCGAGCGATTCATTCCACTTGTAGAAATTTGCAAAGAACACGGAACAGCAATGCGCATTGGAACGAACCATGGTTCCCTCTCTGATCGCATTCTTAGTCGTTATGGAGACACCCCTGAAGGCATGGTGGAATCGGCCATGGAGTTCATTCGCATTTGTCTCGATTGCAATTACAAGAATTTGGTTATTTCCATGAAAGCGTCTAATCCGCAAGTGATGGTGCAAGCCTATCGTTTGTTGGTTCAAACACTTTTGGAAGCGGGTGAAGTTTTTCCTTTGCACCTCGGTGTTACAGAGGCGGGTGATGGTGAAGATGGAAGAATTAAATCGGCTATTGGAATTGGTACTTTGTTGGAAGACGGCATTGGCGATACCGTTCGTGTTTCATTGACTGAAGCCCCGGAAGCAGAGATGCCTGTAGCGAAATTGTTGGTTGATCGTTATGCGAATAGAACGCTTGGATTACACATTCCTGCGGAAGAAATTCCAATTGATTTTTTCTCTTATTCAAGAAGACACACACACGAAGTTTTAAATATTGGAGGAAAAAATGTTCCGCGTGTTTTCGCGGATTATTCGAACCGCGAATCGATTACTGCGGCTTCACTTTTCGCAGTGGGTTACGCATATTCAATAGATATGGACAAGTGGAATTTGTCTGATTCGGCTTGCGATTATTTGTTTGTTGGAAAGAACACGGTGAATTTTGAAATTCCTGGAACCCTTGGTGTTGCTATGGAACACGCAGCATGGCTTCAACATAAAAATAGAGATCGTCATTATCCAGTTTTATCTTCAAGCGAATACACCCAACCGAATGAACGTTCGGGCGAGTTGAATTTTGTTGAAGTTGAATTGGAAGATTTAACAGAAAGTTTTTTAGCCGTGTTGAAACAAGATTCAACTGTTGTGTTGTTGTTGAAGTCTTCGCATGAGTATGTTGTGCAGCACAGAAGAACGGCGATTTTCCGTTTGATGAATCACGGCGTCACTTGTCCGGTTGTTCTTTCTTCCACCTACAACATCGAAGAGGAAGCGTACACGCTTTATTCTTCAACCGACGTAGGAGCCTTGTTACTAGACGGATTGGGCGATGGCGTTCTTATTTCTAGCAGTCAATCTTCTTTGGCGAAATCGAATGCGATTGCATTTGGAATTCTTCAAGCCACGCGCACACGTATTTCAAGAACAGAGTATATTTCTTGTCCAAGTTGTGGAAGAACGCTTTTCGATCTTCAAGAGACTACGGCTAAGATTCGTTCACGCACCTCGCATTTGAAGGGCGTGAAGATCGGAATCATGGGTTGCATTGTGAACGGTCCGGGTGAAATGGCCGATGCCGATTACGGATACGTTGGAACAGGCGTTGGTAAGATTACGCTTTACAAAGAGAAGAATGTGGTGAAGAAAAACATTGACGAAGCACAAGCTGTTGATGAGCTTATCTCACTTATTAAGGAATATGGCGATTGGGTTGAACCCTGACGCAGAGCCTAGGATACAATCCTTATCTCTTTCAAGAATTTTCTAGCTATATCCTTCGCTTCTTCAATATTCGTGTTACACACTGTAATGTGTCCCATTTTACGGAAGGGCTTGGTGTCTTCTTTTCCGTATAAATGAATATAAGCACCTTCGGTGTGAAGGACTTCTTCTATGTTTTCGTAGCGTGCTTTTCCTTCAAATCCTTTTTCACCCAACAGGTTAATCATGACGGCTGGTGTGCGCAGTCCTGCGCTACCTAGAGGCATATTCAAGATTGCACGAAGGTGCATGCCGTATTGCGAAACGAAGCACGCTTCAATGGTATGGTGGCCGCTGTTGTGTGGGCGCGGAGCGATTTCATTCACCAATAAGTTTCCATCTTCCGTAAGGAATAATTCAATGGCTAATAACCCAACGTGTTCGAGTTTGTTGGCGATGTCGGTTGCTATTTTTTTCGCGTTGTTTTCAATTTCAACGTTCACGTTGGCTGGAGAGAAAATGAATTCTACTAAGTTCGCTTCCGGATTGAATTCCATTTCAACCAAAGGAAAAGTAGTCAGTGCCCCGCTTTCATTTCGAGCAACAATCACTGCAAGTTCTTTCACGAAAGGAACGAATTCTTCCAACACGCTGGGGGCATCGAACGCGGCGTTAAACTCTGCTTCTGTGCGAAGAGGAGTTACGCCTTTCCCGTCGTATCCGCCTTTGCGAAGCTTCTGCATGAACGGTCCTTTTTCCTTAAAAAGTAAAGCGTCTTCAGCGTTGTCTATCAAATGAAAAGGCGCGGTTGGTATGTTATTCGCTTTGTAAAATTGTTTTTGAAGTCCTTTGTCTTGTATGGTGCGAAGCGCTTGTGGCGTTGGAAATACTTTTTTTCCAAGACGTTCCAATTCTTCAAGAGCTTCAATATTTACGTGTTCAATTTCAATAGTCAGAACATCTAACGTTTTTCCGAAATCGAGTACGGTTTGATAGTCGTTGAAATTTCCAACAACGAAATTATTCGCAAGGTCAGCGCAGGGCGCATTAACCGAAGGGTCTAATACAGCAATGTAAATGTTGAAGTTAACAGCTTCTTGAATGAGCATTCTGCCTAACTGTCCTCCACCTAAAATTCCAAGTTTGGTTGTAAGATCTACTTGATGATTCATTTTTCAAAGATAGAATTTCTTTCGCGGAAATAGATTTACATGTGTAAATTGCCGCTCATATAAACTTCAACATGAAAAAAATTCTATTTTTTGTTTTAGCCTTAAGTGCTAGTCTAACACAAGCTCAATCCTTAACCGACATTGAAGGAGTTGAATACGACCCGACCAATCAGATCTTTTTAGTTGGAAATGGAAACAACGTCGTGCGTATGCACAGCGATGCAGTTCCACAGGGCACGTTGGGTGCAGCGAAATCGAATTACGGTATGGAAGTCATGAACGGCGTATTATTTTCTATAGTTGGAAGTGCAGTGAAGGGTTACGATGTGACCACTGGCGCGCAGGTTATGACCATTACACTTTCGGGTACTACATTTCTGAACGGAATGGCAAGTAACGGAACCGACAAATTGTGGGTGTCTGATTTTTCGGCGAAGAAAATTCATGAAGTGAATGTTGCAGATCTTGCAGCACCTTCAAGTTCTATTGTTGTTGCGAATACCACGAGCACGCCGAACGGATTGACTTACGACGCAGCAAACAACAGATTGGTTATGGTAAGTTGGGGCGCGAACGCATCTATCAAAGCGATTGATTTAGCAACGTACACGCTATCTGTTATCACCACAACTAACCTCGGAAATTGCGACGGTGTTGATCACGATTCTTATGGAAATTACTACGTGAGTTCTTGGAGTCCGAATGCGATTACGAAGTTCTCTAACGACTTTACCACAACGTCTACAGTAACTGTTACAGGCGGTGTTTCTAGCGCGGCAGATATTTGTTACGCTGAAGAGTTAGATACCTTGGCTATTCCATGTACAGGAAACAACGTGGTGAAATTCGTAGGATTTAATCCGTCGTTTGTTGTGGAAGGAAACGCCTCTGAATTTCAGGCCTACGGATATCCAACTGAAGTAAAAGACATGTTCACCGTTGGATTCGATTTGCCTCAGGCTGTTGATGTAAACATTCGTTTATTCGATGTGAATGGAAGATTGGTGAATGAAGTCATAAATAGAACGTTTCCACAAGGAAATAATCAGGTGGTTTTAACTGAACTTCCTTCTGAAAGCGGAATATACTTCGTTCAAGTTTGGGCAGGAACGCACCTTTCAGTGGTTTCATTCATTCGCTAATGAGAGTCTTTCTATTCTGTAGTTTTTTGTTGTTCGGGTTAAATGGCATTGCCCAGCCCGACGACTACGTGAATGCACTTCCTTCGAATGATAGTCAGAAGGAAAATATGAATGATCTCACGAACAGAGAGCGTACAGTTGTTGGCGGCTCATTGGGCCTTGGATTAAGCTCTTCGAATGGATCAGGCATGTTCTATGGGGCTTTAACACCACTTGTTGGATATAGAGTTACGGAGAGACTTTCTGCAGGAGTTGGATTCAATTACACCTATTACAAAACACGTCTTTACGAAGAGCAGATATACGCAGGTATTGCTTGGGCACGATTCGGATTGTTCAATGGATTATTTGCTTGCGCAGAGATTAATCAAGTGAATGCACCTACTTATTCCTTTGGAGGAATGCAAAGAGAAACCTTTCCTTTGGTTTTAGCCGGCGGAGGAATATCGCAAGGTATTGGACACGGATTGGGTACCTATTTCCAAATCATGTACGACTTTACAGAAGAAGAGCGGTCACCTTATGGACCGCTCGTTATTCGTGGTGGGTTGCTTATTCCCTTGAGCCCAAGGAAATAAATTACAATCCCAGTTTCGCAGCAATCTCTTTCGGAAGAGCGTCTTTGTGCACAATCATACAAACCGTTTTGTAACGGAAGTAAGGAACTGAGATGTATTGGAATCCTTCATTGGCAAGTCCTTCCGTGCCCCAAGAGTTTTTCACCAAGTAATACGAATTTCCTTTTTCGTCTTTCGCTGTTCCTGTAATGTGCATGAGGTGGTCGTCTGTTGTTTCGAAGCTATCGAAT
The DNA here is from genome assembly GCA_947488195.1 of Flavobacteriales bacterium. Classification (GTDB taxonomy): domain Bacteria; phylum Bacteroidota; class Bacteroidia; order Flavobacteriales_D; family Sanyastnellaceae; genus CAIZGX01. The sequence continues at coordinate 67,341 of CANKYR010000001.1, forward strand.
GCCTCTTGTCTTTTTGTTTGATCGATCTTCGGTTCGTTTTGAAACGATTCAACAAACGCGAATCCCTTTCTTGCATCGAAAGTTTTTTCGCTCACATCGGCATCCCAAGCAATGGTGTATCCCTTGCCTAGTGCAAAGTCTGCAACGCTTTGAAACTCGTCGAGCGGTAAATTGTAATAAGATTTTTTCGCCCAGTTGTCTGGAATTTCCAAAACGAAAGACGAATAGAAAGGATGGTGTGCGAAGGATGTTAGGCACACATATTCTTTCGCATTAATTTTCATTGCATCTCGAAAAGATGCAGGGGTGTATGACGCTCCGTTGTATTTGAATTCGGCAGGAGCAGCTCCAATCTCGTTATCTAGAATTCCAGTTACATATTTTTGATATCCGTTGGTTGGAGATGATACAGCCTCGTTTATCATGGCCATTAGTTTTTCGTCTAATGCATCGTGATTGTAGGTAGAAGCTCCGTTTACAAATCCAGAATATGCTTCTTCCGGAACAATTCCGTATTCTTCAATGATTGAAAGCACATCGTGACTCAATCCACCTGGACCGAATTGTTGTTTGCCTTGAAAGCGCACATAGCTCTCGGCTTTCTTCGGATATGTTAGACGTACATTGTACATTTCTGAAAGGTCAACAGCTTTGTTTCCTTTGCGAATAATTTCAGATTCAATGAACGAAGTGGTAGCGAAGCTCCAGCACGTGCCTGTCTTACATTGGTCTTCAACGTTACCATGTGCGTTGTCTTTAGCAACTTTAAATTCTTGTGCAGAAGAAGTAAACGTTGCTGCTAGAATGATGAAAGAAAAAAGAATTGATTTTTTCACAACAAATAATTTTTGGAAAGTTAAGGAGATTGTCATCTTTGTAAAAACAAATACGAATGAAAAATATTGCAGTGGTCTGCGGTGGTTACAGTGGCGAGTCTGTTGTTTCTATGCGTAGCGCGATGATGGTGATGGAGAACATAGACCGTTCGAAGTTCACACCGACACAGATTGTGATTGAGCAAGAGCGTTGGTATGCGTTGGTGAATGAAGTGGAAGTTACAGTTGATCGCAACGATTTTTCTGTGGAAGTAGATGGAATGAAAACCACGTTCGACGCAGTGTTCATGATTGTTCATGGTACTCCGGGAGAGAACGGATTGTTGCAAGGATATTTCGATACCATAGGCATGAAGTACACCACGGGTGATGTGTTAAATATGGCATTAACGTTCAACAAGAAAGCAACGACGCGTACGTTGGGTTCTATGGGTTATCGCGTTGCGCGATCCATTGTTGTTCGAAAGGAAGAAATAATTACAGCCAAAGAAGTGGTTGCAAAAGTGGGATTGCCATGTTTCGTAAAACCGAATTGTGGTGGAAGTTCAATAGGAACATCACGCGTGAATAAGTTGGAAGAAGTTATGGACGCTATTTCTCGCGCTAGAAACGAAGATGAGGATATTATTGTTGAAGAATTTATTTCAGGAAGGGAAGTCACGTGTGGGGTGATCGTCATGAATGGAAAGCCAACGGCCTTGCCTGTTACAGAGATTGTGAGTGAGACTGAATTTTTCGATTTTCAAGCGAAATATGAAGGGAAGAGCAAGGAGATTACTCCGGCGCCAATTAGTGAGTTTCATTATGCCCGTGTTCAGGAATTAGCTGCTCGTATTTATACCGACTTGAATTGCGGCGGAATGATACGCGTAGACTTTTTGTTACCCGACGAAGAACCTTCTGTGATTGAAGTGAATACCGTACCTGGCTTCAGTGCGGCCTCTATTATTCCTCAGCAAGCTGCGGTGATAGGTATGAGTAAGATGGAGTTGATTTCCGCGGTGCTAGGAACTACGTTGTTGTAACTTCGTTGTTAGAACTTCGTTGTTGGAACTGCGTTGTTATATCTTCCCCCCTCTTACCTTTTCTTAACCTTTCTTACCTTTTAAAAAGACATTCGCCGAAGGCATTCGTGTTTTCACATTCGTTGCTTCGCAACATTCGTGCTTGCACATTCGTTGCTAGGCAACATTCGCCCGCAGGGCTCAGAAATACTGATCCAACGCCACCACCTTCCTAACCGCTTCATGCAAGTCTGCAATTGGAATGCGCTCCTGTTGCATGCTGTCGCGGTGACGAATGGTTACGCAATTGTCTTCCAAGGTTTCGTTGTCTACTGTTACGCAAATAGGAGTTCCAATAGCGTCTTGTCTTCTGTATCTGCGACCAATGGCGTCTTTGTCGTCGTATTGTAAGTTGAAGTCTAACTTCAACAGATCTACAATTTCTTTTGCTTTTTCAGGAAGCCCGTCTTTCTTCACCAACGGCAATACCGCCACTTTCACAGGAGCCAAGGCCGCTGGAATGCGAAGCACCGTGCGCTCACTTCCATCTTCCAACTTCTCTTCCACAAATGAACTCGACAACACAGCCAAGAACATGCGGTCTAATCCGATGGAGGTTTCAATCACATACGGAACAAAACTCTCGTTCGTTTCCGGATCGAAATAACGCAATTTCTTCCCACTGAATTCTTCGTGTTTTTTCAAATCGAAATCAGTACGAGAATGTATTCCTTCCAACTCTTTGAATCCCATTGGGAAGTTGAACTCAATGTCGCAAGCCGCATTGGCGTAGTGCGCCAGCTTCAAGTGGTCGTGGAACTTGTAATTTCCTTCACCCAATCCTAAAGCGTTGTGCCACTTAATACGCTCGTTCTTCCAGTAGTTGTACCATTCCATCTCTGTACCCGGCTTCACGAAATATTGCATTTCCATTTGCTCGAATTCGCGCATGCGGAAAATGAACTGACGTGCAATAATTTCATTGCGAAACGCCTTTCCAATTTGTGCAATTCCGAATGGAAGTTTCATTCTTCCTGTCTTCTGAACGTTCAAGAAATTCACGAAAATTCCTTGCGCCGTTTCCGGACGCAAATAAATAATTCCAGCATCGCCGCTTACTGCGCCGAGCTCTGTTTTGAACATGAGGTTAAACTGACGAACATCTGTCCAGTTGCGCGATCCAGTCTCTGGATCAGCAATTTCACAGTCTTCAATCAATTGCTTCAATCCTTCTAAATCGCTTGCTTCCAAGGCCGCTTTCATGCGTCCTTTTACCGCGTCTATTTTCTCTTGAGCGCGAAGGACATTCGGATTGGTTGCGCGGAATTGTTCTTCATCGAACGCATCTCCGAAACGGTTCTTCGCTTTCTCTATTTCTTTGGTGATTTTCGCTTCGCTTTTCGCCATGTAATCTTCCAACAAAACATCGGCGCGGTAACGCTTCTTGCTGTCTTTGTTGTCGATCAACGGATCGTTGAACGCATCTACGTGTCCGCTTGCTTTCCAAGTGGTCGGATGCATGAAAATAGACGCATCTATTCCCACAATGTTTTGGTGCATGCGGGTCATGGCGGTCCACCAGTAGTTCTTGATGTTGTTTTTCAATTCAACACCCAACTGACCGTAGTCGTAGGCGGCCGAAAGGCCATCGTAAATTTCAGAGGAAGGAAATACAAATCCGTATTCCTTTGCGTGCGAGATTACCGCTTTTAATTTGTCTTCTTGTGCCATAACGGCTGCAAAGATAGGACTATTAAATTCTTTCGAGAAGCGCTTCGAAGATTTCTCTTCCGTCGGTGTTTTCCAATTCGAAATCGGCTGCACGCTCAGGGTGAGGCATCATTCCAAATACATTTTTACCTGCATTGCAAATACCTGCGATGTTGTTCAATGAACCATTCGGATTGAAGTCTTCACTTACCACACCGTCTGCAGAGCAATAGCGGAACAACACTTGGTCGTTGTCTTCAATTTGCTTCAACACATCGGCTGGAGCAAAGAAGTTTCCTTCTCCGTGTGCAATTGGAATTTGAAATGCTTTTTCGCGATCCAAACCAGCAGTTAAAACCGCGCTAGTTGAAGCCGCTTTCAAATGAACATTTTTGCAAATGAATTTTCTAGTAGTGTTGTGCAACAAGGCTCCAGGAAGCAATTTCGCTTCTGTTAAGATTTGAAATCCGTTGCAAATTCCCATTACATATCCGCCGCGATTTGCGTGTGCCACCACTTCTTCCATAATCGGAGAAAAGCGCGCAATAGCGCCGCTGCGTAGGTAATCGCCGTAGCTGAATCCACCTGGAACAAATATGAAATCACAACCTTGAAGGTCGCGGTCTTTGTGCCAAAGTTTTACCACTTCTTGTCCCATGATGTGCGACATGGAATACACCAAATCTTCATCACAATTGCTACCTGGAAAAACGACGACACCAAATTTCATAGAAGAGAATTTTTGCAAAAGTAAGCTAAACTTTTCACCACTGAAACACAGGAATGAGTTGTGTTTGTTCAATCAATATCCAAAGGCTTATGGCCACTGAGATGTAAAAGAATGCTGGAGCGAAAAGCGAGACGCGATAATTGGAATACCAGTAGGAAAGACATAAAATAAGTCCGAGTCCAACCCCTTCAATAATAAGCTGATTCAAGAATAGCCATCCCACTGTCACCGAGCCAAGCATGGCGAAACACAGGAAGACAATGATCCATTTCGAGTTTCGGTTTTTGTTGGTGTTTCGGTCGCCGGAAGCAATAAGTGATTGCATAGAGAACAGTAATGACAAGGCACACAGGGCGTAGAATGACAGTTTCGAGTAAGAATGAATCATCCAATTGTCTTGCGTGTTCAAACTAATAATACGCTTGAATAAATAGAAATTCCAGTTATCCATAAACAAATACTGAATGGAAAAGCAATACATGATAGGGAATACAAATCCAGCTAGTGGCATAATGTATTCTCTAAAATTATATCCCCTTGTGAAGATTACTGCAACAAGCAGCATTGGGAACAAAGTCAGATACAATGGGAAACACAGCGCTGCTAATCCGAACCAAAATCCAGCACGGAAGTACGGGTCTAGCGCCGTTTTCTGTCGGTATACTTCCAACAAACGATTCGCTCCCATGGTTAAAAAAATCTGCGCGAAGAGAAAAGTAATACTGTGATTCAGGAGGAAAATTACGGTGAAGAGATTCGAGAAAACGATTGCTGGGACGTAGGTCGGACCGTTGTGCAGCTCGTGCCTGTTGTACACCCAGTTGAACAAGATGGCACCCAAGGTTATCACAACCCAGGCAATACCTGCACCGAGCCAAGGCGTAAGAACGCATTCGAGATTTATAATATCGAAAGGAAACTGCTGCTGCACCTCAGGAATAACATATCCGAAAAGGCACGGCACGAAAACCAGAAGGTTTAGGAATGGCAATACAAACAGGAGGTAAGGTTGATTGCTTGAAAATTGCCGTAGGATCATGGATTTGTTATTGCAGCAAAATTGAGGCGAAATGTTCCATATTCAAAAGGATTGCTTAAATTCGCCATGAAAATAATTCAATCATGAACTTACAAACTGTCCTTGCACCAATCGTAGACATTTCACAATGGTTCTTCCGTAACGTTATGGAGCCGCTTGGAAACACTTTCAGCATCATTTGTATCATAGGCGCTTTCGGCGGTATTTACTTGTGGATTAGCATGCAAAAGCGTTTCACTGCCGAAGCAAAAAAGAACGGTACAATAATCTAAGAAATATTGGCTTCGGCCTACCTAAACATATTGAAACCCCGCTGGTTCGAGAACTTTCGAATCGTTGGGGTTTTTCTTTTTCTTTTTTTTCTAGTTGGAAGTGCATCGTTCGCGCAGTCTGAAAATCGTTTGGGTTATTTCGAATTGGATCAAACACTGCAGACTTCAACAGGTGAATTATCGGGAACGCTTACGGTTCCCATCTTGAAGGGAACCTTTCCTGTTGCCTTGATTATCGCGGGCTCCGGACCAACGGACCGCAACGGGAACAATGCTCAAATGAAAAACAATTCGTTGCAAATGCTCGCTCACGAGTTAGCTGCTCAAGGAATTGCATCGATTCGTTATGATAAGCGAGGCATTGGCGCAAGTAAGGATGCACTCGTTTCAGAAAAGAATCTTCGATTTGAAAATTATTCTGAAGACGCGAAGGCCTGGGCGGCTCAACTGAAGGCTGATGCGCGTTTCAACAAGCTCATTATCATCGGACACAGCGAAGGTTCTTTGTTGGGGCTCTTAGCGTGCGAACAAGCCGATGTTTTTGTTTCGCTCGCTGGAGCGGGAAGACCCATTGATGTTATTTTGAAGGAACAATTGGCTGCGCAGCTAAGTGGAAAAAAGAAATTGCTTCGCGCAGTAGATGAAGGTATTTCTAAATTGAAGAAAGGAGAATTGGTGGAAGACGCTCCGGTAGAGCTGTTCTCGCTGTTTCGTCCAAGCATTCAGCCTTATCTTATTTCCTGGATGAAATACGATCCGGCAGTTGAAATTTCGAATTTGAAAATTCCGATTGTCATTGTCCAAGGCACTACCGACCTTCAGGTTCAGGTGAAGGATGCAGAGTTACTTCACGCCGCCTCTCCAGACTCTCGGTATATTTTAATTGAAGGAATGAATCACATTTTGAAACTCGCACCTTTAGATCGAGCGAAGAATATTGAGACGTATTCGAATCCGGAGTTGCCTTTGGCATCTGAGCTTTGCAGAGTGCTTGGAACGCTTTGATGAACTTCGTTGTTGGAATTTCATTGTTAGAACTGACGTTGTTAAACCCTCGTCCGAAGGACCCTCGTGAAGAATTCACCCTCGCAAAGTCATTTGCCCTCGCAACGCAAACTGTTTGTAAGTTCGCAAAACATTATTATCAGCCATGACCAACAACAGTATCTTCCGTCGCATTCGATTTATTTACGACTTCTCTGATCAACAGATGATAGACATTTTCGGATTGACCGATGTTATGGTTACGCGTTCTGATGTAAGTGATTGGTTGAAGAAGGAAGATCACGAAGAGTATCTCGACATTAACGATGAAATGCTTTCCATTTTTCTGAACGGATTTATCATTCATAAACGCGGACGAAAAGACGGACCATTGCCTGTTCCAGAGAAACGCTTAACGAATAACCTCATCTTCCGAAAGATGCGCATCGCGCTGAATTTAATTGACGAAGACATTATTCAAATCCTTGCTCTTGCGGAAATGAAAATGAGCAAGCACGAACTCAGCGCCTTTTTCCGCAGCCCCACGCAAAGACAGTATGTCGAATGCAACAATCAGGTGATTCGCAATTTCTTTCAAGGGTTGGAGAAGCGCGAGGGGAGGGAGGAGCAGCGCAAGTCCTAAGGACGAGGGCAACTGGCGTTGCGAGGGCGAATTGCTTCGCGAAGGTCTTACAGACGAGGGTTGCAAGCAACGAGGGTCTTCGACGATTTAACAACGTAGTTCCCACAACGCAGTTCTCACAACGTAGTTCTCACAACGCAGTTCCAACAACGCAGTTCTCACAACGCAGTTCCCACAACGCAGTTCTAACAACGCAGTTCCAACAACGCAGTTCCAACAACGAAGTTCTAATAACGAAGTTCCTTCTGAAAAGACCAACAGACAATCCGACTCACTTTATTTCCGAGTTGCATTGGAAGAATTTTCATCTCTCTGGCATCTACGTATTCGAGTTTGAGTTGAATTTTTTTCAGGGTGCTTTCTTTTGAAACGAGGGTGCTGAACCAGAGCACTTGATTTGAGTAGGCAGCGCTTTGAAGTATCATTTTTTCAATGAAGGTTTCTTCTCCGCCTTCGCACCAGAGTTCGGTTCCTTGTCCGCCGAAATTCAATTGCACTTTGGTGTTGCGCGTGTTTTTCAGGTTTCTGTTTTTGCGAAGATTCCCTTGTTGCGATTCTTGAAGAGATGCGTGGAAAGGCGGATTGCAAACCGTGAGGTGGAATTTTTCATTGGGAAGAATAATTCCGTGAAAGATGTCGTGCGCATTTTTTTGATGGCGCAGTTCAATTTTATGTTGAAGTGAATCGTTCTCGTTTACAATTTTTTGTGAAGCGGCAATGGCTTTTTCATCGATGTCGGTTCCAACGAAATTCCAGTTGTAATCGTGCACGCCAACAATGGGGTAGATGCAGTTCGCGCCCACACCCACATCGAGCACGCGAATGTTGTTTCCTAATTTTTTATCTTTAAGATATTCTGGGTTGTTCTTGTACAACAGATCGGCTACTTGGTGCATGTATTCTGCTCTTCCCGGAATGGGAGGACACAAATAATTTGCCGGAATGTCCCAATGCGCAATGCCGTAGTTGCTTTTCAGCAGCGCTTTATTCAGCAGTTTCACCGCTTCCGCATTGAAGAAATCTATGCTCTCATTTCCGTAAGCATTCATTTTCACAAACGCCCCTAACTCTGGAACGGCTTGAATGAGTTCAAGGAAGTTGTAGTTTTCTTTGTGTTGATTTCTTGGGTGCATTTTTTTGTTCATTTTTTGTACTTCAAAAAACAAAACCCTTGATTTTCAAGGGTTACAAGGAGTTTTTAGTCGGGATGACAGGACTTGAACCTGCGACCACACGCCCCCCAGACGTGTACTCTACCAACTGAGCTACATCCCGTTTTTGAAGAGGAGCAAAAGTAAGAAAATTCTAAGCCCTTACCCCCGCGTTTGTCTTTATTTTTGTAGTCTAATTCGCGAACATGAAAATCTCTTATAAACTGCTTTCTCAATTGGTGCAACCACTTCCGTCTCACGACCTAGTTGCTGCAACCCTTACCCGAACAGGGCTAGAAGTGGAAGGTGTAGAAAGCGTTGAGAAAATTCCAGGCGGATTGAAAGGCGTGGTAGTCGGACATGTAATCGAATGCGCAAAGCATCCCGATGCCGATCGTTTGTCTATCACGAAAGTGAATCTAGGCGAAGGTGAACCCGTACAAATTGTTTGCGGTGCACCGAACGTAGCAGCCGGACAAAAAGTTTTAGTGGCTACCGTTGGAACCACATTGTACCCCTCATCTGGCGAGGCCTTCACCATTAAGAAAAGTAAAATTCGCGGAGCAGAATCAATAGGTATGATCTGCGCCGAAGATGAACTTGGCCTAGGCGCTTCACACGACGGTATTCTTATTCTTCCAGAAGAAACAGAAGTGGGAACTCCGGCAGCCGTTGCACTCAATATTGAAAGCGACGTATGCCTTGAAATTGGTATTACTCCAAATAGAACAGATGCCCTTTCACACGCCGGTGTGGCGCGCGATTTCGCGGCAGCGTGGAATCTAGAGAACGATGAAAAAGTTACTCTAACTTCCACCGAGGCGAAGCCGATTTCCTTCCAACAAAAAAATTGGAAATTAGATTTTCACGAAAACACCGAGTGTTCGCGCTATGCTTTCGTGGTAATCAAAGGAATTGAAAACCAAGAGACGCCAACCTTCATTAAGGAAACCCTTGCCGTTATTGGCGTGAAGAGCGTGAACTTGTGTGTAGATGTAACGAACTATGTTCAACATGAATTGGGTCAACCGCTGCACGTGTTCAAGGCGAATGATTTTCCGAATCAGACCATCACGGTTCGAAATGCAAATACAGATGAAGCGTTGGAAACCCTCGATGGTGTTTCGCGCAAACTCACCAGCGAAGACGTGGTTATTTCCAACCAAAACGAAGTTCTTTGCATGGGCGGTGTTATGGGTGGAAAAAATGCGGGCGTGAGCGCTGAAGATTCGTTCGTTGTTTTTGAAAGTGCATGTTTCAATGCGGTGCGTGTGCGCAAGAGCGCGAAGCGCAATCAGATACATTCCGATTCTTCGTTCCGCTTTGAAAGAGGCGTGGCTGTAAACGGAATTCCAAATGCGTTAGCACGTGCTTGGGAATTAATTCAAGCGGAAAATCCGAATGCAGAGTTGATTGAAGCGCAAGATGTTTATCCGGTTGTACTTCCAAAAACAGAAATTTCAGTTCAGAAAAATTTTTTGAAATCGTTGTTGGGAATTGACATTCCTAGCGAAACGGTTGTTTCCATATTGAACGATTTGCAGTTCGAAGTTACTTCATCCGAAGACGGCTGGAAGGTACTTGTGCCTTACAATCGCGTTGAAGTAACGCGTCCGGCAGACGTTGCGGAGGAGGTGCTTCGTATTTACGGATACGACAGAGTAGAGCTTCCTTCGCGCATGACGCTTTCCTTGAATACCAAGGGAAAAACGGAGAGCTTGCATTTCCGTCTTGCCGACTTGTTGGTGGCAGAGGGCTACACTGAAATCATGAACATGTCGCTTACAAAAAGCAAGTACGCTGAAGCGTTCGATGCAGCGTTAGGTGTGAACAGTGTTTCGTTGTTGAATCCGTTGAGCAAAGATTTGTCGCACATGCGCAGCACGTTGTTGTTTGGTGGAATGGAAAGTATTTCGTTGAATGAAAAGCATCGTGCTACGGATCTTCGTTTGTTTGAAATTGGAAAGGAGTACCGCAAGACGGAAAACGGATACAAAGAGAAGCGCAAACTGGCGTTGTGGTTGTGTGGAAAGGAAAGCGCTGAGTCTTGGAAGAACAGCGGCAATGCTTCGTCGTTGGCGCAGTTGAGAGCAGTGATAGAGAATATTTTGAATGCGTTGGGCATTCAGCAAGTCGATGTGATTTCGATTCAAGACTCTCCCATTTTCGCTTATGGAATGGAACTTTCTTCTCAGAAAAAATCGTTGGTGAAGTTGGGAAGAGTGAACGGTGCTATTCAGGAAATGACCGATGTTGAGCAAGAAGTATTCTATGCTGAATTTGATTTCGATACATTAGAGAAATTGAAAACGCAGCAGCGCAATGCTTTCCAACCGTTGAATAAATTCCCTTGGGTTCGCAGAGATTTATCGTTGTTGTTGAACAAGGAAATATCGTTCGAAAGTCTTCGTCAGTCTGCCCTTAAAAGCGAAAAGAAATTATTGAAGGAAGTGAATTTGTTCGACGTTTACGAAGGCAAGAATCTTCCGGAAGGAAAGAAATCATACGCTTTGAAATTCATTCTTCAAGACGCTCAGCAAACTCTAACCGATGAGGTTGTAGAGAAGAGCATGCAACGCATTTTGCAAGGCTTGCAGATTGAGTGTTCGGCTGAGTTGAGGTAGGAAGGAATTTATTCACCGCGAGTCACCGCGCCTTAAACCATTTGTTATGATAACTGTTTGCAGCTGCCATTAGTAAATTTTGCACAGTTTGTTATTGAGCTTTGATATATTTTTTACCGTTCTTGATGTAGAGAGAATGTATTGGGTATGTTGTTATGTCCTTAATTTCTCTACCCAATAAATCGTAGTATTTATCAGTCGTGAATGACGAATTTAGAGTTTCTTCAGTAATTGACACCGAATTGCAGTCGTCAAGATTTGTGTTTAATCGAACAAAAGTAGCCATATTTTGGGATGTAACTATTTCATAAATGTTTCCTTCACACGAAAATGTAACAGAACCTAAAGCAAAACCGGGGTCAGTATCATTTATATCATTGTCAATTGTTAGAATGCCATTCTGAAGCGTATATCCATCTATTCCTGGTATATGATTGCCATCGGCAGCTTCATAAGTATTATACAAAGAATCACAATTGCCCGTTGTGCAATAGTATGTATATATGAGGCCATTTTCATATATTCTGAGCGTATTTGAAAATCCGGCTTGTGACCATTTACCTTCAATTGTGTCATTTTGTGAGAATATGTTGGTTGTGCTCAATAGTAGTACAGCTCCTAGTAATAATCTTTTCATGTTTTGTTTGTTTTTAATTGTTTAACGATTGGGCAATTGGATTGAGAGCTTGCCCTTATTTTTATCTGCTCAGTCTTTAGACCTTCTTATGATTGATTTAGTTGCATACACCCGAAGATAACTATCCTTTACACACAATTGAGTGTAAAATTTCCGCAGGTGTTTTGCGAGTCAGCTTGCATTAATCTGAAAGAATGCTGACATTAAACACTACATTTAAGGAAATTTACAATTAGGTTGGCCTGTTTGTAGACTAGCATTTTTCGAATAAAATTTATGAAGACAATCCTAACTATACTTTTTGCGTCTTTGACGCTCCTTTCTTGTTCCAAGGAGGAACATCCAAGAGTTGAATACAAAGTGAGTTCTAGTGGATCCGCATTAATTGCATATACAATGGTTACAACATCGGTGCGACAAGAAACTGTTTCAGGTAGCTGGGACGTTTCTTTTAGACATTCCAAAGGCGGCAATGTATTTCTTTCTGCTATCAACACAGGAATTGGCACAACAAGCATCTCTGTTTATGTAAACAAGGAATTGCTCTACACCGAAACAACGCAAATTCCTGGTGGTTTGATTGAAATTTCAGAAGTTTTGCCTTAGCGCATGCAAACCGTTTGTTCTGCGGAGTTACGCTAAAGAAATTTCTACCGCAATCCCCCTCGCCTCCGCATCACTCGCAATTAAATCTTCCAACGAGGGCTTTGCGATGAAGGCTGCTTTCTGAAGCGTCTTCTCTACGGTTTCGGCTATTTGAAGGAATTTAATTTCGTCGTTTAAGAATCGAGCAACCGCAATTTCATTTGCGGCATTCAAAATACACGGAGCATTGCCGCCTTGTTCCAAAGCCTCGAAGGCAAGACCCAAACAACGGAAGACTTCAATGCGTGGCTTTTCAAAGGTAAACTGCGGATAATCCATGAAGTTAAATCGCGGCCAGTCGGTCTTTACGCGCTGCGGATAGGCCATGGCATACAAGATCGGTAACTTCATTTCGGGCAAGCCCAACTGCGCTTTCATGCTGCCGTCTTCGAACTGAACCAGGCTGTGAATAATACTTTGCGGATGAACAACCACGTCTATTTGTGAAGGTTTCAAATTGAATAACCACTTCGCTTCAATAACCTCTAACCCTTTGTTCATAAGGGTTGCAGAGTCAATGGTAATCTTTGCGCCCATGGTCCAATTTGGATGCTTCAAGGCTTGCGCCTTCGTTACTTCTGCCAACTCTTCAGCAGGCTTCTGTCTAAAAGGACCACCACTCGCGGTAAGAACAATCTTCTCAATAGGGTTGTGCCACTCGCCAGCCAAACACTGGAAAATAGCGCTGTGCTCGCTGTCGACCGGATAAATATTCACCCCGTTTTCTTTCGCTAACTGCGTGATAATTTCTCCCGCAACAACCAAGGTTTCTTTGTTCGCGAGTGCAATGTTTTTCTTCGCAAGAATAGCGCGTACCGTTGGCGGAAGTCCCGCTGCGCCTACCAATGCGGTAAGCACAATGTCTATGCTGTCCATCTCTACAATCTGCTCCAACGCTTGCTTTCCTGCAAACACCTTAATGTCTGTGGAAGCGAGCCCCTCCTTCACTTCGGCGTATTTCGATTCGTCGGAAATAACCACTGCATTCGGATTGAACTTCAACGCTTGCTGAATAAGCAGCGCGCTATTGCTGTGTGCCGTTAACACTTCCACACAAAATTGATCGAGATGTTCTTGAATCACTTCAAGAGTTTGTGTACCTATTGATCCAGTTGAACCGAGAATAGCAATGTTTTTCAATGCGAATATTTTTTGCAAATTAAGAATAAAAAAAGCCGCTTCAATGAAGCGGCTTTTCGATCGTTGCCCGAACAGGATTCGAACCTATATAAACTGCACCAAAAACAGTTGTCCTGCCATTAGACGATCGGGCAATCTCACTTCTCCTTCGAAAAGCGACTGCAAAATAAATACTTTCTTTTCATAACACCAAGTATTTTTCTGTTTCTATCTTCGTTTTATAATAATAAGCCTGTGATTTCACTTCAGAACTACATCAACGGAGAATTCGTTTCTGCCGTTTCGGGAAAGACCCTTGACAACGTAGATCCTTCTACCGGCAAGGTGTACAGTCTTATTCCGCGCAGCGAACAAGCCGATGTAGACGCGGCGGTTACGGCCGCTGAAGCGGCCTTCCCTTCGTGGTCGAATCTTTCTGTGGAAAAGCGCTCAGAAGTACTTATTCGCCTTGCAGATCTTATAAAATCGAACGCCGAGGCTCTTGCGCAAGCCGAAACCCTCGACAACGGAAAACCCATTTCGCTTTCTCGGGCAGTGGACATTCCGCGTGCTGAAGCCAACATTCGCTTCTTCGCAACAGGCATTTTGCACTTCGCCAGCGAGGCGCATCCGAATACCGAATACATCAACTACACCTTGCGCAAGCCCATTGGCGTGGTCGGATGCATCTCACCTTGGAACCTTCCGTTGTATTTATTCACTTGGAAAATAGCGCCGGCTTTGGCCGCAGGAAACTGCGTGGTGGCGAAGCCTTCAGAAATTACTCCGTATACCGCCTATCTGTTTTCAAAACTCTGCGCTGAAGCAGGCATGCCTGCAGGTGTATTGAACATTGTTCACGGTTACGGCCCGGAAGCCGGAGAGGCCATTGTGCAACACGACGGGATTAAAGCCATTTCATTCACCGGCGGAACCGCAACAGGCGCGCACATTGCTTCAGTCGTGGCTCCGAAATTCAAGAAAATGTCGTTGGAGTTGGGTGGAAAAAATGCGAACATCATCTTCAACGATTGCGATTTCGATGAGGCGCTTTCAACCACCGTTCGCACGTCTTTCGCAAACCAAGGACAGATTTGTTTGTGTGGCTCTAGACTCTATGTTCAGATCGGCATCTATGAAAAATTCAAAGCCGCTTTAATTGAAAAAGTTTCACGCATCGTACCAGGAAATCCTTCCGAAGACAAAACGAAAATGGGCGCATTAGTCAGCGAACCACACTTGAACAAGGTGTTGTCGTTTGTTGAATTGGCGAAGCAAGAAGGTGGAACCGTCCTTTGTGGCGGCGAGCGAGTAATGCTAGAAGGAGAAAATGCAGGCGGATATTTTATGCTTCCAACCATTATAGAAGGATTGAACGCGCATTGCAGAACCAATCAGGAAGAAATCTTCGGTCCAGTGATTACTCTTCAACCCTTCGAAACGGAAGAGGAAGTTCAAGCGTTAGCGAACAGCACGAAGTACGGATTGGCAGCCAGCATCTGGACCACCAACGTTACAGTAGCACATCGTCTTGCAGGAAATCTTCAAACCGGAATTGTGTGGGTGAACTGTTGGTTGGAAAGAGATTTGCGCACGCCCTTCGGCGGAGTGAAACAATCGGGTGTTGGACGCGAAGGCGGTTGGGAAGCACTTCGCTTCTTTACTGAAGCTCAAAACGTTTGTATTTCCATTCCGAAAAAATAAATGTCAAACAAATTCGTTTGTACCTTTCAATGCTGAAGAAAGTGGCATGAACGCATACGAACAACTCATACAACGCTTAGACGACTTCATTCGGAAGTACTACAAGAACCGCATGGTTCAAGGGCTTTTGTATGTTGCTGCACTTTTTTTAGGTTTGTATCTCATTCTCGTTACTCTTGAATTTTTCGGTCACTTCGGTCCAACGGTTCGCACCATTTTCTTCTTCGGATTTTTAGCCTCTGCTACTTACTTCTTCGTTTCAAGAATTGCATTGCCATTTTTTTCTATGTTGAAGTTGGGAAAGCACATTTCCTATGAGCAAGCGGCTTCCATTATCGGGAAGCACTTTCCTGAAGTAGACGATCGACTTCTGAATACCCTTCAACTTCAGACACAATTGAACGAACATGCGGAAAGCAGTCTCCTTCAAGCCAGCATAGCACAGCGTATGCAATCGCTTCGCCCGGTGCCTTTCACAGCGGCCATTGACGTGAAGAAGAACAAAAAATATTTGCGCTATTTGCTTCCGTTGGTTGCTGTTTTCGGAGTGCTGTTTTTAATCACGCCTTCATTCATTCTAAAACCTACCGACCGCTTGCTGCGCTACAACGAGATCATTGAAGAGGAGGCGCCTTTCACCATGGACATGTTGAACGACACGTTAACGGCGATTGAAAACACAGATTACGAAGTGCGCATGCAAGTGACAGGAAAAGAAATTCCAGCGCAGGTATTCATTGAAGTAAACGGACAGAAATTTCAGATGGTGAAGAAGAGTAATATCGAATTCTCCTACACGCTCACCAATGTGAAAGATGACGCAACGATTGTTTTTCATGGTGGAAAATTTCACAGCAAAGGATATAACCTCGACGTTCTCCAAATGCCTAAGCTGACTCTGTTTCAGATTGAAGTGAATTACCCTTCCTACCTGAAAAAAGAAAACGCTGTGGTGAACAACACCGGCGATTTGCTTGTCCCTGAAGGAACACAACTCATCTGGAAAATCGCCGGAGAAAACACTTCTTCCGTTTTATTTGAAACTACCGCTGGCAAATTGCCTTTCGAAGAAACGTCAGAAGGATTCGAGCACCGCGAAAATGCTTCGCAGAATTTTGCATACAGCGTCATTCCACAAAACGATCAAGTGCAAAATGGAAACGCCCTGTCGTATCAAGTGAACGTAGTTGCCGACGGTTACCCGAGCATTAGTATTCAAGATGAAACAGATTCTACTTCACGTTACGTTCACTATTTCACCGGAGGTATTCAAGACGATTACGGCCTTACGAAACTCACCTTCACCGCCGTTCAAATGCGCGACGGTAAGGCCGTAGAAAGCGCAACCGTGTTGCCCATTCAGTTTGAAGTGGGTACAACCGGAGATCAGTTTTTCCACGCAGTAGATTTCTCCATCTTCAACCTAGAGCCCGGCGACGAAGTGAATTACTTCTTCGAAGTGTGGGACAACGACGGGGTGCACGGCGCGAAGAGCACGCGCTCCCAAGTAAGACAATTCGTGAATCCTACGGAAGAAGAACTGAAGGAAATGCGCAACGAGCAGAGCGAAAGCATCAAAGACCAGTTGGAATCGAGCCTTCGCGAAGCGGAAAAATTGCAAAAGGAAATGAAGCAACTCGAACGCGAAATGCTCGAGAAGCAAAATTTGAATTGGCAGGAGAAGAAAAAATTGGAGGACCTGATTGAGCGTCAGAAAAAATTGGAAGAGCAAGTTCAGAAAATTCAAGAGCAGAACCAACAACGCAATCAAGAGCAGAAAGACGAACAACTCGCAGAGAAGCAAAAAGAGCTGGAGCGTCTGATGAACGAAATGCTCAGTCCTGAAATGAAGGAAATGATGCAGGAACTTCAGAAGCTTATGAACGAACTGAACAAAGACGAGCTTCGAAAAGAAATAGAGAAAATGAATCTTTCGACCGAAGATTTAGAGAAAGAATTAGACCGCGCCTTGGAGCAATTCAAAGAATTGGAAGTTGAAGAAAAACTGAAAGAAGCCACCGAGAAGTTGAAGGAATTGGCCGACAAGCAAGAGAAATTAGCCAACGACGAATCGAAGAGTGCGGAAGAAAAACTGAAAGAGCAAGAGCAGTTGAACAAGGAGTTCGAAGACGTGAAAAAGGAATTGAAAGAGGCGGAAGAATTGAACAAAGAATTGGAAACTCCACAAGAGATTCCGGATACAGAAGGATTGAAAAAAGAAATCGACGACGAGCAAGAAAAGTCTTCTTCCGAATTGAAACAAAACAAAAAAGCCAACGCTGCGAAGTCGCAGAAGAAAGCCGCAGAGAAGATGAAGCAGATGGCTCAAGAGATGCAAGACGGTGCGGAAGCCGCAGAGCAAGAGCAGCACGAAGAAGACATGGCTGCCATGCGCGCCTTGTTGGAAAACATTTTATCTGTGAGCTTCGATCAAGAGGCGCTCATGGAAGAGACGAAGAAGACCCAGGCGAACGATCCGCGCATGAAGACCTTAGCACAACGTCAGCGTAAGTTGAAAGACGATTCGCGCATGATTGAAGACAGTCTATTTGCTTTAAGCAAACGTGTGCCCGAGATTAGCTCAACGGTGAATCACGAAATCAATGAGATTAACGCGAACCTCGACCGCGTGATGAAAGATTTTCCAGATGGAAACATGCCGCGCATTACTCAGAATCAGCAGTCGGCCATGACGGGTTACAACAATTTAGCGTTGCTGTTAGACGATGCCCTTCAACAGATGCAAGCTCAAATGCAGTCTGAATCGAAATCGAAAAAAGAAGGCAAAGGCAGTTGCCACAAGCCCGGCGGAAAGGGCAAAGGAAAAGGCAAGAGCAAAGCATCTGCTGCGCAGATGAAGCGCATGCAAGAAGGCTTGCAGAAGCAGTTGGAAGAAGCGAAGAAAAAAGGACAGAATCAAGGGAAGAACAATTCTGGCGGATCGAAGAGCGGCGGAGACGAAGGCATGGCGAAGGAATTGGCTCAGATGGCCGCGAAGCAAGCCGCTATTCGCAAGATGATGGAAGAGAAGGGCAATGAGTTGAACGAAGACGGAAGCGGCGCGGGGAATGAAATGAAGCAGATTGCAAAAGAGATGGAGAAGCTTCAGCGCGACATCGTGAACAATCAGGTTACCGAGGAAAGTATTCGCAGACAGAACGACATCATGATTCGCTTGTTGAAAGCCGAGGAAGCCGAACGTGTTCGCGAGATGGACGAAGAGCGCAAAAGCAACGAGGCAGTGAATGCTCCTGTTGGAAACCCAAAGAAATATGAGGATTTTTTGAAGAACAAACAGAAGGGAGTCGAGACTTTGCGTTCTGTTTCACCCAACTTAAAACCCTATTATAAAGAGAAGGCGCAACGCTATTTCAGAAATTCCTGAAAGAAATAAATTGAACATGGCGTTTTTTTTCTCATTTTTGATACGCAAAAATTAATTCATGATCCAAGGTCGCAGACAACTTCGTTTTCCATCCGTGCTTGAAAGCATACATTTAGCTGAAAAGCTTGTAGACGATGTTTGCAGTGAATACCGTGTGAAGGAAGATTATTACGGGGAAGTATTGATCTGTCTTACGGAAGCGGTTAACAACGCAGTTGTTCACGGAAACCGCATGAGCACAGACCTTCAGGTTTCGTTGACCTTCGAGTTGGAGAATGAAAAGACTTTGCGATTTATTATTTGTGATGAGGGTCCGGGTTTCGATTACGAAAGTCTGCCAGACCCCACCGCTCCTGAAAACATTGAATTGCCTCACGGAAGAGGCGTCTTTTTGATGCAACGCTTGGCCGACAGATGCATGTTTAACAACGGCGGAACGGAAGTCGTTGTGGAATTCGATGTAGCTGGCACGGCGGAATAATCTTAAATTTGCCGCATGCAAGAAAAATTAGCCAATCTCGAACAGAAGAAGCAAGAAGCTTTATTGGGTGGTGGTGCGAAGCGTATAGAGTCGCAACACAAAAAAGGTAAACTCACAGCTCGTGAGCGTTTAGAGGTATTGTTAGATTCAAACTCTTTCGAAGAAATCGGAATGCTGGTAACGCATCGCAACACCAATTTCGGATTAGAAAATGAAAAATATTTGGGCGACGGTGTGGTTACCGGATACGGTAAAATTAACGGACGTTTGGTGTATGTTTTCTCTCAAGATTTTACCGTAATGGGCGGATCGCTTGCAGAAGCGCACGCGCAGAAGATCTGCAAAATCATGGACTTGTCCATGAAAAACGGCGCGCCGTTGATTGGTCTTAACGACAGTGGTGGTGCGCGTATTCAGGAAGGCGTGGTGAGTCTTGGCGGCTACGCCGACATCTTCTACAAGAATGTTCAAGCTAGCGGCGTTGTGCCACAGTTGAGTGGTATCATGGGACCTTGCGCTGGCGGTGCTGTGTATTCTCCGGCCTTAACAGATTTCATTGTTATGGTGGAAAACACGAGCTACATGTTTGTGACTGGTCCGAACGTAGTGAGGACCGTAACACACGAAGAAGTAAGCAGTGAAGATTTGGGCGGTGCAAGTGCACACAGCACGAAAAGTGGTGTTACGCATTTGACGGCAGAGAACGATGTTGCTGCGTTGAAAGTGATTCGTCAAATGCTTTCGTACATGCCGCAAAACTGCGAGGAAACTCCAGCGCGCTTGCCTTACGAAGCGGGCAATGAAAGAAGAGAAGGGTTGAATGGAATTATTCCTGCGAATCCGAACCAACCTTACGATATCAAAGAAGTTATTTCCGCTGTTGTAGACGAAGAGTCTTGGTTGGAAGTGCATAAGGATTATGCTGAAAATATTGTGGTTGGTTTCGCGCGCCTGGCGGGAAGAAGCATTGGTATTGTTGCTAATCAGCCTGCTTTCTTAGCGGGTGTATTGGACATTAAGAGCAGCAACAAGGCTGCTCGCTTCGTAAGATTCTGCGATGCGTTTAATATTCCATTATTGGTGTTGGAAGACGTTCCTGGATTCTTACCGGGTACCGATCAAGAGTGGAACGGAATTATTTCTAACGGAGCGAAATTGCTTTACGCGTTTAGCGAAGCAACGGTTCCGCGTGTAACTGTCATTACCCGCAAAGCCTACGGCGGAGCGTATGATGTAATGAACAGCAAGCACATAGGTGCAGACATGAACTTCGCTTGGCCTTCGGCAGAGATTGCAGTAATGGGCGCGAAAGGCGCGGCTGAAATTATTTTCAAAAAGGAAATTGGAGAGGCAGCAGACAAAGACGCGAAGTGGAAAGAGAAAGAAGCTGAGTATGCGACGCTATTCGCAAACCCTTACAGCGCGGCTGAACGTGGATATGTAGACGAAGTGATAGAGCCAGCAGTGACTCGCGAGAAGTTAATTCGTGCATTTGAAATGCTCGAAAACAAAGTAGAGAAAATGCCTCGCAAGAAGCACGGAAATATTCCATTGTAATTTTTAGCCCATGCCTTTGATATTGCCTGTTAACGGTGTTTCTCCAACTTGGGGCGACGAATGTTTCATTGCTGAAAACGCAACGATTGTTGGTCAAGTTACCATGGGAAATCAATGCAGTGTGTGGTTCACCGCTGTTGTTCGCGGCGATGTGAACACCATTGAAATAGGCAACAAAGTGAACATTCAAGACGGTGCTATTATTCACGGCACCTATCAAAAGGCTTCAACAAAAATTGGCAACAATGTTAGCATTGGTCACAGGGCCATGGTTCACGGATGCACCATTCACGACAATGTGCTTATTGGAATGGGTGCAATAGTCATGGACAATTGTGTGATTGAAGAGAACTGCATTATAGCAGCCGGAGCTGTTCTTACAGAGGGAATGCATGTAAAAAGTGGAAGTGTGTACGCAGGAATTCCAGCTAAAAAAATCAAAGACCTTTCTCCGGAATTGTTTCAAGGTGAAGTGCAGCGCATAGCGAATAACTATGTCCTATATTCATCGTGGTTTCAACCTAAAAAATAATATTTTATGTGGAAAAAGTTGCTTGTCGTTGTTTGCGCAATTGCGCCTGCATTTGCTTTCGCACAGTCGAAAGACACCCTAATTAATTTCCGTGGAATGAACATCCCAATGAAACTTGCGTTCAGCGATGAGTTCGACGGGGCGAAGCTGGATGAAAAAAAATGGGACTTACGCGAGGGCGTAACGCGTGATGCAGACCAGAAGATTACGCAGCAATGGCTTATCAAGGAGAGTGTGGTGGTGAAGAATGGAAGGGTAACTATTACGACACTTCCAAAAGAAAGAAAAGATCAAACCTTCTATGTTTGGATTACCGACGGAATGAAAGAACGTAAGGGTAATTTCAATTACGACACAGGCGAGTTCGAATCGAAAGAATTGTTCCATTGGGGGTATTATGAAATTCGTTGTGAGCTTCCGAAGGGAAGAGATGCTTGGCCGGCGTTCTGGCTGTATGGAGAATCAGATGGAACGAACAACGAGATTGACGTTTTCGAATTTTGGAATGAAGAGAATTTATTTGGTGGATTTAGTCAGAAAAAGCTATCACGGATTCAACATATGACCACGCATTATAATAAAAAAATGTCAGGTGCAGGAACGAAGCTCCCTTTCGATGGATCAGAAGGCATGCACACCTATGGCGTGTTGTGGACAGAGAATGCGATTGTGTGGTACACAGATGGAAAAGAAATGCGCACGTTGTATCGATACAAAAAAGCCAGTGATCGCAAAGACGGTAAGATTATTCCAGGAAGAGAAGAAAATGTCTTCCCGCAATCACCTATGAAACTCTTGGTAGATATGGCTGTTCAACAATCGAATGAACGTTCGGTTTTTGAAAAGAACACCTTTGTGGTGGATTATGTTAGGGGGTATTCAATAAAATAAATTCAGGCTTCAGGAATTGTCTTAAATTGAAAAAAATATCTAAATATGAATAATGAAGCTTTGGAATTATTGTTGGGAATAGGGATTGTAGTTCTTCTCTTTTCAGCACTTATTGGAATTGTTGTAGCAGTCCTATACCTGCTTAATCTTCAGAATCTTTTAAAGAGAATTTCCCCTGAAAATAGGGCCGTTGAGCCTAGTAACGTTTGGCTAATGTTGATACCCCTTTTTAATTTAGTTTACGCGTTTATTTTGTATCCCAAAATATCGGAATCAGTGAAAAATGAATTTTCTAAAAGAGGGTTAACTGATGGTGGTGATTATGGAAAGTCTTTAGGAACTGCGATGGCAGTGCTAGGCCTATGTGGATTTATTCCGATTTTCGGAGGGTTTGCTAGCATAGCACATTTGGTAATTTGGATAATTTATTGGGTGAAAATGTCGGAGTATAAATCCAAATTGTCTTAATTATTTTCTGACCCTTTTCCTCAACAAACTCTCTAGCCAAACACTTGAAAGAATAAGCAGTGCTCCTAAATAAAAAAGTGGACGCATGTGTTCCGATTGTCCGTAAAAAAGTAAAGCAAGCACAATCGTATAAACAGGCTCGAGGTTAATGGCAATGGCGCAGGAGAATGGAGAGAGATGCTTCATGACATTCACACTCGCAATGAACGCGAAGGCCGTTGTAACTGTTCCAAGTAAAACAACTAAGAGCCAGTCGTAGCTCGATAATTCTGATATAATGTGCCATTCGTGTTGAAGTGAAATGACAGCAACGAGGACGACGCTTCCTCCTAACATTTCATAAAAAGCAATGTTGCTAGCGTGAATGGTGCGAATGAATTTCCCATTGAACGAAGAGAAAATGGCTGCGAACAAAGCGGCTAACAGCGCGAAGACGATGCCCCAAGCGTATTCCATTTCAACATTGAAAATAACTGCAACCCCCGCGGTTACTAGAGTTCCAAGCGCAAGTTCCTTCCACACAAATTTCTTTCTCGTGAATAACGGTGAAACTAGCGCAACGAAAAAAGCTGTTGTGCTAATAACCGCAAGAGCAGTACTGACGTTACTGATGTGAATGCTGTAAAAGAAACACAGCCAATGCGCGGCTGTTAGCACACCCACGAACAATAGTTTGGTAAGATCGAAACGCGAAACCACAAACGATTTCTTCCACAAAAATTTATAGATCGCAATGGATACCAGCGCCACCATCATGCGCAAGAAAACCAATATCGTCACAGAAAAGCTTAGTTCCTTTCCAAGGATACCTGTAAAGCCCCAAAGAAATACAATGAAGTGAAGTAAGACGAGTGCTCTATTTCTCTCCTTCATTTTTTTCGTGCTCGAATTCAACAACACCGCCGCTTACAACATACTTCATGAGTTCAAGAGAATTTCCTGTAATAAGCTTTACGTTGCTGCGCGGAACAATGACTAAGTGTCCAGAAAAACTGTAGCTCATTGGAATATAAACCCCAACTTTTCCTGCTTCTGCTTCTCCGATTTCTTGAAGATCTTCGTCGGTAATAAACCCAATAACTTCCACTTCGTGATCTTTACTTAATCGCACCAAAACAGGTTTGTTGAAGCGTTTCTTATTTCCTACAAATGCCCCCAACATATCGGTAATGCTTTTGTAAATGGTTTTAATAAAGGGAATACGATCTAAGAATTTTAAAAAGCGACTTCTAATTTGGTCGTTAATAATTTTCGCTCCTAAGAAACCAAGGATCACCAGGGCCACTAACAAAAGTAAAATTCCAAGTCCAGGGTATTTGTGTTCTATTGGTAAAATGCGATCCAAAGAATCAAAGATTGTGTACAAAACATATCCCGTAATGTATACGGGAAGAGCAAGCACCAAACCGTTTACGAGGTAGGCGAATAATTTTCTGGAAAAAGACTGTTTCATAGTGCTAGCGAAGATAGAATCTCTTTGGTGGTTTTATTGTGGAAAGCATTGCACAATTAGAAAAAAATGATTAATCTTGAATGAGCGTTAGCTCTAACCTTAACCTATGAAAAATATCTACTTCTTTTTTGCTGTGTTCTTTGTTGGAATTATTTCCGCAAACGCACAATGTCCAACATGTGCTCCTGACCCCACCTGCACAAACACAACGGGCACACCCATGATTTGTCCTGCTATTCCGCCGAATGCCACCACAGGTGTTTATTACGAACAGGTCATGACGTTCTTTATTCCAACGGATGTTACAGACCCTGGTTCAGGAGTGAATGCAACGTTGCTTCAGTTAACCATTACCGATGTTTCAGGATTACCTTTTGGATTGGAATTTACGTTGAACGACGCTGACGGAATTTTTTATCCGCCTCAAGGAGAGAATTCAGGATGTGCTACGATTTGTGGAGTTCCTGTATTACCAGGCACTTATGATATTGTCATCAGTATTACCGCACTTGCGGAAGCGTTTGGATTTGAAGTCACTCAAAACGACAGTTTTATTATTACGCTAATTGTTGAACAAGGTCCTGGCGGAACGTCAACGTTTACATTTGACCAATCTGCAGGATGCGGTTCTATCGATGTTGATTATGTTGCAACAATAGGCGGCGACGCGGGACAACTTACGACGTATACATGGGATTTTGGAAATGGTCAAACGGGCACAGATGCTGATCCAGCTCCTGTGAATTATGGTGCGCCGGGAACATACACTGCTTCTCTTCAAACCATTATTTCCAACTATGTTATTACATCTGTAAACCTTGCTGGAGTTAACGGAAACTGGAATGGTGATGCTGATGATTTGTTCAGTACTGCAGACCCTTACTTCACTATTAACAACGGCGCTGGAAGCGCTGTTTACACCAGTGGAACAGTGAACAACCAAACAAACGCTTCGTATTCCAATGTCAACTTTACTCTTTCAAATCCTCCATACACGATTACGTTTTGGGATGCCGACGACATTACCCAAGACGATAATTTAGGAACATCTTCTTTCAACATTGCAGTAGGTTCTCAATCATTCAATTCAGGGAACGGAACTTCTGGCACCATTAACATTTCATTGAACGAAGTGACGAATATTTCGGCATCAACTGCAATCAGCGTCTTCCCGCAGCCCGATGCAACAGTAAGCGTGAGCGGAGATGTTATCTCTTGTTCCAACGACACCATGCCAACCTACTTCTGGTATTACGACGGCATATTAATTTCAGGTGAATCGGGCTCAAGTTTAACCATGACTGAATCTGGTTATTATTCTGTTTATGTGCAGAATGAATTCGGATGTTCTTCAACCAGTGAGCCTTATTTGTATTGTGCGCCTGTTGAAGTCTTTTGGAATGCTGCAGCCGACCAATTGTCAGTTGCAGATACTTACGACACTTACCAATGGTTCTACAACGGGTTGTTGCTTCAGGGTGCTATAACGTATTATTTAATCAGTCCTCCGAACGGAGTGTATGCTGTTCAAGTCACAAACAGCTATGGCTGCACGCTTACTTCAGACATTATTACTGTAAACGTTGGGGTGGAAGAAATTGCCCTAGAAGACCAATTGAACATTTACCCGAATCCGGTTACCGATGTATTGAATGTTCAATGGAACAACACAACGGAAACTGCAACCCTTTATATTCACGACCTTTCAGGAAGACTGGTTCTTTCAGAGCGCGTAGCGAATGGAAACGCTGTACTTGATCTTTCGAATCTCTCTTCAGGAAATTATATTCTTGAATTGCAAACGGGAGAAGGTTCCTTAAGAAAACAAGTAGTGAAACTTTGATCCGAAGGATTTGATGTGTAAACACGAATGTCGCTGACGAATGCCTTCGGCGAATGTCTTCGACTTATTTAGCAATAGGATAAAACGCCTCTTCGAAATGAAAGATTTTTGTAGAGGCGTTTTCTTGTTCTACAATAGAAATCACGTCGAACCTGGGTTCTAGCGAATAGTTGTGCAGCACAATGAACAAGTGCGCTGCACGAATCAATTTCTGTCGCTTACGCGGATTCACCGCATCTAACGGATTACCGAAGGCATCGGTGCTGCGTGTTTTTACTTCAACAAAGACTAAATAATCATGATCAATCATGATTAAGTCAACTTCATACGGATCTATTCGCCAATTCATGGCGACTTCCTTATATCCTTTTTTCTTTAAAAATTCAAGCGCCTGCGCTTCGCCTTTTTTTCCTAATGCGGTGTGATTCATGGTTAAGCATTTACATTTGCTGCAAATTATTTCATTCTATGAAAAATCTTCTTGCTTTCCTGTTTGTGTTTATGGGCATAACAACTTTAGCTCAGAGTTCGAACGAGCCACAATCTTCATGGGGCGGGGTTTCCGATCGCAAGGGTCAGAATTATTTTTATTGGGGTTATAACCGTGCTTCATATCTAAGAAGCTACATTCATTTCAAGGGAGATGGATACGATTTCGAATTGAAAGAGGTGAGTGCAACTGACATGCCCGCGAAGTTTGATCCAAACGTTTACCTAAATATTAAGTATTTCAGTGTGCCGCAATTCAATGTTCGCTTTGGACGATTCATTACCGATCAGTTTTCTGTTTCAGTGGGTTGGGATCACATGAAGTACAGACTAACGCCATTGCAGTCATGTATTTTGGATGGATACGTTGATCCAGCCAAATATGATCCAATGGTATTGAATAATCCTACCGGTAATTTTAACAATCAACAAATTACTTATACCTCGGATTTCATGGACTTTCACCACAGCAACGGATTCAATTTTGTCCGCGCAGCCGCAGAATACCGCGCTCCGGTTTGGAGAAACAAAACCAATCAGTGCGGATTGTACATGTGGTGCTCTGGAAACCTCGGGTTCTTCTTACCTTGGACAGACTTCACCTTTTACGGTGAACGCCACTTGAATTGGCTGCATGTTGCAGGATGGGGCTGGAGCGCCTCTTCAGGTCTTCGCTTCGAAGCAGGTAAACACTTCTTTGCACAAGTGGGTGCACAATTCG
The DNA here is from genome assembly GCA_947488195.1 of Flavobacteriales bacterium. Classification (GTDB taxonomy): domain Bacteria; phylum Bacteroidota; class Bacteroidia; order Flavobacteriales_D; family Sanyastnellaceae; genus CAIZGX01. The sequence continues at coordinate 94,259 of CANKYR010000001.1, forward strand.
GAAGATCTTACTTAGGTGACATCATGTTGGAAGACGGCGACAAAAACGCACGCGCTCAACAAGCCATTACCTTCATGGAACGCTCATGGTCTATCGGAACCTACTTTGGTGGAGGGAAGAAGAAACATCCTGCGGATCAATCGAAATAACCTCACTCCTCCGGATCAATCGAAATAAATTTCGATCAATCTCTTCGAGATCAATCTGACGTTGTCAGAGAATCAAATCGTCGAAGACCCTCGTTGCTTGCAACCCTCGTCCAAAGGACCTTCGCAAAGCTATTTGCCCTCGCGTAGCAATACGCCCTCGTCCTTCGTACTAAATGTGAATCGCCCGCTTCGCCGTCGCATCCAACGCCGCTTCCTTGAAGCTCTCGGTGAATGTTGGGTGAGCGTGAGAGATGCGTCCAATGTCTTCCGCGCTTGCACGGAATTCCATGGCTACAACCGCTTCAGCAATCATGTCTGCGCAACGCGGACCAATCATGTGAACGCCTAGGATTTCATCGGTGTCTTTGTCTGCTAACACTTTCACCAATCCATCGGTGTCCATACTCGCACGCGCTCTTCCGCTGGCCTTGAATGGGAAGCTTCCTACTTTGTAGTTCTTGCCCATCTCTTTCAATTGTTCTTCGGTATATCCAACGCTTGCAACCTCTGGCCAAGTGTAAACCACACCAGGGATTAAGTTGTAATTGATGTGCGGTTTTTGTCCAGCAATAACTTCAGCCACAAACGTTCCTTCCTCTTCCGCTTTGTGCGCAAGCATAGCGCCTTTCACCACATCGCCTATGGCGTAGATGTTCGCAACACTTGATTGAAGGTGATCGTTCGTTACAATTCTTCCGCGCTCGTCTAACTGAACTCCCGCTTTGTCTAATCCGAGGTTATCGGTGTAGGGCTTTCTTCCAACCGAAACAAGAACGTAATCACCTTCAAGGGTAAGTTCTTCTCCTTTCGCGTTATCTGCTTTCACCGTAACTGTTTTTCCTTTCGCCGTTACTTCTTTCACTTTGTGTGAAAGGAAGAATTCGAATCCAATGGCTGTCAATGATTTTTGAAGTTCTTTTCCCATTGTTTTATCCATGGTCGGGATAATGCCGTCCATGAATTCCACCACACTCACTTTCGAACCGAGACGCGCATAAACGCTACCGAGTTCAAGTCCAATTACACCACCACCAATCACAATCAAGTGCTTCGGAACTTCTTCCAACTTCAACGCTTCGGTGCTTGTGATAACGCGTTTTTTATCGATTTGAATGAAAGGCAAGTTCGCCGGTTTTGATCCGGTTGCTATTATGAAATTCTTTCCGCTTACCTCTTCGTTTGTTCCGTCTGCTTTCGCAATGGAAAGAGCAGTTGAAGAAGTGAAAGTACCGTGTCCGTGAAGAACAGTCACTTTGTTTTTCTTCATCAAATAATCAATGCCCTTTGTTGTTTGGTCTACCACGTCTTGCTTACGCTTCACCATCTGTGTCAAGTTCACTTTAGGTTTTGAACCTAGATCAATACCATGTTCTTCGAACGTGTGAACCGCTTGGTGGTAGTGTTCGCTAGAGTCTAATAGGGCTTTTGAAGGAATACATCCAACATTCAGACAAGTTCCTCCCAGTGTTGAATAACGCTCAACCAAGGCGGTTTTCATACCCAATTGCGCGCAACGAATAGCAGCAACGTATCCGCCTGGACCCGCGCCAACAACTACAACATCGAAATTTTCCATGGTGCAAAGATAAGCACGTCAATCGATGACCTCGCTTTCTTTTGCCTTTGATTTTTTGCGCTCTTTGAGATAGGCGCGAACAACGAATCCGTTCGTTACGACAATGAATCCAAGAATAATATATTCGAGGTAGTCCTTTATTCCGGGGAATTTTTCACCCAAAAAGAACCCCAAAAGAGTGAGAGAACAAACCCAAGCAATAGCACCAACAACGTTGAAGCCTAAAAATGATTTGAACGGGACATGAATAACACCGGCTAATATGGGCGCGAAGGTTCGTATGTAGGGAAGGAATTTCCCAAGTATGAGGGTCTTTCCTCCGTGTCTTTCGTAGAAGGTTCTCGTGACGTCTACGTATTTCTTTTTGAAGAAGAACGAATCTTTTCGGTTGAAAATTGCCGGCCCAAGGCGCCAACCGAAGTAATAACCAAAGAGACATCCGCATAGCGAGGCTATAGACATATACAAAAGTAAATTAACGATGGGAGTATCGAGAAGTTGCGGTTGAGTGGAAGTGATAAGCCCTGTGAAGAACAAAAGCGAATCTCCCGGAAGAAAGAAACCAATGATAATCCCGTTTTCAGCAAATAGAATAATGAGCACAAGCGCTAGTCCGCCAATGTGCAAAATTTGCTCAGGGTTGGTAATACTTTGAATGAAATCCCACATACTTCCGCAAATTAGGTTTTTCTTCCTTCAGAATCCGTATTGATAATCCGATTCTAACAACACCTATTCGTTAGGAAGTTTTTTTCGGGTATTCAACCCGAATCGTTTTGAAGTTTGCCGGATCGTATTTCACCGTTACCGCTGAGCCTACCGCATAAATTGGTTCTTTTTCGCAGCGGTCTTCAGTTCGGACACGAATCGTTTCACTTCCTTGCGGAGTGTATTCAATAACCGGATAGAAATATTTCTTACCCTTTTCGGTAGCGCTCATCCAATTGACAATTCTTCCTGGGGTCTTTTGACTTTTTAGTGCGAAGCGAACGGTGTCTTTGAATATGTAGACACCAATTCCAATCGATAGTAACACTAGAAAAGTATAGGGAATGAAATCTGGAATGTTGTCTATCATGATGAAGTTTAAGTGAGTCGAACAAATATAGTCTTCATAATTTTTACCGCCATGCAATTTATTCGCTTTACTTCGTTACGACATTTGCACTGTTGCTTTCAACATAAAAATTAGAAATGAATCCTGTAAAAATACTTTGGGCCGACGACGAGATAGAATTGCTTAAACCGCACATTCTTTACCTCGAACAAAAAGGCTATGTGCTGACTACCGTGAACAATGGCCGTTCTGCTATTGATTGGGTGAAAAAAGAGTTTTTCGACATCGTATTTTTAGATGAGAACATGCCTGGACTTAGCGGTTTGCAGGTGCTTCAAGACATGAAGGCAATTGACTCTTCTCTTCCCATTGTTATGATTACGAAGAGCGAAGAAGAGCACATTATGGAAGATGCCATCGGTTCGAAAATTTCCGATTACCTCATTAAACCCGTTAATCCTAATCAGATCTTATTGACCATTAAAAAGAATCTCGATGAAAAACGATTGGTGAGTGAAAAGACCACCAATGATTATCGTCAGGAATTTCGCGAGATAAGTATGCAGCTCGGTCAACGCATGAACGCCGAAGAATGGAAAAATTTCTTCAAGAAAATGACATTCTGGGCGCAAGAACTTCGCGGGTCGAACGACGAAGGGATGAATGAAATTTTCAAGACGCAAAGAAGAGAAGCCAATGAGCAATTCTCGAAATTCATAAAGCAGAATTACCTCGAATGGATGAAAGATTTTTCGAAGGCACCTTTGCTTACGAATTCTGTTTTTCGTCAGCGCGTCGCGCCGTTAGTTGCTTCCGCGAAGGCCGATGAGTCCGTGTTTATGTTGGTCATAGACAACTTGCGTTACGATCAATGGAAGACGCTTATTCCTCATATAAAACCGTATTATAGAATTGAAGAAGAAGACTTATTCTTCAGCATTCTTCCTACAGCCACGCACTACGCGCGCAATGCCCTTTTCTCTGGATTAATGCCATCAGAAATGCAAAAGCTTTATCCGAATTGGTGGATGAGTGAAGAAGATGAAGGCGGAAAAAACATGCACGAAGAAGATTTCTTAGGCACGCAATTGAAGCGTTTGGGTCTCGATGTGAAGTGGTCATACAATAAGATTACGAATTACCATGCTGGAAAGAAATTAGCCGATTCATACACGAATTTGTTGAAGAACAACTTGAATGTGATCGTTTACAATTTCGTTGACATGCTAAGTCATGCGCGAACAGAGATGGACGTGATAAAAGAGTTGGCAGACGATGAGCCAGCATATCTTTCACTAACCGAAAGTTGGTTCGAGCACAGTGCGCTGTTAGAAATGCTGAAGCATTTATCTGAGAAGAAGTGCAAGGTTATTATTACAACTGATCACGGAACAGTTCGTGTTGAAAATCCGATTCGCATAGTTGGAGATCGAAATACCAATTCAAATTTGCGCTACAAAGCTGGAAGAAATTTAGATTACAATCCGAAAGATGTATTTGAAATTCGCAACCCAAGTGAAGTACATTTGCCGAAGCAGAACATCAGCACCGCCTACGTATTCGCCACGAACAACGATTTCTTTGTTTATCCGAATAACTACAATCAGTTCATGAACTACTATCAAAACACCTTTCAGCACGGAGGTATTTCGTTGGAGGAAATGATCATTCCATTCATCGTGTTACAATCGAAATAACATGCAGCAGTTTGAAGTTTCTTCGTTAGAAGAATTAGAGCCGCTCGCTCAGCAATTCATTCAGAAACATCCAACGGGTGTGTTTTGTGTGGAAGGGGAAATGGGCGTGGGCAAGACAACCTTCATATCACTTATTGCAAAATTATTGGGGGAAGAAAATACAAGTTCGCCCACTTTTTCCTTAGTGAATGAATACCATTTGCGCAACGACGAGCGCATGTATCATTTCGATCTATATCGTGTAAAATCAAAAGCCGAACTGCAAGAGTTCGGCTTCGAAGATTATTTATTCGGCGCTCGGTATGTTTTTATCGAATGGCCACAAGTGGCTTTCGACTATTTAGACAATCCTAGTTTTCTTCGCATTCGCGAGGAAGAAGGAAAGCGCGTGTTTGAGTTTTAGTGAGCTGGTTTGGGAGTTGGAGCAACGTGTTTAGCAGGAGCAACTTCAGCTTTAACCTCTTCAACTTTAGCACCTTCAGCAGCATGCGCAGTAGTATCAGCTGCAGCTTTGTGGTCTTCGTGTTTCACTTCTTCCACCTCTTTCGCAGGAACAGAACCGGGAAGTTTAGTCATTGGCACTGCAGCGTTGTTGTTAATGTTCACGAACATCAAAGTTAGAATTGCAGCGGCTGGAATGATGAACCATAAGAACAATGAACCTTGCTTCGGAGAATCTGAATGTGACATAGTTTTTAATTTGAGCCCCAAAAATAGCAGATAATTCCGTCCTTTCAAAAATAATAAGCAAGGTTTCGTAACTTCGGTGATGAGAATACTCATCCTATGGCCCTTCCGAATAAACATTATCATTCTATTGCGCACGAAGCGGCGCTTGCTCCGCAAGAAGAAATGCTGCATGTTGGAAAGAACATGCAACGTTTAACCATTGGGATTCCCAAGGAAACTTCTTTTCAAGAACGTCGCGTGGCTCTTGCTCCCGAAAGTGTTGGCTTATTAGTGAGCCGAGGCCATGATGTAATCATAGAATCAGGCGCTGGTAACGAGAGTAATTTTTTAGATCACGACTACAGCGAATGTGGCGCAACGATCGTGTATGACCGCAAGCAAGTCTTTCAAGCCAACGTTATCATGAAAGTGGCTCCGCCAAGTTTGGAGGAAATAGAGTTGATGCCCGGAAAGCAAACGCTTATTTCAGCATTGAATTTACCGGTTCAATCGAAGGAGTGTTTCGTTCAACTTTCAGCAAAGAAGATCACAGCCATCGCTTGGGATTACATTCAAGATAAAAAAGGAATTTACCCCATTGTTCGCGCAATGGCAGAAATAGCAGGCAATACATCCATTATGCTAGCCGCGGAATACCTAAGTCACCACACCGGTGGAAGAGGACTTATGCTCGGCGGAATAACAGGTGTTCGTCCAACGGAGGTAGTGATCATTGGCGCGGGAACGGTTGGAGAAAACGCGGCACGTGCGGCTCTCGGTTTGGGAGCAAGTGTGAAGCTTTTCGATAACAGTATTTATAAATTGAAACGTATTCAGAATGATTTGGGTGTTCACTTGTGGACGAGTACCATTCAGCCATCTGAATTGAAACGTGCGTTGACATATGCCGATGTTGTGATAGGCGCTATTCGCGCGAAGAAAGGAAGAACACCGGTTGTGGTCTCTGACGAGATGGTTCAAGGAATGAAAGAAGGAAGTGTGATTGTAGACGTGAGTATTGACCGCGGTGGGTGTTTTGAAACTTCGGAAGTCACCAATCACGAGAACCCTACTTTCCGCAAGCACGGTGTTATTCATTATTGTGTCCCGAACATTGCAGCGCGCGTTTCAAGAACAGCGTCGTATGCGCTCTCGAATATTTTCGCTCCTGTCATTTTAGACTTAGGCGACGAAGGTGGAATCGTGAATCTGATTCGAAATCAGAAAGGGTTCCGCAATGGAGTTTACCTCTATCACGGAACCCTTACCAATGAAGACATTGCCACGACATTCGATTTGTCGTGGAAGCCGTTGGAATTGCTTATTGAGGCGATCTAGATTCGTCTCCTTTCGACAATAGAAATCCGATTGAAAAATTCAAGCGAAGCGCAATACCGTTCTTCACCGAATTGGTGAAACCACCCGTTAACATTGAATTTCCATCTGTATATTTTCTGGAAGTGATTTTCGTTCCACCCCCAGCGTATACATCAATAATGAAACGGTCATCTTTTCCTTGGAATTTTTGATATCCGATTTGTGCTCCGTAAATGGAAACACGCGTGTTTAAATTTTGGAATCCGCCAGTTGGATTAGCGTAATAGTATGTTGAATCTGCAGGATCCATTAAATAATCGGTGTACTCATCTAACTGATTGCTCGAAAAGCGTTGTGAACTGTATAATCCGAAATAAAATCCCTCCATGTTTTTTCTAGTATACATGCGTACTTCAGGATCTAGAGAAATTCCAGCATTGCTGTTGTCTGTGTTTTGCTGAAAGTAGGTTCCTCCAGCTAGGTTTTCAAGTCCAGAAGATTTTGGAACAAGGTTTTGGCTGAATCCCAACGCAACTGAAATACGCGGTGAATTCGGAATCATGTATTCCGCATGAACAGTGTACTTCATGTTTCTGAAGAACACGATGGGGGTGTATTTGATTGCAAATTGTGCGCTTGAAGCAAAAGAGGCAAGTACAATAGAAAAAAGTAAAATTGTTTTTTTCATAGAATGAATTTTTATTTGAAGTAAAGGTAACAAAAAGCCCCACCGAAGTGAGGCCTTTTCAAATGTTTGAGGTCTGTCTTACATGAACGCTTCCATTGGCGGACAAGTACATACCAAGTTTCTATCTCCGTAGGCGTTGTCTACACGCCCCACGCTGGTCCAGAATTTACTTTCACGCAAACCAGGCATTGGATAAGCAGCAGCGCTTCTTGAGTATGGGTGAGTCCACTCGTCGGCAGTTAATTCTTGCGCAGTGTGTGGAGCCATCTTCAACATGTTGTCATGCTTATCTGCAGCACCACTTTCAACATCTAAAATCTCCTTTTTAATGTGAATCATCGCATCGCAGAATCGATCCAATTCAACCAATGGCTCACTCTCTGTTGGTTCAATCATAACTGTTCCAGCTACCGGGAAAGAGACAGTTGGTGCGTGGAATCCATAGTCCATCAAACGCTTCGCGATGTCTTCCACTTCCACCCCGAAAGATTTGAATGAGCGACAATCTAAAATCATTTCGTGTGCAACGTGTCCGTTCGTGCCGGTATACAAAACATCGTAATGATCTTTCAATTTCGCTTTCATGTAGTTCGCGTTAAGGATGGCGTACTTTGTTGCATCAGCCACTCCGTCGAAACCTAACATCTTAATGTATCCGTATGAAATCAATAAGATCATTGCGCTTCCAAATGGCGCAGAACTAACACCGTTAATTGCCTGCTCTCCACCTGTTTTCACAAATGCATTTGAAGGAAGGAATGGCTTCAAGTGCGCTGCAACGCCAATAGGTCCCATGCCAGGTCCACCGCCTCCGTGAGGAATTGCGAAGGTCTTGTGTAAGTTCAAGTGACAAACGTCTGCGCCAATTTTACCAGGATTGGTAAGACCAACCTGAGCGTTCATGTTCGCACCGTCCATGTATACTTGTCCGCCGTTGGCGTGAATGATATCTGTAATTTCATTGATGGCCTCTTCGAATACACCGTGTGTAGAAGGATAAGTAACCATTAATGCTGCAAGATTGTCTTTGTGTAATTCTGCTTTCTCGCGAAGATCCACAACGTCTACGTTTCCGTTTTCGTCACACTTCGTTACAACAACGTTCAATCCAGCCATTACAGCAGATGCCGGGTTGGTTCCGTGTGCAGAAGAAGGGATTAAACAGATGTTTCTATGTCCGTCACCTCTGCTTCTATGATAAGCCATGATTACTAACAATCCAGACAACTCACCTTGTGCACCGGAGTTCGGTTGAAGTGAAACACCAGCAAAACCAGTACATTCACAAAGATCTCTTTCGAGTTCTTCCAACATCTTGTTGTATCCCAATGTTTGATTCGCTGGCGCGAAAGGATGAATGCTGTTGAATTCAGGCCAAGACAATGGCATCATTTCACTTGTAGCATTCAATTTCATGGTGCAAGACCCCAATGGAATCATGGCGTGAGTCAAAGACAAATCTTTGTTCTCTAATTTTTTCATGTAACGCAACATTTCTGTTTCACTGTGGTGTGAATTGAAATGCGGATGGGTCATGTATGACGATGTTCTAGCCATTGAACCGAATGAACATTCGGTAGTTAAACTTACTGATCCTTCTTTTCCGGTTAGAATGAAATACAATTCATTCAAGTCTGCCGGCTTCGTTGCTTCATTCAAAGAAAGACTTAAACCACCAGCGTGGAAATACATGTTCACGTTGTGTGAAGCTGCACGCTCTTGAATTCCTGCGTCTGTTGAAGCAATAGTTAACGTATCGTAAAACGAAGTATTCACCACATTCATTCCTGCACTTCCTAATGCGTTGCGTAACGAATGCGTGTACGTATGAATGCGCGTTGCAATGCTCTTCACGCCTTTCGGTCCGTGATACACACCATACATAGAAGCCATGACAGCCAACAAGGCTTGCGCCGTACAAATGTTCGAAGTTGCTTTCTCTCTGCGAATGTGTTGCTCGCGTGTCTGAAGCGCCATGCGATAAGCCGTGTTACCGTGACGATCTTTCGAAACACCGATGATACGTCCTGGCATATTGCGTTTGAAATCTTCTTTCGTTGCGAAGAAGGCTGCGTGTGGTCCGCCGAAGCCCATTGGAACTCCGAAACGTTGCGAATTACCGAAACACAAATCTGCTCCCCACTCACCCGGAGGTGTTAGAGTGGCCAACGCCATTAAATCCGACGCTACAGAAACGAATACATCGTTCGCATGTGCACCTTCACAAAAAAGTGAATAATCTTCTACGCTTCCTTCAGCATTCGGGAATTGAACACAAGCTCCGAAAAACTCTGGAGTGAATACATGCGTCTTATAATCGCCAATCACCAATTCAATGCCGAGGTGGAAGGCGCGTCCTGTCAATACATCTATGGTTTGTGGAAAAGTCTTCGCGTCTACGAAATACTTGTTCGCTCCCGCTTGCTCTTTCGCTCTTGAACGGCTGTGGAAGAACAAGATCATAGCTTCCGCTCCTGCAGTTCCCTCATCCAATAAACTTCCATTTGCAATAGGCAATGAAGTTAAATCGGTAACCATGGTTTGGAAGTTCAATATTGCTTCTAGACGACCTTGTGCAATCTCTGCTTGGTATGGCGTGTATGCTGTGTACCAGCCTGGATTTTCGAAAATATTTCTTAAGATAACCGTCGGAGTAAAGGTCGGGTGGTAACCCAAACCGATGTAGTTTTTCGCAACGACGTTCATTTTTCCTAGTTCCCAAACGTGACTTAAATACTCGTCTTCGCTGAGCGCGCTCGTTATATTTAACGGAGCTTTCAAGCGTATGTGCGCTGGAACAGTCTCGTTAATCAATTGGTCAATAGAGTTCACACCAATGGTTTGTAACATGTGCGAGACTTCTTCTTGGCGAGGGCCATTGTGGCGATCTCTAAAATTAGTTGATGACATACATTTTGTCTTTAGGTCAGCAAATATAGGTAACGGCTTTCAGTACAAATCAACAGATTTTTGTCATCGTGTTGTACTTTTGAACTTCTATGTCTGAATTACCAACTATTTCGAAAGAACTTTCGAAGGAAAAACGCTACAAGGCGGCCTGCGCGCAGGCCTTTGCGCTGTGTAACGGCGAGCCCAACTTTATTGCGAAGGCTGGAAATGTGATGGCCTTGTTGAAAGAAAATTTCGATTTTCTTTGGGTGGGGGCCTATATCGTGAATAACAACGCCTTGAACCTCTTTGTATTTCAAGGCCCTGTGGCCTGCACGCAAATTGCACACGGCAAAGGTGTTTGCGGAACATCTTGGGCGAATGCCGCTTCGATTATTGTTCCCAACGTAGATGAATTTCCCGGACACATTGCCTGCAGCAGCGCTTCAAAAAGCGAAATTGTAGTTCCGATCATGAAGGGAAATGAGGTGATTGGTGTGTTAGATGTTGACAGCGAACATCTCGATTTTTTCGACGAAGATGATCTAACAGGTTTGGAAGAAATAGCGAATATTTTAGCGAATGAAGTTTTTTAACCTTCGAAATAGCATCGTTATTGGAAGCGCACTCTTCGCAGTGGGTTGCGCGCAAGTGCGCGGATTGAACGGCGGAGCGAAAGATGTCACTCCTCCGAAATTGCTCGCGCAAAGCATAGACTCATTCGCCACGAACGTGGCTACAAACACACTCGTGTTGAACTTCGATGAATTTGTTCAGGCAGGGGCTGCGAATGAAGTGATTATCTCTCCAGCTTTGAAACAGCCAGCTACATTGATTTGCAACAAGCGACTAGCTATGCTTTCGTGGAACGATACGCTGAAAGCGAACACGACTTACACGATAGAATTAGGCAATGCCATTTCAGATATTACGGAAGGAAATAAGGCTTCATTGAATTTTGTTTTTTCTACTGGGAGCACGCTCGATTCGGCGTCTATTAATGGGGCGGTATACGATGCACAAAAAGGCGGAGTGCCTGAGAAGGCAGTGGTAATTTTGTATTCAGATAGTTTATTGGGTGAAGTGGCGTATGCGAAAAAGGTGAATGACAAAGGCGAGTTTGTTTTCAATTATTTACCGAAAGCAAATTTCCACATAGCTGCATTTTCCGATTTGAATGAAAACAGAATTTGGGATGAAAATGAAGTCGGCGATTTCATGGAGCAACCCATTTCAACAGAACAAATTTACCCGTTGAATTTGCGCTTCTCTCCAAAGAAAGTTGATAAGATTACAGAGGAAATGTTCAAGACAGATTCTGTTGGAAGTGGCTTCATTGTTGGCGCTCACGGCATGATTGAAAAAATAAAACTGTCTGCAACAACGGTGAGTGTGCCTTTCAGATATGGATCATTGAACAACAGCGACACCTTGTTTTTTGCTTTAGGTGGAAGAGAGGGGCTGACGCTTATCAATAATTTCGAAGGCGTTACTTATTCGTTCAACGAACAACCCGCAGATACCTTGAGTGTTTTTGTGGCCAAGTCGCCGAAGATGAAAAAGTTTAAATTTTCAGGAAGCGTTCAACAAAACCCAAAGGAATTGGCGTTGGTGAAATCCCCGTCTTACGCGATTTTAAAGCGAAGTTCTTGTGAAATAACACTGCATGGAATTCAAGGTTCTGCAACTATTGTTGAAACGGATTCACCGCTTCATTACGCCATTCAATTAGAAGCCAATGCGAGCGAGTTCACCGGAAAGGGAAGCATACGTATTTTACCTGGCGCTTGGGAAACAGCATACGGCACCACGAACGATACCCTTCAATTGAATTTTGAATTTCCATCCGCTGAAAAATTAGGAAATCTTGAATTGTCCATTCCGGTGCTTGAAGACAAAAGCTTCAAGAAATTCGTTGAACTTCGGAATGAAAAAGGAACTGTTGTTCGAAAGGTAGACTATTCGGAAACGCTTGTTTTCACGGGTATTCAGCCAGGGAAGTATACCGTTCGATTGGTGCACGATGTGAATCGAAACGGTCAATGGGACATTGCAGATCTTCAACAAAAAATAAGATGCGAACCTGTGAATGTTTTTTCAAAACCCATTGAAGTGCGCGCCAATTGGAGCGTGAAGGTGGCGTTGAATTAAAACTTCAATCGCGAAGAGCGTATTTTGAAAATAGGCGTCTTCTTGTTTTCGCACCACGTGCGAACTATTTCCTTCGAATCGTAATCTCCCTCGTCGGCTGCTGCTTTTCTAGTAAGTGCTTGATGAAATAATGATAAGAACCGATTTTTTTAAAAAGAAGAGTGTTCAACACTTTTTGAATTACCGCCTGTTTTTCGAACATAATGGCCTTACTTTACGACACTAAAACCATGATTAAGTAAACTAAATCTCATGAAAAGAATCTTACTTCTCGTTTTTTCTGCGCTGTACCTTGTTGGCGCTCAAGCTCAAGATCTCTTGGGTATTAGCTCGAGCAACTTCGGTGGGCTCTCGAGTGTGTATATAAATCCAGCGAACCTTGCCGACAACCGATTGAAATTTGAAATCCAATTGGGTGGGACGGGATTTGCTTTTGCAAATAATTTCATGGGCTTCAAACCTAGTTATTTAGTTCGCGATGGAGGATTAACATCAACAACTTACCCGTTGTTAGACCCAACACCGCCAACAGAGGATTTCACAACTGCGAATTTCCAAGACAACAGAAGGGCGTTTGTAAATAATAATATTTATTTGCCAAGCTTGTTGGTTTCAATCAATGAAAAAAATTCGATTTCGCTTTCAGCAAGGGCAAGAACCTATTTGAATGTAGATGGGGTTGGAGGTGACTTGTTTCGTTTTGCCTACAATTCGTTGAACTACCCTTCGCTCTACAACACAAGAATTACCAACGAAAAGCTATCTATTCAAACCATGTCGTGGATGGAATATGCGCTTGGGTATGGAAGAGTTTTGATAGACAAAGAAAAACATTTCTTGAAGGCCGGCGTGACCTTAAAAGCTTTGCAAGGATTGCAGTCTGCCTATTTGTTCATAGACAATCTCGACTATGCAGTGAATTCCGATTCAACGGTTTCGTTGTACAACGCAGAGGTGCAATACGGACACTCCACGAATTTCGAAGCTAACCAAAATAACGCGAATTATCGTGTGGTATCAAATCTCGGAATCGGATTTGACTTTGGATTGATTTACGAATGGCGCCCCGATTATGCGAAGCACAAACATGACATGGATGGTGAGACGAATGTGTGGAAGCGTAACGAGAACAAGTACAAGTTGAAAGTGGGTGTGTCTATGACTGACCTTGGTGGAGTGAAGTTTTCTAAAGGTGGTCAAAGTGGCGACTTCACGGCAAACACAAGCAATTGGGATATTTCGAAATTAGATTTCGGAACAACACCAATAGCTGCATTGGACGACACGCTGAGCGCACGTTTCGGAGGCACGAATACTGGAGCGAATTACAAAATGAATTTACCAACGGCTTTCAGCACGCAAATCGATTATCACATTTGGAGAGACTTGTACATCAATCAAACGAACTTCATTGCGTTCGGATTTAATTCCAACCCGAATAAAATTCATGATTTCACAACCATTTCCGTAACTCCACGTTGGGATCATCGCATTGCTGGAGTTTCAATTCCAATTAGCTACAACAGCTTAATGGGAACGCGCACAGGTCTAGCGTTGCGCTTGGGTCCTGTAACTTTCGGAACAAGCAGCATGTATCCGTACCGCGCATTTCTTCGCGGAGATGGTTTTGGAAAGAAGGACATCACAGGCTTAGACGCCTATGTTTTGGTTCGAATTCCAATCGCATACAAGCGCATTAAAGACCGCGATGAGGATAAAGTGTCTGACCGTAAAGACCAATGTGTGAAAGTGCCCGGTACATGGGAATACCGCGGCTGTCCTGATAGAGACGGCGACCACATTCGCGATGAAGAGGACGATTGCCCGGATGTTCCTGGTTTAGCGAAACTACACGGCTGCCCCGATAAAGACGACGATGGCGTAACTGATCTAAAAGACGATTGTCCAGATGTTGCTGGATTACCAGAATTGAAAGGTTGTCCGGATAGAGACGGTGATGGAATTACCGATTCTAAAGACGATTGTCCCGATGAAAAAGGATTGGCCATCTTCAACGGTTGTCCAGACCGCGATTCAGACGGTGTAATGGATCGCAATGACGATTGTCCAGACACCAAAGGTTTGGTGCAATACAACGGTTGTCCTGATACAGATGGAGACAACATCATAGACAAAGTAGACGAGTGTCCAACAGTTTATGGTATTGCTGAATTGAAAGGTTGTCCAGCTGCTGAGTTAACCTATTTCAATGTAGAAACACAAGTTGAAAAAGTGAAACAAGGCGGTGGCGTATACAGTTACGGAAACTCGGTAGAAACGAAAACGGCGAAGTTTAAGTTGGAAGGGTACAATGCAGACACGGTGAAAACGGTCTTCGTTACTTCACCAAACCTACGCGGAAAGAACGCATACAGAGAAGCTGATGGATTCTTCCGTTTTGCTAAGGAGGCTGAAGTTGTTATCTTGAAGGAAGAGGAGAAACAAGTGATGAAGAAGGCATTCGAAAACTTGGAATACAAGACCAACAGTGATGTTATTCTTTCAAGTTCATTTAGCAGCTTAGATGAATTGGCGAAGCTTATGGGAATCAATTCAACATGGAAGCTTCGAATTTCAGGACACACAGACAATGTAGGATCACGTGATGCGAACCTGAACTTATCGAAGCGCAGATCTGAATCGGTGAAGAAATATTTAATGACGAAGGGAATTGCTGCCGATCGCTTCGAAGTCTTGTACTTCGGTCCAGACAAGCCAATTGCTCCGAACAATACCGAAGACGGAAGAGCTAGAAACCGCCGCGTAGAGATGCTTATTGTGGAATAAAACAAACCACTTCTGAATTGAAAGGCCCCGATAATCAGTTTATCGGGGCCTTTGCTTTATTCCAAATATTTGCATGGAAGGTCTTTTACATTTTTGTTAAAAGAAAAAAGAAAACGACAATGAAAAAGAACATAAACATCCAGCTTGGCGTTTGGATTTACGCCGACAGATAATACGATTTAGGTTATGAGGTTTGGTTTGGTTAAGCCCTTTCAACGTTGTTGAAGGGGCTTTTTCTTTACTAGTCAGCTTGCGAAGCGCCTTTCGATAGAACCTTGTAATACCTTACGGTATCTTCAATGCTCGAAAAAGTATTTCGGTATTCCAATCCGAATACGCGCGTGGCCTTGCTTCCATCGAATCGTTTCACCTCGTCGTAATTGCGAATTATCTCTCGCGTAATGGTTGCTCTTTTTCCAGTGAATAATTCCACTAATGCTTCCATGTAATAGAGCAGCACAATCTGCCATTTTTCGGCAATCGTTTTTCCAATTTTAACTTGAAGCACAGCTGCAATTTTTGTGAAAAGTTCTGACATGCGAACGTTCTCTGCGCACAGAATGTAGCGCTCATTGGTCGGCTCTTGTTTCGCTGCGCGAATCATCACTTCCACTACATCTAAAACAGAAACAATCCCGCTTCCACCGGCGGGCAAGGCCGGGAGGCCTTTTTCAATTCGAGCAATCATGGTTCCTGAACTGCGGGTGCAATTGTTCGGACCGAAGATGACACCCGGATTTAAAATCGTAGCATTCAATCCTTCTTGAATTCCACGCCAAACCTCTTGTTCAGAAAGATATTTTCCCTTCGAATAATTTGAATGATAATCATTGAAATCTCGAGGGGTTTCTTCATCAATAACTTCTCCTTTTGAATCGCCTAAAGCAGAAATTGAACTGACATGAATCAAGTGTTTTACTTCATTTTCAATACACGCATTCACCACGTTTTTTGTTCCATTAATATTCACTTCCAACATACGCGTTGCTTCTTTTCTGTGATAAGAAACAATAGCGGCGCAATGAAATACCGAGTGCATTCCTTCGGTTAAATCGAACATATCGTCGGCATCTTCCACATCTCCTTTCACCCATTGAACCTGAGAAAATAGGTTTTCCTTTCCATAAAATTGAAACAAGTTGAAGACTTCGGATTTGCCATTTTCATTTCGAAATAAAGCAGAAACAGGGATTCCTTCTTCAGCCAATCGAAGAACAAGATGACTTCCAATTAAACCTGTTGCCCCTGTTACAAAATTCATTGTGGCGAAGATATGCCGATATTTGTGTTGTGGAAGTTTCCGCTCATATCAAAAGCATTTTAAAAGCCCTGCCTGAAAAGGCGGGTGTGTATCAGTTCTTCGACGAGAACGGTTCCATCTTGTATGTGGGCAAAGCAAAGGTGCTGAAGAACCGGGTGACGAGTTATTTCAACAAGAATAAATACGAGAGTATCAAGACCAAATTAATGGTCAAGAAAATTCGTGATATCAAGTATTCGGTCGTGGAAACAGAATCCGACGCTTTGTTGTTGGAAGATTCACTCATTAAAAAGTTCAAGCCGCGTTACAACATCTTGTTGAAGGACGATAAGTCTTATTCGAGCATTGTAATTAAGAACGAACCCTTTCCGCGTGTGCAGAGTACACGTCAAATTTTAAACGACGGCTCGACCTATTTCGGTCCATACACTTCAGGAAAATCGTTGTATTCCATTCTCGATTTAATTAAGGAATTGTATCCTCTTCGAACCTGCACGCTGAATCTATCAAAGGCGAATATTCAAGCGAAAAAGTTCAAGGTGTGTTTGGAATATCATTTGGGAAATTGCTTGGGTCCTTGTGTGGGTAAGCAACGTGAAGAAGACTATCAACAAGGCGTTCAGCACATTAAGCGAATAATCAAAGGGGAATATTTAGAGGCAGTGAAGACCTTGAAAAAGGAGATGATTCAATTAGCTTCAGAACAAAAATTCGAGCAAGCGCAACAGCTGAAAGAGCGCATTCAAACCTTGGAAAATTTTCAAGCGAAGTCTACCATTGTAAATACAGACATTGACAATGTGGAAGTCTTTTCCATTGCATCTGACGCGCAGAGCATTTACGCGAATTACATGCACATCATGCGCGGAAGCATTGTGCACGTGTACACGGCAGAGGTGGTTCGTCAACTCGATGAGACCGACGAAGAAGTGTTAGCTTTCGTGATTCGTTCGTTCCGAGAACGCATGAAGAGTCAAGCGAAGTCTGCGCTTATTCCCTTCGACATACATGAAAAAATTCCTGGATTGGAACTCCATGTTCCTCAGCGAGGAGATAAGAAAAAGTTAGTAGAACTTTCTTTAAAAAACGCGAATCACTTTTTGTTGGAAGCACGCAAGCGTGCGGCTTTCCTTGATCCCGAGCGGAACACACAGCGCATTTTGGAAACTATGAAAAAAGATTTGCGCCTTCCTGAATTGCCTGTTCACATTGAGTGTTTCGATAACTCCAACATTCAAGGAACTAATCCGGTGAGTGCATGTGTGGTGTTTAAAAACGCAAAGCCGAGCAAGTCTGATTACCGCATCTTCAATATACAATCTGTTGTTGGTCCCGATGACTTTGCTTCTATGCGTGAAGCCGTTTACAGGAGGTATGCGCGATTGATTCAAGAGGAGCAGCCGCTGCCGCAGCTTTTGATTATTGATGGTGGAAAGGGACAGCTCTCTTCGGCCATGGAGTCGTTGGATTTGCTAGGGCTTCGTGGAAAGATTGCTGTAATTGGAATAGCGAAACGGTTGGAAGAAATCTTCTTTCCAGGCGACAGCATTCCCATTTATTTGGACAAGCGAAGCGAGAGTTTGAAGATCATTCAGCACTTGCGAAATGAAGCGCACAGATACGGATTGAGCAAACACAGACAACGTCGCAGCAAGGGTGCCATTCATTCTGAATTGGAAAACATTGCGGGTGTTGGAGCGAAGACCATTGAAAAATTACTTCAACATTTTTCATCTGTTTCAAGAATTAAACTGGCTACGCAAAAAGAAATTGAACAAGTGGTAGGGGAAAAAATAGCTGAAAAAATAAAGAATTATTTCGCCAAGGCGCAGTAGATAGTTTAGTTTTGATTGTTGAAATTTTACGCTAAAAAATGCGTTAAACCCTACCTATGGAAAACACGCCCGAACAGGAAAAAAAATATGCTAAGATTCTTTGGTGGCTAGGAATGTCGCCATGGATTTTTTTCACCCTTGTCCTTGGTGCGGTGCTGTTAAGCGGACTTCCAAACATTGATTTATTGGCGAATCCAAAAATTGGACTGGCCTCTCAGATATACGCTTCAGACGGAACCACGATTGGTTCGTTCTACAAGGAAAATCGCTCAGACATTACTTATCAAGAAATTCCACCGCATGTTATTGATGCGCTGCTCGCTACAGAGGACGTGCGTTTCAAGCAACACAGCGGAATTGATGTGCGTAGTTTAATTCGTGCTGCGGTATCGTTAGGAGCAGACGGAGGTGGAAGTACGATTACGCAACAGCTTGCGAAATTGCAATTCACACGTGACTTCGAAGACGTAACCATCTTTACGCGTATTGGTCAGAAATTACAAGAGTGGGTTATTGCTCTTCGCCTTGAACGCGTGTACACGAAGGAAGAAATTCTTACCATGTATTTGAATCAATACGACTTCTTGAATCAAGCGGTTGGATTGAAGAGTGCGGCCAATATCTACTTCTCTACATCGCCCGATTCGCTTACGATTCCTCAAGGCGCTATGTTGGTAGGTATGTTGAAGAATTCTTCGTTATTCAATCCAATTAAACGCGATTCTTTGGTTACAAAAAGACGTGAAGTGGTTATGTCTCAAATGGTGAAATACGGAAAACTATCGGAAGCCGATTATGAAAAATATCGCGCAGAAACTTTGGGATTAAAGTATGCGCGTGTCTCTCACGACGAAGGACAAGCCCCTTATTTCCGCGAAGCGGTTCGACATAAACTCACAGAAATTTTAGAGACGCGCGATGCCAATGGCGAGCTGAAATACAAGAAGGGCGACGGCACTGCTTTCAACATATATGAAGACGGATTGAAGGTATATACCACCTTGGATAAAAACATGCAGATACACGCGGAAGCCGCTGTGGAAGAGCATTTGAGCAAGGAGCTTCAACCGGCGTTTACGAGAAACGTAAGACAACGTCCAAAAGATAAATATCCGTTTTATTCTGGTATCACAGCCGGAGACAAAGCGGCTATCATGAACAAAGCGATTATCACAAGTGATCGCTATAAAAAACTTTCGGGTAAGATGTGTCCAGATTGTGGACGACCTGCCTCTTACATCGAAACCAAGGACGGTCATTTTCATTGCAAAGAAGACGCGGGTGGTTGCGGACACACTTGGAACATACGTTCGGAGGAAGAGGTGCTTGCAGAATTCAATAAGCCAGTGCGCATGACGATATACAAGCACAAGGGATATCGCGACACGACCATGACACCTTACGACAGTATTGTTTATCACAAAACAATTTTGCACGCGAGCTTAATGTCTGTAGATCCACGCAATGGATTTGTGAAAGCGTGGGTTGGAGGAATTGATTACAAGTACTTCAAATACGACAACGTATTTCTTTCGAAGCGTCAGGTTGGATCAACGTTCAAACCCTTCATTTACGCCATGGCTATGCGCATGGGCATGAAGCCGTGCGATCAGATTACGGGAGCCGGATGTATAGATTTGCCGAACGGAACGCGTTGGTGCCCGAAGGGAGGAGCAGGCGGAACGTACACAATGGCAAAGGCTTTGGCAGGATCGGTGAACTCGATAGCAGCCACGCTAATTGCGCGTTTCGGGCCAGAGCCTGTGATTGCTATGATGCGGCACATGGGCGTGAAGAGTTTCATACCTATGGCCTATTCGATAGCACTGGGAGCTTGCGAGCTTTCAGTCTTTGAATTGGTCGGAGCGCAGGCATCACTTGTTAATCATGGCTTGTACATAGAGCCCACTTTCATTATGCGTGTGGAAGACAAGAACGGAAATTTAATTTACGAAGCAGATCCGGTTATTGACCAAGCGTTGGAACCAGGCATTGCATACGAAACCGTGAAGCTCATGAAAGGGGTATGTGATTTAGGAACGGCAGCGCGTATTCGCTCCAATCCGAAGTACGGAAAGATTCCTTATCCGCTTGCAGGAAAGACGGGTACTACTCAGAACAACACCGACGGTTGGTTTATTGGAATGACTCCAGACTTGGTAACAGGTGTTTGGGTAGGTGCACAAGATCCAACGATTCGTTTCTCTAGCACAGGTCTTGGACAAGGGGCGAATACAGGGCTTCCGATATTCGGATATTACATGAATAGCATTTATAAAGATCAACGCATTTCCATTTCGAAGGGAGACTTCGAAGCGCCAACGGAATATGATCCGTTGCGGTTCCAATGCACAAGCGGCGCAATGGGCGATCTTTTCTACGAAGGGGAAGACGGCACTATGGAAGAATTTTTCAACGGTGAATTGGAATTTGACGGCGACGTGCCAGAATAAAATAGACTATGGGATTTAATAAAGTAAGAGCTTCTGCATCGGAAGCATGTGAAGGTATAACCTCAGGAATGACGCTCATGGTGGGCGGATTTGGCCTGTGTGGAATACCGGAGAATTGTATTAACGAATTGGTGAAGATGGGTGTGAAAGACCTCACTTGCATTTCGAACAATGCGGGAGTAGATGACTTCGGATTGGGATTGTTACTTCAACAAAAACAAGTCAAGAAAATGATTAGCTCTTACGTTGGCGAGAATGCCGAATTCGAGCGTCAGATGTTGAGTGGTGAGTTGGAAGTGGAATTGATTCCACAAGGAACCTTGGCTACGCGATGCATGGCAGCCGGATACGGAATGCCAGTCGTGTACACACCCGCAGGTGTTGGAACGGAAGTGGCGGAAGGAAAGGAGGTGCGAGAGTTTAAGGGGAAGAAGTATTTGATGGAAGAAGCTTTCGACGCAGACTTCGCATTGGTGAAGGCTTGGAAGGGCGATGCTATGGGCAACTTGGTGTTTCGTTCTACGGCGCGCAACTTCAATCCGATGATGGCGATGGCCGGAAAGATTACCATTGTGGAAGTGGAAGAATTGGTTCCGCTTGGAGCGTTGGACCCCGATCACATTCACACGCCGGGCATTTATGTGCACCGCATTTTTCAGGGAGTGAATTACGAAAAAAGAATTGAGCAGCGTACTGTTCGTCAAAGAATATAATTATGGCTTGGGATAAAATTGGAATAGCAAAGCGCATAGCGCAGGAGGTTCAAGACGGAACGTATGTGAACTTAGGCATTGGCATACCCACGTTGGTAGCGAATTACATTCCGGAAGGAATGGAAGTTGAATTGCAAAGTGAGAACGGCATTTTGGGAATGGGGCCTTTTCCATTCGAAGGAGAAGAGGATGCAGACTTGATTAACGCAGGGAAGCAGACGGTTACTTTGCGTGACGGATCTTCCATTTTCGACAGTGCCATGAGCTTCGGAATGATTAGAGCGCAGAAGGTGGATCTTACTATTTTGGGCGCCATGGAAGTGAGTGAGAACGGCGACATTGCCAATTGGAAAGTTCCCGGTAAGATGGTGAAGGGCATGGGCGGCGCTATGGATTTAGTAGCCAGTGCGAAGAATATTATTGTCGCCATGCAGCATTGCGACAAGGCGGGTAACTCGAAGTTATTGCCACAGTGTTCTCTGCCGTTAACGGGCATTCATTGCATTAAAAAAGTAGTCACCGATTTAGGTGTATTCGATATTCGCGACGGCGCGTTTCATTTGGTTGAATTGGCTCCGGATGTTACGTTGGAAGAGGTGGTGGCGAAGACTGAAGGTAAACTGGTTGTGTAAACACGAGGGTCTTCGACGAAGGCAACTAGCGTTGCGAGGGTTTCACGAGGGTCTTTCAGACGAAGGCAACTGTCGTTGCGAGGGCGAAATGCTTCGCGAAGGCAACTTGCGTTGCGAGGGCAAATGACGTTGCGAGGGTCTGCGACGAGGGTGCTAACGCACGAAGGCCGATGGCGATAGTTCTATCTGAACGGAAAAACTCTCGATGTGCTTCAAAAGATTTTCATTCTTTATGGTTCGGAAATTCACCAAATCCACCAATTGAGGAATATTTAAATCTTCCAATTCACCTGCAATACAATTTAGATCGGAAAACGTTAGCTCCTCACCAAATAAACAAATGTCGATATCTGAACCCTCCCGGTAAGTTCCAATAGCGCGAGACCCGAAAATCTTCGCTTCTTGAACATGCGCATTCGAATAAATAACATCCGCTATTGCTCGAAGTGATTTCTGACTTAATCCCGTTTCCATTTCACTAAATTAATTCATTCATTCGAACTTCCAATTGCTCGAATAAAACAGGATATTGATTGATTACTTTTTCAAAGACTTCTTCCAAAATAGATTCATCATACAAATGAGACGTTTGATTTCGAGTTGAAATTGTTTCTAACCACAACTCCCCATTTAAAATTAATTGATTCTGATAAGCCAAACGAAAAGCATCACGAGATCCCACAATTTCTTTAATTCCCTGATGCTTCAAGTAATCCTGCAAAACCTTCCACGACATCTCTTGCGTAAACTCAAAGGCTTGAATTAAACCCTGCTTTTCCAGCGATGAAAGCCCTCTCGATTTCGATAATTCCAATCCAGATAAAAATTGACTCCGAGCATTCTTAAAATTCTCGAAACGCTGCTTCCAACGAATTTCATTTGAATTCATGATACGAAATTCAATGAATTTCTAGATAAAAGCAAGTTTTGTTTATTCCAAGAAAAAGTAAATTATACTCTTCGTCTTAACAAAATCAAGCCTTTCAATTGACATAAATTTCTTCAATTCGTCCGAAGGACCCTCGTGAAACCCTCGCGAAGCATTCGCCCTCGCAACGCTAGTTGCCCTCGTCGAAGACCCTCAGCGTGCTTTGCTGCAGCTGCGAACGTAATTCCCTTTTCGCGAATAGCGTTATCTAATATTTGTCCACGGTGCACAGCCATGTGTGCAATTTCAAACCATTTGCCGAAAGATAAAAGCACAAATATTTACAATAAGTGTAAAGAATCTATATATATTTGAGTAACTAAACCTTAATCAAAAATGAAAAAACTATTCTTAGCGCTTGTTATAAGTGCAATGTCGTTCGGTGCAGCTGTTGCACAAAGTGGAATGAAATCAAATGAATCAGAACTTTTTGCTCCACGCAGAAAAAGTGGAAACAGAACATTTGGTTTGGGACTGAATTACGCCTACCCTGCTTCTGGTTTAAGCGCTCGTTTTGGGCTGAGTGAAAAAGTTAAGGGACAAGTAACTTTTAACTATCGCAATTACGGCACAGGCTATTCTTGGTCGAACATTGGCGCTGAAATAGATTATTGCTTTGAAGAAAAGAATAATTTATCGCCGTTTCTTTATTTTGGAGTTGGACGCGGATCTATCAATTACGACGATGCTATTTTCGGAACTACCGATAATTTCTCTTGGTTCGGTTGGAACTTAGGTGGTGGATTAGAGTGGTTTCCTCCTTTCCTAGGTGGGGATGTAGGCGTTAACTGGAAGCTTGGCGTTGGCTCTTATGGCTCTTTAGGTCTAACGGCGGGAACTGCAACAGGATTGTTATACGGTGGTGGAATCCATTATTATTTTAAGTAAGATGAAGCACTTCCTTTATTTTTTCGGGGCATTGATTCTATTTTCAGGATGCTCTCAGAACAAATTTTGGGTTGCTCCAAAATTTACAGATGTCAATAAGATCGGCACCTTGAAAAAAGGGATGACCAAGGCAGAAGTAACTCAGAGTTTGGGTGTGGATGCGTTTGATGCGTTTTACAACGATGCGGGTAATGAAATGTTCGTGTACAATTACCGTCTTGAAGAGAGAAGAGTTCCTGTTTCTAACAGTGGGAGATACGTTAATATGGATACTGCTCCATTAGACAAAACAGTGAATAGTCAATCTGCTCAAAATGCTGGTACTGTTTATTACACAGATTGGCGGAAACTATACATCACTTATCAAGATGATAAGCTTGTAAATATTATAACCGAAGGGGGTATGCAGGATGCAAGCACAGTCTTATTGCTAGCGGCATCAGTTCAAAACTTGCGCACGAATCCAAATGTGAAAGTTATTCCTTATCAAGTTACCGATGAAAATTTTGTAACGCCATTAGATAAAAATGGACAATATATTTCTACTTCGGGTCAAACGGGTCAAACGGGAACGCCAGGCGCAAATGGGGTTGTATACGGTGTTGGTCATGCTGAAGTTGCTGTTATTCCTCAACATAGAACATATACCGAGGGTGAATACGAACATCGTGTAGAATTCAATAATAGAAGAAGGAATAAACGCTGGGGTTTTCGTCAAACTGGAAGAGGTAAAATAAATTAATTATGAAGAATTTAATAATTGCATTTTTATTGACGTTTATAGTTGGTGGAGTTTCTGCGCAAATACGCCAGGGCTCTTTCTTTCCCCAAACAGGAGATGGCCAATACATGAATAATAATCAACTGTTATTCATGAATGATAAGCCTTTCGAGGATTTACGTGTTCACAACGCAGGGGCAAAGGCAATTGTCATTATGGGATTGCTTCCTTTTGATATTCCTGGAATTTTAGATGCTGGGGACACGACTTCGAATAAACTGGACAATCGGCTTCCGGAGTATGTTTTTCCGAATTGGCGTGTTTACAAAAGTAAAAATAAGTGTGTGACATATGGTTTGGTTTATGCCAAAACAGGATACAACTATGAAGGTGAAGGCACAGAAGAATTGGGAAGTATCTATTCTTCAATTAAGGAAAGTGGGAAAAAAAGCAAGTTCGCATTTCGTGTGGCTACAGACCACCATTTTAAACCATTGCGTTTAAGGATTTTGGACATTGATCCCTACGTGGGTTATTGCGGTAGTTTAGGTTTTTCTCCAACGGTTCGACTGAAAGAAGAAGAATACATCAACGGCGATTTCAGCAATATAAAAACTACTTCTAAGTACATAACTGCGGGAGCAGACATCTACACGGGGGTTAACTTAATGTTCGAACGGTTTTCGATTGGAGTTGAATTAATGGCATTCGGCGCTGACTTCCAATTTGGTGCTGGAAAAGAGAAAAATGTTGTAGAGCAAAGTATAGGTAATTTCAATAATAACCAAACCTACTATACTAGCTCTTCTTGGCAGTCCAATCAGAATTTCTCAAAATTGAAAATGTCTGACAACCAGATTTCCATGTATAAAGGATTGCGATTTGTCTTCGCGTTTTACTTAGACAATTTCGACTCGTGAAAAAACACATGTGTGGTTTACTGTTAGCAATAGCGGTATTGTTTAGTTCATGTGAAAAGGATGATTCTCCCACTATGGTATTTAATCCAAGTGGGAGTTTTTTCCAATCTGGCTTAGAGAATTTTTGGATGAATGTGAGTTGTTCCAGTACGAATAATTTAGATCGTCTTGATGTTTATATATCAACTGAAACTCAACCAGAGCAACTTGACACAACTATTTCTTTATTTGGTCAAGAATACACGGCTATTTATGCAAAGAACTTTTCAAGTGGCTATGCCGAAGGTCAGACAGTTTATTTGAGATTTGTTCTGTACGATTCTAAGGGGGCTACTTCTATGGCCATAAAGCGGATTGACTTAACAAGTTCACCGCTTCAGTTGCAAAGTGGTTTGGAGTTTTACTCTATTCATAATACTATCTTCAATGCATTTGATTTAACGGCCGGCTCGGCTTTGTTTTATAGCTCTGATCAACCTTCAGAATCTATTCCTCAACTGCAAGAATTTAGCACAGACACATTAGCAGGATCGAATGATTTAACCTACAAATGGTATTCTCCAAGTAGCTGTCAATTTGCACATGTTCCATTGGTAAACTTCGATGAAGTTCAACGGACAGATTTACCATCATTATTTAATTCCACGCAACATTTGAATGTCACTGATTCGTTGTATGTCGGGGACATTTATATTTTGAAGGAATCTTCCTCAGCGACCTATTACATTTTTAAAATCACTGATATCATTGGCGGATCTCAGCCAGGGAAATACACTTTTGATTTGAAGAAATAGCACTATGAAAAAGCAATTTACTTTTTTACAATTTTATTATTCAGTATTGCGCCCCATCGGGGCGACACAAACGCGGAGGCATGGGTGTTAGCCCATGCAAATGGTGATTAAGATTCAGAGTTGTTTTTGCGTGATGACGCCCATGCAAATGGTGATCAAGCAAACGAACCCTCCTCGCGAGTTAACAACGGTTCAACTTTATGCGTATTTATGCGAAAACCGCTCCCTCTCGCAGGGCCCTTGGGCATCTGGCGTTGCGAGGGTCTTTCAGACGAAGGCAAATTCTTTGCGAGGGTTCTGCGAACGTATGATTAATACGCAACGCTAGTTGCCCTCGCGAAGTATTCGCCCTCTTTCGAAGAAATTTTGCCCCCAGCGAACTTTGTTAAACCTTTTGTTGTCTTACATTTCGTTACGGAAAACCCAACAATGAAAAAACTGATTTACCTCCTTCTGTTTAGTGCTTTGACTTTTAGTGCTTCTGCACAAGACTTCAGTTGTTACACTTTAGATATTCCGCAGGCTTCCACTTGGACAGTCTACAACTCGAATGGCGAAGTCTTCGCACAGGGTGTTTCTCCCGAGGCGAATGCTTTTTGTGTTCCCGGTGGATGCTTTCAGCTGAATGTTGAGCCTATGACCATGAACCCTCTTCCACTGCTTGTTACCGTTTATGACGCTTCAGCGAACGTAGTACCTTTTGAAAATTTCGGTAATGAATTTTATTTTGTTGGACTCATTTCAAACAACGCCGTAGAGGGATGCACAGATCCTGGAGCATGTAACTTCAATCCGAACGCAACCTGCGCCAATTACACTTCCTGCGACTACTCTTGTTACGGATGCACCAATCCAGAGGCATTCAACTTCAACCCAAATGCAACTGTAGATAACAATACTTGTTGCACAGACCATTGGGCGACGTTCAGCGTAGAACAGGGACAGGCAGGAATCTGGTTGTACAGCGAGCAATACTTCATGACAGGCGGAGATAATTCCGTGAACAATCAGTTCTGTGTGAAAGAGGGTTGTTACAATCTTCAGGTCTATTCTTTTGATAACCTCGCTTCCAACCAAAATTACACCGTTACTCTTGAAGACGGTTCGGTTTGGTTAACGGGGGTTGTGGATACGAACTATTTGTACACCACCGTTTCTTTGAATCCAATTTATGGTTGTGCAGATCCCATCGCTTGCAACTACACACCCAATGTAACCTGCAACGACGGTTCATGCGAATACGCTTCTTGCAGCGGTTGTATGGATCCTCTTGCAACGAACTACAATCCAGATGCTACATCTGACAACGGAAAATGCTGTTACGCTGACATCGCCACCATTACTACATCGGTGCCTTCAACATGGACTATTCAGAGTTCATTGGGATATTACCAATACGGAACAACGCCGAACGATAGCACGCTTTGCATTAGCAGCGGCTGCTACACTTTGAGTTCTTTCCCAATTGCTTTCGATCCGTTCAATCAAAATGGAGAGACCACATATATCACAATTACAGATTCTACCGGTTATATTGTTTCTCAAGGTGCCACAAATGCTATGGAAACAGGAATTCCATACACCTTCCTTTGGGGTGTTGTAGTACCGGGTTGCACCGAGCCTTCGGCGTGCAACTACAACCCACTTGCAACCTGCAATGAACTTGCCTTTTGCGATTATTCTTGTCAAGGCTGCACAGACCCTACAGCGAACAACTACGATACAAACGCAACAGTTGATAATGGTACTTGCTGCTTCAACAATTGGTACACCGTTGAATCTTCTTCTTGGTTGGAATGGTATGTTACTTCTTCAGACGGCTTAACACAACAGGGCGGATACAACAACATGCTTCAAGGATTTTGCATGGAGCAAGATTGCTTCTCTTTCAGCGCATGGAGCTTAACCGTTCAGCCTTTCCAAATAACCATTTACGGTCCCGACGGAAGCGTATTCTATCAAACAATTGGAAATGTTAATCCTTATGTAAACGAGTACTTCTCGGTGAATGAAGTCGTTGGTTGCACCGATCTATTCGCTTGTAATTACAATCCAAATGCCACCTGCACGAATGCAACGTTGTGCGATTATTCTTGTCAAGGCTGCACCGATCCTACCGCTCCGAATTACAACGCAGACGCTACCGTTGAAAATGGCACTTGCTGTTCATCAGAAAATTGGAACACTGTTACTTCAGGCGGACAGGTAATTTTCTACGCATTCAATCCGAATACGGGTGAGGGTGCCTTCAACGAGTACCCGTATGCTACAGGTTATTGCATGAACGCAACGGATTGCTACCAGTTGGTGTTGTATTCATTCATGCCCGATAACTCATCAGTTACAGTTACCAATGCACAAGGTGAAGTGGTTCTAAGTGGAAATTTAGCTGACTTCGGTTACTTGCAAGCGTATGTTTCAGGAGCGAATGAAATTGTGGGATGTACAGATCCAATGGCTTGTAACTACGACAGTTTAGCAACTTGTGATGTTGGAAGTTGTTTGTATTACTGCGGTGGATGTTTAGATCCAATGGCCTTGAACTACGGCGGAGATGCACAGTTCGACGATGGTTCATGTGTGTATGATGTTGAGCTTCCAAACATGGGAATGATATTAATGGAAGACCCTGCCAATGAACAGTTTTTCGTTTCAATGAATCTGTCTTCAATGGGAACAGGTGGTCCATACGGCGTTGTCTCTTCTTTGAACGAACCTGTTTCAGTAATGAATGCAGCGGGACAAACATTGAAAGGTCCTTATGCTTGCGGAACTGAGGTTCAGTATACTGTTCACGACATGGGCAACAATATGCAAACGGCAATGACCAGTCCGGTTTACACCATGGCATGTGGGGTTCAGGTGGAAGAAGCACCGGCTAAGAAAACAGAAGTTCAGTTGTATCCGAACCCGGCTACGAACAACGTTCAATTATCTGGAATTGAAAAAGGCACCTCTGTGGAAGTTTACGACTTAACCGGAAGAATCTTATTCAAAGACAAAGCCCAATCAGACCGCATGGAAATCTCTGTTGCTAAATGGAATGCTGGTGCTTACCTCGTAAGAGCCGGCGGAAAGACGTTGCGGTTAATTAGAGAATAAGCTTCGCGAGGAAAAATTTCTCAACCGTCGCACTCAATGCCGAAAGGTTATCGTGGTCACTCGCTTTCGCGGCGTCAATGATTTCTCCGGTTTTCATCTTCACTAAGATGCCTTCATTCATGCTGTTGTAAGCACGGTTGTCTACCTTTCCGTTCAAAA
>CANKYR010000002.1 GCA_947488195.1 Flavobacteriales bacterium
ACCAAGTGGTAGGTTCCTGCGGGTACATTGGTAATGTCAATCCATTGGCAACTTAATCCAGAGCTATATACATCATAGCATCCGGCAGTAATACCCATGTTTCCACAACCGTATTTCGCAACGCCCGTTACGCAACCAATATCAAGTACGCAGAATCCGTTTTTGAATCCGATTTCAGGCATTAAATTTCCATTGTTGTCATACAAAAGATATTCTGCGTAGCCAGAATAGTGATAGTGATTGTGACAAGGATCGAAGATGAACTGCGGGTTCGCCACGTTCGGAACACCAATGAAATAATCGAGGTTTCCGATGTTGTCGATGCGCGTAGAGAAGCGCACAATTTGTCTCGTTCCCAAACCTTGCAAGCATCCTTCGTTCACCAAACATCCATCTGTTGCAGTTAGTGTGGTTTGGTACAATGAAGTATAAAGTACGTTTCCTTCAACCATTATGTCGGGACCTACATTCGAGCAGTTCGGATCTCCGTTGTAATAACATGCGGCGGGTGCTTCAGCGAGCGGGCTGTAGTTACAAGCGTTTAAGTCCATGCAACCAACGATAGGTCCCATGTACTGAAATAAAACCTCAAATGAGCTAAGTCCACACGCCCCTCCGTCGTCACCTACTCGGATGTAATATGTTTCCCCCCCTTCGAGGTAGGGTGTAATTTCAGCCTCTACACCGCACAAATCGTCGTTGTACGTGTATGTTGCTTCCATTGAGTTGTCGAATAAAGCCATATTGCAATAGTCGTATAACCAAATCTTAGTATCGCATCCAGCTAGCCCACATGTTGAAACCTGATATTGTCCATTCACGGACGGGGTAAACTCATACCATGAATTCGGAGCAGGAACAGCGTTTAATCCTAGGTTAGCGACAATTGCATTGTCGCAACTTGTTCCTTGCGGACAATTCACTTGTATGGTTGCAAGCGCGCCAAATGCGGCACCTGTTGCAACGGAGTTTCCATCTAAATAAACGGTGTAGTTTCCCCCACCATTCGCACAACACAATCCATTTCCACCTGTATCATAAATTTCAACGCGATGACAGTTGTTGCTAATGCAGAAGTTCGCATCGTTAGTAGTTCCTTGTTGAATAACTAAGTTCTGTTGATTGAAGACTTTCCATGACGTTTGCTGCGGAAGGTTATCTGCAGTAATATCCAATGTTAGGGTGTGTCCAGTTGTAACAATTACATTCAGCGTTGCACTGTTACTATTTCCCTGCGGATCGTAGGTTGTAAGCGTTACTGGAAACATTCCAACTGAAGCAAAAGTGGTGGTTGGATTTTCCAACGTTGAAGTAGCAGGAACACAACCAGCAGGGAACGTCCATTCGAAAGTTGTTGCGTTTCCAGTTGAAGTGTTGTTGAATTGAAAATTCATGCAATTCATTCCCGAAGGATAATAATTGAAATTGGAAGCCAATGCAGGGAATGCACAAGTGCCGTCGTCAATGGTTGCGCATGAGTTGAAGTTTGTTGCGTTATCGTCCGTGCAACCTGAAACAGTTGTAGACGTTATGTTGAAGTTGAATTCACCCATGGTGCTGTTGTAACCGCCCACCTGAATGTAATATGTTTGCCCAATAGTTAAGTAGTCGTCTTCGTTCGCCCCTGCGCTTCCGTTACCGGTAGGACAACCAAATTTCACCATAGCAAAATTACCTGCAGCATCATCGTCATCGCAAGCAATGATAGATCCGTTACACGCATTGTATACCGCCATTTGTGTATCGGTAATTCCAGTTCCTGTCCCAGTGGTGGCGCTAGTTTGAATGGTTACATTTCCACCTTGGTAAACGAATGAATACCAAATGTCGCGAATGGTTCCGCCGCAACCAGGTGTTGGTCCTGCTGCAACGTTGATGTTATTGGTTACAATGACGCCACTGTTTGGGACGAAGGCCGCTGCTGTAGCGCACGTTTCGTTCGGCATATAAATGTTGCACAATCCGTTGTCAACTGTAGCGCATGAATTGTAGTTTCCTGCTGAAGGATCTGTGCAACCCGCAATGTCAGCAGTGGTTAATTGAATGCTAAAATTTCCTTGTAAGTTGTTATACCCACCAGCTTGAACGTAATAGGTTGTTCCCACCGTTAAGGCTGGACATGTCATGACCAATTGAGAGGCGTAACCCATTCCCGCAGCGTCATCGTTGCAGAGCAATTGGGTTCCTGTGCAGCTATTGTATACAGCAAGGCGTGTGTCAGCTAGTGTGCCTAAGGTGGTTGTTAATGTGAAGGTTCCTCCAGTAAAAGTGAATTTGTACCAAACGTCTTTTATTGCTGCGCCTGCGCCAACACCACAAGAAGGGCTTGTACCTTCCGTTACAGTATTCAAGTTTGTGGAGGTAACATATCCTGCATTTGGAATTAATTCAATTGCATTGGTACAAATGTCATTCGCGGGAACTTGTGAAAAGGCCTGAAAAGATGCAAATAATGCAAAAGCAAGTAAAATCTTTTTCATGGTAACGGTTAAGGTTTGAAGAAAGAAAGTTACAAAGAATTGATGGAAAGGAATAGAATTATTTCCGAAAAAAACCGTCATCATTGAAGTGCCAAGGGTCTGACTTTCTTCCTGGAGAAATGTCGAAGTGTCCGAGGATGTACCTGAACTTATAGTGCGTATCGAGTTGATCAATGAGCTTTCGAAGCGATGCGTATTGTGCCTCGTTTGGGCCAACGGTATAAGTACACATGATTTCAATACCAATGGAGCATGAATTTACAGCAGTTGTCCCGTCGGGAAGTTGACTCTTTCCAGCGTGATACGCTACGTTATTTGGTTCTACTAATTCATAAACAAGGCCATCTCTTCCAATTAAGTAATGGGCTGCTACGCCGTATTGCTCAAATTGCTTCAATACACCTTCTACAGAGAACGTATCGGGCTGTTGTGTATTTGGAAAAGACGCGTTAAAGGTTGAATGAATAATCAAGGCCTTCACTTCGCGCTGAGATTCAACGGTCTCGTATCCGAAACCTACGTGCTTTCGGAGAATAAGAAATTGCGTTAATTGCGCATTAACGGCAAGTGTTAAAAATGAAAAAACAAGAAGTGCGTATAAACGCATTAGGCTTCTACAACAGTGAAAGTGTAGTACTCCATGATTTCGTTGCACAACAATTTCTTGCATGCTTGATCAACGATTTGTTCTGCACTCGCATGGTCGGCAGACTCAACAAATAAACTCATATGTTTTCCAACGCGAACGTTAGCAATGGTTCCAATAGACAAACTGTTCAATGACGAGGTCACTGCTTTTCCTTGTGGATCTAATAATGCTTCCAATGGCATTACGTTAATTTCAGCTTTAAACTTTTTCATGGTGTTTCCCAAATAGGTGTTGAACGACAGATAAAATAAGGTACAAAAGTAAGGCAATTGGAACCGTCCATAGGACTTTTTTCAGAATGAAATGAGAACCAATTGCGGCAATGATGATACTTCCAATAAGAATAAACTTCATGGCGTTTTCCTTCCAACTAAAATTTGAAAATTTGAAGGAGAGTAGCGGTAAAGTAGATGCCATGAGCAATGCGAAAAGAAGAATAAGTCCAATGAGCAACTCATTGCTTAGCGGCTTAGTTTCGGTTAAAGACAAAACACTCAGCCAGAACAATCCATTTGCTGGAACTGGTAGTCCTTTGAATCCAGTCGAATCAGAGGTGTCTAAATTGAAACGAGCCAATCTAAAAGCAGCGGCAACAGCAAGAAGAAAAGCTAACGCAGCCCACAGTTTTATTTCAGGTTGAAGAAGACGATACAGCCAAAAAGCAGGAACCACACCGAAACTCACGACGTCTGCTAATGAATCCAATTGCTTTCCCATTTCGGAAGCTGCGCCAATGGCACGAGCTATTAAACCGTCAAGTAAATCTGCAAATGCCGCTAAAAGAACGAATATGAATGCGTCTTGAACATCATGGGCCAACAGCGCGGCGCAACCCATCACTAAGTTTAGCATGGTGAGGGTGTTGGGGATGATTGCTTTTCCGAACATACTGCAAAGATAGGGGCTAGAATTCGAATTGAAGTTTTGCACGAAGACCGAAGCGCACGATGTTCGCGTGGTCGAGGTATGAAAGACGCCACAGGGCATCGACACGAAGAATTTTAAAGATATTTTCCACTCCAATAGCGGCTTCCGCATAGGGCTGCTTCAATCGATAAATATCTGCAATCCCGTCTGCGTTGAAATCTCGACTCAGCAATTCATCGTTCTTCAAATCATAACTTCCAACCAACACCTTAGCACTCGCTACTTCGCGCCATTTCAATTTTCGAAGCATTGGGATTTTGTTGAAGAACAGTCCTTCTGCGTGGTAGGAACCCCAAACGCAGGCCCATTTGTCGCTTACAAATTCGAAATAGTTCATCGTATTGTAACTCGCTTCGTCATAAAAAAATGTTTCGTTTCCTTGGTGCATTTGAAGCATGGGATAGGGAAGATTTCCGAAAATTTTTCCAGCTTGAACCGAAAGGTTCAAATATCCGAAGGGCCCGAAGCGCATTTTGTCTGACACCTGCATTTCTATGCGTTGGTATTTGTATTCTGCATTCATCACACCCGGAAGTGCGAGACTATAAGCCATTTCAAAGACAGGAAAATTTGTTCCGAGACTAATGCGCTCAAATTCGCCGTAGACAAATTTTTCTTTGAAGGCGAAGCGTGTGTAGAGAGAAATTTCAGTTGTAATAAGTGAATTCTCTTTTTCGAAGCTGTTGGTTAGTGGAAGGAATCGAGTGTAAGTGTATTTCGTTCCCGCTGGACGAAGCGCGCGGTGTGTGAAGATGAGTTTATTGGAAAGTCCGTACAACCATTCTTTTTCGATGTAGGAGTTAATATCGGTAACATCGGTGAGTTTGTTTGCTGGATTTCTTCTGAAGAGGGAAGAGAGAATGTTGTCTTGTCTGAATGCACCAGGGCCAAGGCCTAACTGCTCCATATCGCGCTTGCCGTGAGCAGATATTGCAAATCGTGGACTTTTCTGAATGATATACAATCCTCCCGCGCCGTATTTGAATCGATCATCACGGAATCCATAAGCAAGGTAACCGTCGAGCATGATTTTCGTGCTAAACGCATTGCTTGTTCTTCCTCCAAATCGCAGTCTATTCCCTTCAATTGGATTGAAACTGTAAAAGGTGTAATACGGCCCGAATTCAAAGTTTCCTTTCACTTTATAGCCAGAAACGAAAAGCGTAATAATGTCCGTTACAGTTTGGAATTGCGGGAGAGTTTTCAGCGTATCAGCCATATTGAAGATGCGCTGTTCTTTCGCTGTTAAAGCAGTATGCCGCATA
Source organism: Flavobacteriales bacterium (assembly GCA_947488195.1). Lineage (GTDB taxonomy): Bacteria > Bacteroidota > Bacteroidia > Flavobacteriales_D > Sanyastnellaceae > CAIZGX01. Next base: position 5,322 of record CANKYR010000002.1, read on the forward strand.
CTTTGCCAATAGGCATCGTCGTGATTAGAGGAGTTCGGGTCAACAACAATGTCGGTGTATCCTTGATAGAAGGGATCTTCACGAGGTTTGTTAATGATGAATCTTTTGTAGCTGCTGTTTTTTCGTCCGTATATCCCGATCTTTTTTTCACTCATGTTGAATTCAACCAAGAGCTGATCTTTCACGAGCATCCAAACCTCGTGTTCTATTTCGTTGTATTCTTGATGAACGCTGAATTCCTTAATCCAGTTGATATTGGCGTCCTCAGATATAGAGGCATCTAATTGCTTAACCGCGTAGGTTGTGTCGTGAATCCACATTTCACCATGAAACAAAAGTTCCTGTTTTCGTCGTGGGAAGAATTCCAATTTGTAACACCACTTTCCTTCAATGAAGGCGCTGTCTACCAGTCCGTAATCGTAAAACCCAAGAGCATAAGTAGATATGGGAGAAGTGAAACTTTTCGAGAAGATGACAATTTCGTTGTCGTAGATATTTACGTTCTGGTACATATCGCCCAAGAACTGATTCACACTCTGATTTTCTACTCCGGTTACTCGGGTGCCTTTGACTATTTCTTTGGAAATTTTAGGGTTGCGGCGGTAATAAAAATCTGAAAGTGATTCGGTCATGAAGACCGGTAAGTAGGGCTTCTCTTGTGTCGTGTCTATTCCTTCGAAAATAAATTCGAAAGGTTTCATGAGTTTGTTGTCGGCTATGGCCGCGCTGATGTTGTTTAAATCGAATTCGACTTTGTTATACGCTTCGTATTCGTAGGCGTCTAGTTTTTCACGGTTGTTAATTTTTTTATTGGCGATGACTTTTTTCATGAGCTCAATCGCTGGATTGGGTTCGTCTTTCGGACGAATGATAACGACGCTCGTTGTATTTTCATCTAGGAGCGCGAAGTTTATTTCTTTCGTGGTTCCTTGCTTTACATTGAAAGATTGCTGGGCATAGCCAATTCCTTTGCAGCGTAAAGTATCGCTGGAATAGTAAGTTTCAATCCGGTATTTTCCGTTTTCATCGGTAGTTGTTCCAGATTTTGTTCCAACAAAATAAACAGGCGCAAAGGGGACGGTTAATTTGGAAACGGCGTCAATTACAGTTCCGAATACGACAGTTTTTTGCGCGGAAAGAGCAAGCGAAAAACAAATCGATAAGAAAAGTAAAAGTCCTTTTTTCATTCCTTACGAAGAAACGAAAAAGTTTTCAATGCGTCAAGAGGTCTGACAAACGTTACCCATTACTTGTTGTTGAAAGCTTGCAAGCCTTCTTCCAACCAGGCTCTGAATTCAGAGGTTTCAACAATACCGCTCTTCACTTGATTCATCAGCTCTTCTCTGCCTTCAGTCATTGGATCAATGATCGCATACATAGGTTGAGAGTTGTTGTTGAAGGTTTCAATTTCGAAAGCAGACCACAAGTCACCATAGGTATCAATTTCCTTTTCAATTCCAGCCCATTTAGTTACAACGGTTTCTTTCAATTCAGCAGGTAATTCTTTCTTGTCATCAACATAAAGGCTCACAACAATAAATTCATTTTGCAATAAATCAAGAACTTCAGGCCAGACGTGTTCTTCCATTTTTCTACAATTCACACAAGCATATCCTGTGAAATCGACAAACAAAGGTTTGCCTTCTCTGCGCGCACGTTCAAGAGCAACAGTGTAATCATGTTCGCAAAGCAATCCATGCGGACAATCACTTGGGTAGGCATAGGAGTAGCCAGTAGGGGGCGCAAGTCCACTCATTAACGGGAGTGCATTGTATGAAGTACCTTCCTTGTTCACGATTAATCCGCTGGCCAAATAGACCACCCACATTCCAACGAAGGTGGTAAACACAATTCGGAATTTCGAAAACTTTACAATAGGACTGTCGTGTGAAAATTTGATTGCTCCTATAAGATAGAGGTACATGCCAAAGAAGATGATTACCCACGATCCCATGAACACCTCGTATTTCAATAAGTTCCAGTGTACCACCAAGTCTGCTTGAGATAAGAATTTCAGGGCAAGTGCTACTTCTAAAAATCCAAGAACAACTTTAACAGAGTTCAACCAACCGCCTGATTTTGGCAAGCTCTTCATCATTCCAGGAAACATAGCGAACAACGCAAACGGGATTCCCAATGCCAATCCGAATCCGCCCATTCCAATCGTCAATTGAATTGCTCCCCCGTCTTTCGCTAAAGAACCCGCGAGCAAAGAACCTAGGATAGGACCTGTGCACGAGAACGAAACGATTGCCAAGGTTAATGCCATGAAGAATGCTCCAAGTAATCCGCCCGCTTCGGCGTTCTTATCCATCTTATTCGCCAAACCTGCAGGAAGTGTAATCTCGAACAATCCGAAAAACGAAAGTGCGAACACGATGAAGATTGCGAAGAACACAATGTTTAAAGGAACATTGGTGGAAATGTCGTTCAGTATATTTTCGTTAATCTGATCCAAGAAGTGGAAAGGCATTGAAAGCAAAATGTAAATCAAGAAGATAAATCCACCGTAAATCAACGCTTGGAAAATTCCCTTCTTGCGGTCTTTGTTTCCTTTGGTGAAAAACGCAACAGTTAATGGGATCATTGGAAACACACAAGGAGTAAGCAATGCAACCAATCCGCCCAAGAATCCAAGGAAGAACAATTGCCACATGTTTCCACCTTGGGCAGTGTCAGAAGACACACTGCCATTTTCCAAACGAGTGGTTAACTTCTCTTTGTCGTTGCGAATCGTTTGAATCCAATACCTGAATTTCGTAGTTGTAGGTTCCAATTGCATTTGGTCCTCAATTACAGCTGAAGTATCTGTCGTTGTTGGCAATACAGCTGAACCATCTGCTGCATTCGGTGTTACCTGAAGTTTGAATTTCGACTCTATCGGATAGCATGCTTTGTCGTTACACGTCTGACCTTGAATGATTCCTTTTAAAGTGAAAGGAGCTGTTCCGAGAATTTTAATTTTTTGTTTGAATACAGCAGAATTTTCAAAATAGTTTACTTCACCACCTTGCATGTCGTCGTAGTGCGTGATGTATTTCCCTTCTGTTAATTTTCCAATGAGTTCGAAATTTGCTTTGTCAGCATTTAAGATCAATTCAGTTGGAAGGGCATAAACATTCGGATCTGAAGACGGACTCGTCGAGTATAAATGGAATCCCGGTGAAATACTCGCTTGAAATTCGATTTCGGCTTCGTTGTTTGGCAAACTAACTAGGCTTGTTTTCCATTTTACCGGATTAACAATCTGTGCCTGGACATTCCAGGCCGAAAACAAAAGTGCAAGGGCCGCAAAAATCTTTACAGATAAATTCTTCATAGCTTCAAAAATAGTTCAATTCAATTTTACTTAGGTGAGGCGCATCACAAAAACCTTCTTCGCCGAGTCGTCTAATTTGTAATCTTCTGAAATGCACAGTCCAATTACCGCAACAATCTCATCTTTACTCACCAAAACCGGATAGTTCTTTTTCTCGTTCATGGGAATTTTCGCTTGCACCAACACATCGCTCACCTTTTTCATTCCTTTCATTCCAAGAGAACGAATCTTATCTCCAGCTTCGTATGAACGAATCTCCAATGGAAAACGCAACTTGTCGGCATTCAGTTGCATAACCTTCGGATCTTTTTCAATTTCATATCCCTTTGCTGGTAGAATATCAACCTCGTATTTCGATTCGTCCAGCGGCATGTCGCTCTGCATAGCATGCAAGACATAGTTGTCTCGATCGCGCGCAACTCCATACGTTGTATTTGAAACTTTCGCGCCGGTCTTTTGAAGTTTTAAGATTTCATCGATTTCTCCTGTCGTGAATTCGAATAGGTTCAGCCATTCCCATAAAATTTGACGCGGAGCATAATGGTTTTCAACGGCTTCAATCGAGAGCAATTCGTTTTCTCCCTTCATGACTACATTCTGTTCGAGCCAGTTTTGCAAACTCTCTTGAACAATCGAATGCTGCTCTTCCCAGATTTCAATGCTGTTGGAAAGGGTTTGAAGAATGTTCGGATTCAACTCTTCTAAAATAGGAACCACCTTATTTCTAATTTTATTTCTTCCGTAAACGTTCGAATTGTTTGAAGCGTCTTCTCTCCATTTCAATTTTATTTCTTTTGCAAAACCTTCGAGTTCTTTTTTCGAAAGGTCTAAAAGTGGACGCCATTTGGTTGAGGTGTGACGCTTCATTCCGAGCAAGCCTTTCAATCCGCTTCCACGAACCAAGTGTTGCAAAACGGTTTCCAGTTGATCGTTCGCATGGTGCGCAAGAACAACGGTGGTGTATCCGAATTCATCTTGCAACTGCTGGAAGTATGCATAGCGGAAATCGCGCGCGCGCTCTTGTAAATTGTTTTTCGATTCCTTCCACAAGTCACCGGCTTGAGCACAGTGAAAAGTGAGCTTGTTCTTTTTACAATAAGCCTTCACAAACTGTTCGTCTTTTTCTGAATCTTTTCCGCGAAGTTGGTAGTTCACATGAGCCACGGCGAATGGAATTTTAGCGCGAAGAAGCAATTCAGCCATAAGCATCGAGTCCATGCCTCCGCTTACTGCCACAAGTAATTGCGCTTCTTCGAATGTTTGAAATTCGGCCTTTAAGTCTTTAAGTAGTTTTTTCATTTTAGTTGAATATAGAAAGTGTAGAGGCGGCTTTCAATAGGCACTCTTCGTATTCCGCTTCCGCGTTCGAGGCGTGAGTAATTGCGCTTCCCACTTTTATGGTTGTTTGTTTTTTTTCTTTGTTGTAAACGGCAGAACGAATAATAACATTGAAATCGAAATTTCCATTCGGTTCAATAACGCCAAAGGTACCGCTGTATATACCTCTGTCTAACATTTCAATTTTTTCCATGTGCTTCACAGCGCTAATTTTCGGAGCGCCGGTCATGGATCCCATGGGGAAGGTTGCAGCTAAAATTTCTGTGAATGTTATTTTGGAAGGAAGCTGGGCTTCTACCGTGCTTATTAAATGATGAAGCGTTTTGAACGTATGAAGTTCGCACAAGGAAGTGACTTGAACACTTGCTTTCGCGGCTATGCGCGAAAGGTCATTGCGAACCAAATCTACAATCATGATGTTTTCAGATCGCTCTTTTTTACTTGTGCGAAGAACAGTTTTGTTCTCTTCATCTTCAATAGAATTTGCTCCTCTTTTAATGGTTCCTTTGATAGGTTGAGAAATTAGAGTGTTTCCTTTTTTCTGAATGAAACGCTCCGGTGAAGTACACAAAAGTTGAAGATTTTCACCATTGAAATAAACGGAGTGAGGTGCTTCCGTGGCGTTATTCATTTTTGAAAAATGTGCGAACGCATCGTTCAACGAACCCAATGCCTGTAGAGGCATGCAGAAGTTTGTCTCGTAGTAATCACCGCGCTGAATATCGCCCAAAATTCGCTCTATCTTTTCAATGTAACTTTTCTTGGTTTCGAGCATTTCGAACACAAGTTTTTCGTCAAGATCCGAGGGTTCTATTTTTTTGTAGTTGGAAAGAAAATCTTCGATTCCCGAACGTTCGTTCGGTTCGGAAGGAGTAAGCGGGTTCCAATTTCCATTTTCTTCTTTCCAAACGTGCACAGGTTCGAAGAAGTAGATGAGTTCACTTCCATCTGAACTGAAATTGGTATAGGCGTTTTTTTCAAAAAGTTTTTTTGCCTCGAAGGAAATATATCCGAAAACAGGAGTTGTTTTTCCGGCTAACCATTGGTTTAGCTTTTGAATGTCGCTGGGATTGGTTTCATTTAAAACAAACGCATCTTTTTTTCCCCAAGCGATGAACGCTTGCCGCTCGTTCGAGTTAGGTGGAAGAAAGGTGAAATGGTCGTTTTCCCAAAGCTGCATGGGTGCAAAGGTAATGCTTACTGACGCCTATTTGCGAGAAGAACGGGTGGACCTCCGTCGAAAGGATTGTCGCCTCGTCCAATACTGCGGGCTTCGATTCCGGCGGCTTTCATTACCGCACGATCCCCGAATTTTTTTCTCATGTCATCCATGGCAGTGTACAAGCTAATTTGCTCTTCGTTATCGTCGAACAGATTAATCTGGTATCCGCCAGAAACCAAATGGCTGAAGCGGACGCCAATGAGGCGAATTAAGACGCGACGGCTATATAGTTTTTCGAAGAGCTCTAATATTTTCGGGATAAGAATATGATCCGCTGAAGTGTATGGAATGCGACATTGCATGGTTTCCGTTTGGAAGTCGGAGTACCGCAATTTCACCGTAACGCAAGAAGTTAGTTTTTCGCCTTTGCGTAATTGGAACGCTAAGTTTTCGGTCATGGCAATTAAGAGTCCACGTAGCTTATGCACATCTATTGTGTCTTGATCGAACGTTCTTTCGGTAGAAATGGATTTCCGTTCTTGGAAGGGCACAACAGGCGAGGGATCTATGGCATTGGCTTTTTTCCAGATGCTGGCGCCGTTTTCTCCAAGAGCTTTCGACATAACGTCTAGCGGCATTTCCTGAAGGGTATGTATTTTCCGAATGCCTAGATTAACGAGAAGCTGATGCGTTTTTTCTCCAACCATAGGAATCTTCCGAATGGAAAGCGGAGCAAGGAACGGCTTCTCTGTTCCGGTTTCAATTCGAATCTGATTGTTCGGTTTGGCTTCACCCGTGGCCACTTTAGAAACAGTTTTACTGGAAGATAAACCGAAGGAAATCGGAAGCCCTATTTCTTTTCCGATTTTCTGTCTAAGTTCTCCGGCGAACTGATAGCATCCGAAAAAACGATCGAGCCCCGTGAGGTCGCAGTAGAATTCGTCTATGGAAGTCTTTTCGAAGAGAGGAACTGCTTCGCGAACCATTTCGCTTACGAGGTCTGAATACTTGAGGTAATTGTACGAGTTTCCTTTGATGACCACGGCTTCTGGACAGAGCTTTCGAGCCATGTGCATGGGCATGGCAGAATGCACTCCGAATTTTCGCGCTTCGTAGCTGCACGAGGCCACTACGCCGCGGTCGCTGGTTCCGCCAATAAGAACAGGTCTGTTGTTGAGACGGCTGTCCAATAAACGCTCAACCGACACGAAAAAGGTGTCGAGATCCATATGTAGAATTGAGCGTTCAGATGACATAAAGCAAACTTATCTCGTGGAAGCACAAGATTTGAAATTGTTAAAAAATGTTTTGTGATGAAGGGGAAGAGTTATTTTTTTCTCTTTCCGGTTTGGTCTGTATCGTCCTCGTCTTCGTCGTCGGTGATACCGTCATCCTCATCATCTGTAATGTCTGAACCACCCTCAGAATTGCGGTTGTTGTTCGAAACAGATGAGTTCGTTGGAATGTCGTTGTTTGTGTTAACCTCAGTGCCATCAACGATTTCAGAACGCTCGGTTCCAACGGAAGTAACTTCTTCCATCCAAACAGATTTGGTGCATGAAGCGAATGCCAATGCAACAAAAAATAGGAGCGTTATGTAATTGAGTTTTTTCATAGTGGACCGAAGTCTATACAAATATAACGAAAACTCTTAAAAAGTGTTGCCCTGATTGAAAATTTCCTGAAAATCTCTCGGGAAGTGAATGGTGACGCGTGTTCCTGATTCTCCGTTTTCCGATTTCCAGTCTTCGGGGCCAATCAATTTAATGCGTTTGCCGGTCATTTGTTCAATGAGTTCAATGCGGCTTCGTGTAATTTCCATTCCTTTCGAAATATGCGCGTCACTGTTTGTTTTGCGCGCTTGACTTTCAGCTAAACCAATACCGTTATCTTCAATTCGAATTTCTAAGCAATCGTTTTTCAATCCGAAAAATACATTCAGCAATCCTCCAGAATCTTTCGGAAGCAGACCGTGCCAAATGGAATTTTCCAAAAAGGGTTGAATGAGCATGGCTGGAATCTTAACCTGACGAAGAACTTCGGGCGCGTCGAGTTGAATGTGGTACTTGAACTTATCTGGGAAGCGCATGCTTTCCAACTTCAAGTACAATTCCAACCGCTCTATTTCTTCCGAGAGCGGTGCGAAGTTTTCTTGCGAGCTGTCTAAGTTTTTTCGAATCAACTTCGCGAAGTCTGTTAGGTATTGGTTTGCGGCCAATTTATCTTGACGGTTGATGTAGTATTGAATGGAATTCAGTGCGTTGAAAATGAAATGACGATTCATGCTTGAATTCATGCTTTGTTGCTCAAGCATCAGCAGCTTGGCCTTCATTTCAGATTGCTCTGCCAAGTGCTTGTTGCGAATGTTCCGTCTTCTTGAACGAGTAATAAGAACGACAATGCCGACAAGAAAAATGAATTCCAATAAGATCACCCACCACATCAAATACCAAGGCGGTGAAATACGGAACTGCCAGGTTACTTCTTCGCTCCACGTTCCCCATTGGCCGTTGCGTGCACGAATGTGAAACGTATAATTTCCAGAAGGAAGATTGTTGAAGTTGACTTGCGAGAATGAAGTTGGACTGCTCCACGTGCTGTCTAGTCCTTCCAACCAATAACTGAATTCTAATCTTTCAGGATAGGTCGTACTCGATGCGTCGAAAAAGAAGGTGAAAGAATTTTGTCTGTAGTTAAATTCAAGTCCGTTCGGAAAAGACTTGCCGTTCCAAGTGCCTGAAGTCAGTGCTTTCCAATCGATATTCTCTAGATTCGATTGAATGTTTGTGAGATGAACAATGGGCTGAGGGATATTGAACTTCTGGTCAATCGCACTTAATTCAATTTGCATAACACCGTTCGGAGTTCCAACCCATACGGTGTTTTTTAGATCAACGTATATGGCGTTTAAGTTTGTTTCAAGGCTTATTAATCCATCTGATTCGTTCAGATGAATCATCCGTTCACCTAGGCCTCCGGCACTATTCAGTTCCCAAATAAATATACCATTCAGCGTTCCAATCCAAAGTTTGTTTTGAATCACTTTCAAAAAGTTCACGGTGTTTCCACCAGGCTCTTCAGAAATATTTAAATGCACGAAACCACTTTCGTTGCCTTTGAACAATCCTGATTGTGTTCCAGCAATCAGTTCTCCGTTTGGTAATTCAGCAATGCTATAGGCACTTGCATCTTGAAGCCCTTGCGCTTCTCCGAAATTGGTGAACGTGTTGTTTTGAAAAAGCGAAATCCCATCGCGAGTGGCCATCCAGATTTTTCCATCACGCGATTCAATAATGTGTCGAATTCTTGTAGCAGGGAAGTTGGGCAATTGCGAAAAACTTTGAAATGCTTCACCTGACTTGGCTTGAATTCCTTTGTTGGTTCCTATTAGCAACGAGCCATCTCTCCTTTGAAGTAGACTAAGAACGACTTCTTCTTCCAAACCTTCTTCTTTCCCGAAATGAAGCCAATGCGGCATGGCGTATGAACAACAGTCGTATTCATAAAGTCCTTCGGGAGTTCCAATCCAAATAGCTCCTTTCCAACCCCAACTTTTTAAGGTTGTCCAAACGCGCAGATTCGGAGAAAGCTCATGCAATGCTCCATTAAAATTTGCACTGAAATTATCAGACGGATTAGAGAGGATGCTTATTCCGTTGTCGTAGGTTCCGAAGAAGTAATTTCCCCGTGAATCTTGTGTAATGCTCATGACGGCATTACCGGTTAATCCGTTGTTTGTGGTGAAGCTTTTGAACTGTGTGTTCGTAAGTTTGAATATTCCACCTCCATAACTCGCGAACCACTGAATGCCCTCACGATCAATGAAGACCTGACGAATATCGTCTACCTCTAGTCCGTTCGATTTTGAAAAAAGCAAATGACTTTCGTTCGCTTCATTGAATAGTACAACCCCTGTTCTACTGGTGAAATAGATGTTTCCGTTGTTGGAATCTATTCCCGTAAACACATTGGCCAAGGCGAAGTCGCCTATGTTCGTGAGAGGAAGGCCAGTGCTCACATTGAGCACACCACCCAACGAAGTAACCGCCCAAATTTCATGTTTAGAATTTTCAATGAAATCGAACAAGACATTTTCTTCGTCGTTTAGTGTGTAGAGTTGTTCCCACTGATTGTTTTTTAATTTCCAGATTCCTTTTTTGGTGGAAACAAGTAATTCGTTGTTGCTGTTTTTTCGTATGCGTTTTATGCTTTCTCCTTGAAAGAACAGTGTAATGTTATCTTCAACAAATTTGTTTTCGGAAAAAAAGATTAACCCGCGTTCAGTTCCGATGAGTAATTCATTTGGGTTGAATTCAACCAACGATGTGGTAGATGCATCGTTGAGCTCTCCTGAATATTTATGAGTCGTGAATGTGTTTCCCTCTAAAACTGAAATTCCACCAATGGAACCGAAAACGATTTGTTCGTTTTGAAGCTGATGAATGCAGTTGATTTGATTGTTAATGAGTCCGTCTGTTCTGCTGTAATTCACGAATTGATTACCGTTGAATTTAGACGCACCGCCTAGAGTCCCCAACCAAACATATCCTTGCTTGTCCTGTTGAATACAACGCACTTGTGTTTGAGCCAACCCTTCTTTCAAACTGTATTGAATAAAGGAATATTGCTGACCTAAAAGTGTTAGCGGGATAAAGAAAAGTAAAAACGATATGGACTTGAAAATGCTCTTCATTACTCTTGCATTTTATCTAAAAATTCTTGCAATTTTCTTCTGGAAACAGGCACGTGATCGCCGTTGGAAAGCACCACCACATTGCCTTCAGTGCGATTGAATTCTTTTAAATGCAAGGCAACATTTACAATGTGCGATTTGTGCACGCGCATGAACATGTGCGAATCTAATTTTTCTTCGAAAGATTTGATGTTCTTGCTGCTCACGTATTTTTTTCCATTCACACAAAACAGCGTCGTGTAATTTTCGTCGGCTTCTAAACGAATCAATTCGTTGTTGCGAAGAATCACAAATCCATCTCGGGTAGGGACAATTGTTTTATCGAAATTGCTGTGAAGTGCAATTTCCTGAAGAACACGGTTTATTTTATTCTCGTCTAGAGCACCTGTTTGCTGCGATTTGCTTTTCACAGCTTTTGCGACAACATTTTTTAATTCCTCAATATCAATAGGCTTCTCGAGATAGTCTAAGGCATTTTCTTTAATGGCTTTTACGGCATATTCTCGAAACGCGGTGGTAAAAACAACTTGGAAATTTCGGTTTTTAACTTGTTCTAAAAATGCAAATCCATCGGCCTCAGGCATCATGATGTCTAGGAACACTAGGTCAACTTGATTTTTTTCACACAACTCTAGCGCTTCTTTTACTGAAGAGGCTTCACCTATTAATTCGATATTTTCCTTCGCATAGTCTTCCAACAACATTTTTAAATTCTCACGAGCGAAGAATTCGTCATCGACCAGTATCGCTTTCAGTTTTTCCATAATTCGTTGGCTTCAATGCTTGCAAATTACGAAGGAAATGGGGTTTTTAAAGAATGATTATCTTTGCATTCATGACAGATTCAGGAAAGAAGACTATTGGTGTTTTGGGTGGCGGTAGCTGGGCTACGGCTTTAACCAAATTATTGAGTCAATCGCAGGAGAATGTGTATTGGTGGATGCGCAATGAAGAGGCTGTAAAGCACATTCAAGAGTTTGGCCACAATCCGAATTACATTCAGGCCATTGAATTTGACTTGAACAAAGTTCACGTCTCTTCGAACCTTCAAGAAATTGTAGATGCGTGTGATATTTTGGTTGTTGCTATTCCTTCAGCATTCGTTCATTCCGCCTTCCAAGAAGCTGATGTGAAGGGCCTAGAGAATAAAATTTTGTTTTCTGCCATCAAAGGGGTAATTAACGAGTTCGATGCAATTCCTGCGCGTTACTTTCACAAGACTTGGAATGTTCCATACGATAGCATTGGTATTGTCTGCGGACCTTGTCACGCAGAAGAAGTTGCATTGGAGAAATTATCATATTTAACCATTGGCTGTTCAGATTTAGACAAGGCCGATTACATGGCAGAACAGTTGAAATGCCGATTCATTAAGACAACTACAACAGAAGACGTTTTTGGAACGGAGTTATCTGCTATTTTGAAAAATGTATATGCTGTGGCTTCGGGTATTTGTCACGGCTTAGGGTATGGTGATAATTTCCAGGCGGTGCTTGTCACTGCTGCTATAGGAGAAATAGAACGTTTCATTGATTCTGTTCACGAAGTGCATCGCGATGTTAAATCTTCTGCCTATTTAGGTGACTTATTGGTAACAGCGTATTCGCCTTATTCGCGTAATCGCACATTCGGAACCATGGTAGGTAAGGGTTACAGCGTGAAATGGGCAACCATTGAAATGAACATGGTGGCTGAGGGTTACTATGCTACACGCGGAATTCACGAGATCAACAAGAAATTCAACGCAGATATTCCAATTGCTGATGCGGTTTATCGAATCCTCTACGAGAAAGTTTCACCTGCTGTGGAAATGCGAATCCTAGCCGATAAGCTTAGCTAGTTTTGTTGAAAAGCAACGCATTGTGTTCCGAAGTAGTCTTATCTTCGAATACCATGTCTCCGCGACGAAGAAAGATATTTTTGCTAGTGTTTTTTCTGACATTTTTGCCAGCGATTGCCTATTCGCAAATTTCTTTCATTCAAAACAAAGGTCAATGGCCACTGCATGTCAAGTACAAAGCTGAAATTCCCGGAGGATCTTTCTGGATTCAATCGAACGGATTCGCCTATGAGCTTTTCGATTCAACTATTTTTAATCCCGATCACAAACCGAATGCTCTTCCTGAATCGGTAACGACCTTGTTTTTCTTGCAGCAATTGGAGAATGCACAATTGAATGAAGCCGAGGAAGAAGAAAAATTGCCAGGATATTTCAATTATTATTTGGGATCCGACTCAACGAAGTGGAGCTCGCGTGTGAATCGGTTTCAAAATATAAATTTTCAGAATGTCTATGATGGAATTGACTTTCGCGTTTTAGGAAAATCGAAATCCATCAAATACCAATTTGAACTTCAGCCAAACGCAGATCCAAATCTTATTTCTTGGCATTACCACGATTCACTTCAACTTGAATTAGATACTTCTGGAAACTTAATTTCACACCATCTGCTCGGGAGAATATACGAGTCGAAACCGTTTGCTTTTCAATCTATTAATGGACACTTCATTGAAGTGAAATGCAAGTATATTTTGAATGGAAATCGATTACAATTTGTGTTGGGAGAATACGATTCGAATTACGCGCTTATCATTGATCCGGAAATTGCTTTCTCCACGTTTATAGGCTCTTCTGCGAATAATTTTGGATTCACCGCATGCGATGATTTAAGTGGAAACTTAGTGTCAGGAGCAAGTGTTTTCGCCAACAATTATCCAGTTACAGCGAATGCGTATAGTTCGACGTTTAATCCCAATGTGGGCAATTATTTCGATGTAGCGATATCGAAGTTCGATGCTACGGGATCTGGACTTTTGTATAGTACTTACTTAGGCGGACTTCATCAAGAAACACCGCATTCCGTTGTGGTAGATAACCTCGATCGCATAATTGTTTTCGGGGTAACTGGAAGTAGCGATTTTCCAACTTCGTTGGGTGCATATCAGCCTGTTTTTGCTGGAGGAAATCCCTTGATGATGTCAACTTTTTTTACAAGCGGACACCCAGACGGGTGTGATTTTTTTATAGCGAAGTTTAACGCAAGTGGAACCTTAGCTGCTTCGACTTTTCTTGGTGAAAATGCCACAGACGGATTGAATTATGCGAATGAATTGTTCTACAATTACGGCGATGCTTTTCGCGGTGAAGTGAATGTAGATGGTAACAACAATATATTTATTGGGTCATGTGTTCGCGGGAATGCAGACATTGCGGGAGGCTCCTCACAGCCCACCTATGGGGGCGGAGACAGTGATGGTTATGTTGCGAAGTTGAATCCGAGTTTGAGCATGCTTCTTTGGTCATCGTATTTCGGAGGGTCAGGAGCAGACGCTATTTATGCATTGGAATTTGCAAACGATGGAGATCTGATTTTAGCAGGAGGAACCCAAAGTCAGAATTTTCCATTCTGTTCGAACGGGCAAGATCCGAATTGGAATGGTGCAACGGATGGATTTATTCTGCGTATCGATGCAAACACATTTACTCCAGTAGCAGGAACATTTATTGGAACTGGAGAATACGATCAGGCATATTTCCTTCAAACCGATTTAAATGATAATATTTATTGTCTAGGACAGACTGAAGGAACCATGGCTATAACTCCAGGGTTATACGGTCAGACTAATAGTGGACAATTCATTCGTCAATACAATCCAATATTAAGCACACTTAATTGGAATACGACCATTGGAACGGGAAGCGGTGAGATTGACATTTCTCCAACAGCTTTTTTGGTGAGCGATTGCAATCAGATTTATTTTAGTGGGTGGGGTGGAAATACAAATTCGTTAACCTGTCCTGCACTAACATGTTTGGCCTATTACAGCACCACGAATAACCTTCCAATTACCGCAGATGCATTTCAATCGACGACGGACGGAAGCGATTTTTATTTGGCTGTTTTGAACGCGAGTGCAACGCAATTGGTTTATGGTTCTTTTCTAGGTGGAAGCTTAAGCGCTGAGCACGTGGATGGAGGAACATCGCGATTCGATAAGAGCGGCTCTGTTTATCAGGCGGTTTGTGCGGGTTGTCAGAGCAACGATGATTTCCCAACCACACCAGGTGCTTGGTCTTCCACCAACAATAGTTTCGGATGTAATCTAGCCGTTTTCCGTTTCGACCTAGGTCAATTGGAAGCCATCGCGAGCGTTCAAGGCCCTTCGGAAATATGTGTCGGAAGCCCTGCGCAATTCACCAATGAAACATTGAATGCCTCTGATTTTATTTGGAATTTCGGAGATGGTTTTACAAGCACAGCTTTTGAACCCAGTCACGTATTTGATGCAGTTGGAAATGTTACAATTTCCATGATCGCTTCCGATATAAATGATTGCTACGTTTCAGATACCGCAACAGTGAATCTTCAAATTATTGAATTTATTCCTCCGACAATTGCAAGTGTGAACTCCATTTGTTTGGGTGAATCAGTAACATTGAACGCAACAGGATCAACGAATTTGTTTTGGTTGAATAATGCAACACTTTCAAACGTAAATGGTAACACGGCCAGTGCAACGCCAGCGATTTCGACAACCTATTACGTCTCGGATTTTAATGCATGTGGAAGCGATACCGTTGGTGTTTATCTGAACGTAATTGTTCCTGTTGCGGAAGCGGGTCCTGATCACACCATATGCATTGGCGATTCACAAACACTCACAGCTTCAGGCGGTGTCACGTATCAGTGGCAAAATTCAACCTCGTTGAGTGCTTTGAATAACGCAAACACGGTTGCAACACCTTTGGTGGATGAGCAATTTTTTGTCACCATAACAACGCTCGAAGGATGTGAAGCCACCGACAGTTGTTATGTCTTTGTGGAACAGACTGTTCCCGGTGGAGTCGTTTATCCGACCATTCAATTGTGCCTTGGAGAAAGCGTGGTGTTGCAATCTGAAGAAGGGCTCACGTATTCATGGTCTCCTTCGGCAGGATTGAATGCAACCAACATTCAGAATCCAACGGCTGAACCAACAAACTCGATAACTTATAATGTTGCCATTACGAACGCTTGCGGTTTGGGCAATTCTGAAGTAAGCGTTGATGTGATTGAATTGAATGTGGTCGCTTCCGAAGGTGGCACTGTTTGCTTGGGCGGATACTATCCGATTGAAGCAAGCGGTGCTGATTTTTATTCGTGGTTGCCATATAGTAGTGTTGTTAATGCTTCGGCGAGTTCAACTTTAGCGAATGCGCCTTTTTCGCAATGGATTACTGTGGTTGGAACAGATGTGAACGGATGCGCCGACACCGATTCGTTGTACATGAACATTCTTCTGTTACCCGAAGTAGATGCTGGTCCTGATCAATACTTCGATTATCCAGGAAGCACTTCTTTATTCGGAAATACATTTGGCTTGAGTTACAATTGGTCTCCCTCTGTAGGACTCTCATGTGCCGATTGCGCTTATCCCACCGCCATTCCTTCATCACCGACTTGGTATTATTTAACCACCACGAACAACACAGGTTGTGTAGGAATAGATTCGGTGTATGTCCGTCCGTATTTTCCTGTTTATATTCCCAATGCAATTACACCAAACGGCGATGGGCTGAATGATGTATTCTTGGTGGTTGGAGATAACTTAACTGGTTTTCATCTTCAAATTTTCGACCGTTGGGGCATCATGATTTTCGAAACGAATAACCCGGATGAGCCTTGGCTGGCGGGTTACAAAGGGTATTTTGTTCCAAACGATGTTTATACTTGGAAGGTGACTTTTGACAGTATAGAACGAAGACAAGAATTAATTGGACACGTAACTGTGATTCGTTAATCTCTTTTAGGATAAATTCGCAAAAACAATTATCACATGTCGTTTCAATTTTTACTTCTAGAAAACATTGGTGCAACACGCATCATTACCATAAACAGACCCGATCAAATGAACGCCCTGAACAAGGCAACCATTGAAGAGTTACACACAGCTTTTGCAGATGCGGAAGCAGATGAAAACGTTCGCGCAATCGTGCTTACAGGCGCAGGAGAGAAAGCGTTTGTTGCAGGCGCGGACATTAAAGAATTTGCAAGTTTTTCTGTTGAACAGGGACAAGAACTTTCGTTATTGGGGCATGAGCAGTTGTTCAATTTTGTTGAGCGATTGAATACACCGGTCATTGCTGCAGTAAACGGATATGCTTTCGGAGGCGGATTGGAACTAGCGATGAGCTGTCACATGCGTGTGGCTTCTTCAAATGCAGTCATGGGATTGCCTGAAGTTTCTTTGGGTGTCATTCCTGGTTACGGCGGAACACAACGTTTGCCGCG
Source organism: Flavobacteriales bacterium (assembly GCA_947488195.1). Classification (GTDB taxonomy): domain Bacteria; phylum Bacteroidota; class Bacteroidia; order Flavobacteriales_D; family Sanyastnellaceae; genus CAIZGX01. Next base: position 22,106 of record CANKYR010000002.1, read on the forward strand.
TTTGGTGGGAAGAGGAAAAGCAACAGAGTTAATTGTTACAGCTGGAAGACTTTCAGCAACCGATGCGTTGCAATGGGGATTAGTAAATCACGTGGTAGAATTGGACGCTCTTTTGCAGTTCACAACTGATATGGCTGGAAAAATTGAAAAGCTTTCTCCGTCAGCAATATCAAGTGCTCTGCGCGCGGTGCAAGCTGGATTCGATAGTGAAGCATTTGGATTGAAAGCCGAAGCCGAAGAATTCGGAAAGTGTTTCGGAACAGAAGATTTTAAAGAAGGAACAACAGCTTTCATGGAAAAACGCAAGCCAACTTTTACAGGGAAATAATGAAAGTTGCACTCATAAATAAATCGAAATACCCAGCTCCTGCTTATGCTACATCGCATGCAGCTGGACTAGATCTTCGTGCGAATATTGAAGAATCGATTGAATTGAAATCACTCGAAAGAGCATTGGTTCCAACAGGATTGTTCATGGAATTACCAGTAGGAACTGAAGCACAGGTTCGTCCACGAAGCGGACTCGCTTTCAAAAATGGAATCACTGTATTGAATACGCCCGGAACCATTGACGCCGACTACCGCGGAGAGATTAAAGTCTTGTTGGTGAATCTTTCGAATGAACCGTTCACTATTGAACCCGGCGAACGCATTGCCCAAATGGTCGTTGCGAAGCACGAGCAAGTGGAATGGGAAGAGCAAAACGTACTTTCCGAAAGCGAGAGAGGGGCAGGCGGATTCGGCAGCACAGGCGTGAAATAATTCATTCAATTTCAAATGTTCATTACTTCATTGGAAGGCCGAAATGTTTTCGGCCTTTTTGCTTTCTTTTGTTAGACTATAAAATTCAATAGATGAGAATTGTTATTCCAATGGCGGGTATGGGGAAGAGGTTGCGACCGCATACGCTTGTTACGCCCAAGCCACTCGTTCGAATTGCCGAAAAGCCCATAGTTCAGAGACTTGTAGAAGATATTGTTTCCATTCAAACTGAAAAGGTTGAAGAGATTGCTTTCATTATCGGACACTTTGGGAAGGAAGTAGAAAATCATTTAATTGCCTTGGCTGAGCAGCTCGGAGCGAAGGGTACCATTCATTACCAAGATCAAGCACTCGGAACAGCGCATGCGATTATGTGCGCCCAATCTGCCCTTACGGGTCCAGTTACTGTAGCTTTTGCAGATACGTTATTCCGCGCCGACTTCAAGTTAGATCCAAATGCAGACGGTGTTTTGTGGGTGAAGAAAATCGAAGACCCTCGTCAGTTTGGTGTGGTTGAATTGAATGCCGAGGGCACCATTGTTTCCTTCCAAGAAAAACCGCAAGAGTTCGTTTCAGATTTGGCCATGATTGGAATTTACTATTTCAAAGACGGTGAATGGTTGAAACGTGAACTTCAATATTTACTTGACAACAACATCATGAATGGCGGGGAATACCAATTGCCAGACGCCATGCGAAACATGATGAAGCAAGGAGCGAAGTTTGTTCCGGGTGAAGTAGATGAATGGATGGATTGCGGAAATAAGAATGCAGTGGTAGAAACCATGATCTCGGTTGTTTCTAGACTTCCACAAAATCACAACGTTCAATTGGAGGGAAATTCGAAAATTATTGAACCGTGTTATTTCGGAAATAACGTTGTGCTTCACAATTCAACGGTGGGCCCGAACGTTAGTATTGCCAGCAATGTGTCCATTATGAATTCAACACTTGAAAATTCTTCCGTTGAATCGAATAGTAAAATTGAGAATTGTCAGCTTACAAATTCATTAATCGATGAGTATTGTCAAGTTGCAGGTGTGAACGGAGTGCTTGATTTGGGGTCTTACAATTCCATTCAAAACAATGACTAACAAAATTCTTCTTTTTCTCTCTTTCTTTGTTTTCGCTTCATGCGGAAGCAAGAAACCTGCTGTTGTAACCGATGAAAATCACGCGAAGTTTCAACAGTATTTTTTTGAAGGAGAAAAAGCGAAGATGGCAGGCAATTTTGAAATTGCAATCAACTACTTCAACACAGCGCTCAAATATGAGCAGGTGAGTGCTGCACATTATGAAATTTCAAAATTGTCTTCTCAGCTTCCGAAGTTCGAGAAGATGGGTAGAGATCACATTCGAATGGCTGTTGAAATGGAACCCACCAATCCCTGGTATTTGAAGGATTTGGCTTATTACGAGGTGTACGGCGGAAATATAAAGGAAGGAATTAAGAACTTCGATTTAGCAGTGAAATACAGCGCAAATCCAGTTCCAGTTTTGAATGAATACCTAAATGTCATTGGCAGCTTTGACATGAACCAAGCTTCATTGGTTTTGGCTCAGCTTTCGGCAATTCAAGGAGAAGACGAGGACATTGCCCGTAAGCGATTTGAATTATTGAGCTTGCAAGGAAAATTCAAGGAGGCCGGAAAGGTCTTAGAAGATTTCGAAAAGAAAAACAAAGTTGAAGACTCCTATTATTTCTATCTACTCGAGTTTTATCGTGAAAATAGTTTGAAGGAAGAAGCCTCCAAATGGCTGAAGCACATGAAGGAAGTTATTCCAAATAACGGGAAACTACTTTTAGAAGAGAGTGGAGAATTGGCGAATGCAGGAAACGACGCAAAGAGTTATGAGTTATTGAAGAAGTCTATTGCTTCCGGAGATTTAGGTTGGTATGATGCAATTGATGTGCTCAAGAAATACGAAGAACTTGCAGAGCAAGACGAGAAATTCAAGAAGCCCCTTTGGGAGATTTTCGATCTTACTTTCAATCAATTTAAATCGGAATACCAATGCCTTGTGCAATTGTCTTTTGTGGCGAATCATCAAGACAATTTTGTTCGTCAAGAAGAAATGCTAAGGCTTGCAGTAGCTCTTTACAAAAGCGATGTAATGGTTTGGCAGTTTCTGTTGGAAAACCAAAAGCATTTGCGCAAGTGGAATGAATTGGTGAAAGTTGGAAATGAAGCGTTGGAACTTTTTCCAACAGATGCTGAAATCTACTACTTCACTGGTCTTGGCTATTTGAAGCTTCAGGACTATTCGAAGTCTTTGGAATTGTTAATCACAGGAAGGGATTTGGTCATTGAAGATCATGAACTTCTTTCGCAATTTTATTCTTCTTTAGGAAGTGTTTATTTCAAAACAAATAATTGGACCGAATGTGAAAATTCATTTGAACAGGCGCTCATCCAAAATCCAGACAATGCGACCGCATTGAATAACTATGCATATTACCTCGGACTTAAAAAAGTTCAACTCGATAAGGCGCTGGGCATAGTGCAATATGCTGTTTCAATGCAGCCGAACAACGCCATTTATTTAGATACATTCGGTTTTATTTTATTTCAAAAGAAGCAGTACCAGGCGGCAATTACACAGTTGGAAATTGCAGTTAAGTTGAATGCTGCCGATTCAGAAATATGGGAGCACCTAGGCGACTCATATTTCATGTTGGGAAATGAAGCCAAGGCCATGGAATGTTGGAACAAAGGACTTTCACTGAATCCAACTCACGCGAAGTTGAAGGAAAAAATTAATCAAAAGAAATTCATTGAATAAGTATACCGTCATTCTCTTTATACCGTTTCTTTTTGCTTGCAAGACTAAAGAAGTTGTTGTGACGCAAGAACCTTTGAAGGAAAGATCTCAGGCATTTTTAACCCGTCATATCGATAAGAATAAATTTGAATTTGACTGGCTAGGTATGAAGCTCGATGCAGAGTTTACAAGCGGAGAAGAGCAGCAAGGATTTAAAGCAACCGTTCGCATGCGCAAGGATAGCGCAGTTTCTGTGAGTATTAGCCCGGCTTTAGGGATTGAGGTGTTGCGCATGTTGGTTGACAAGGACAGTTTGAAGATGGTATCTGAAATTCCAGGTGATAAGTATGTTTTCTTAGGCTCTGTTGATCAGCTCTCTGAATTGGCGAAAATAGATTTAGACGTTTCCACCATGCAGGATTTGTTAATTGGAAATCCAATTGGATTGAGCCGCGAAGAGGGGCGCATGAAAAGTGGAATTGAAAAACTCGATGTTGAATATTACACCTTGATTTCGCGAATGTCTCGCCGAGTTCGCCGAGCGACTGAAGTTCAAGATTCTTCTTCAACAATAGAAGGAAGAAGAATTCCAAAGCGCTTGGAAGACAACGATTGGATTTCATCTAAGTTTTGGATTGAATCGAATTTTTACAAAATTACAAAATGCGAATTGACCGATGTTCGCACCAGGCGAATGGTTCAGATTAATTATTCTGAATTTGATGAAGAAGATCCTTCGCACTATCCGCGAAAGTGTAACATTCAAATCGATGATGTAAAGGGAAAGACTTCGCTTGATTTCAAGATTATTCGAATAAATACACAGAATCACTACGATTTCTCGTTCGACTACGACAAGGACTATCCAATCAAAAGGAAATAGGAATGAAAGGACTGAATAAATCACATGTTTCGCATGCACTCCTGGTGCTGGTTCTCGTTTGTTCAGGAATGACTTTTCAATGGGTGTTCGCCCAGACAAAAAAGGCTGAGTTGACTTCAAGAAGAAGCGAGCTCAACGACGAAATAGCGCGAACTAAACAGCTTATTAAAGAATACCAAGCCGATCAACGTAATGCTTCTGCGGAATTATCACTCTTGAATGAACAAATTCGTTTGCGCGAAGAGCTCATTCACTCCATCAATGCTGAAGTGGGAACAATAGACAACGAGATTAAAACGGGTTTAGGAAGAGTGGTTGAATTGGAAGCGAGTATTCAAGATTTGAAGTTGGAATACGCGAAAATGATTTACAACAGCTACAAACAACGTTCTTCATATTCCAAGCTAGCTTTCATTCTCTCTTCAGCCGATTTCTTTCAAGCCGTAAAGCGTGTCCAACTTTTGAAACAATACGCTGAGAATAGAAAATTCCATGCCCAACAAATGAAAGATGGCCAACTAGAAATATCTGAGAATATTTCTATGTTGGAAGGAAACAAGCGAACCAAGTTGTCTCTTTCGAATGATGAGTTAAGTGAACGAAATGAGATCGCGCAGAATAAACTTCAACAGCAAGAAAAATTAACAGCTCTTAAATCTGAAGAAGGAAAATTGCGTGAAGTTCAACGCCAAAAAGAAATTGAAAGAAGACAGTTAACGAATAAAATTGAAGATATAGTTCGTCAGGAAATTGCCGCAGAGAACGAACGTATTCGCAAGCAAGAGGCCGAGAAGGCGCGATTGGCCGAAGAGAAGAGAAAGGAAGATCAGCGCAGAGCAGCGGCTAATGCCACAGCGTCGAACAATGCCTCTGCAAACGCTTCAGGAACTTCTGCATCAGTTGTTGTGACTCCTCCTAAAACAATCGATAAGGCATCGCCGAAATTGGAGAGTGCTCCTGAAGTTGTTTTAGCAAATACAGTCTTCGAGCAAAACAAAGGAAGCTTGCCTTGGCCCGTGCCTTCAGGTGCTATTGGTTCTAAGTTCGGAAGACATGCACACGAGTCGATTTCGGGTATTGAAGTGAACAACAAAGGAGTTGATTTTATTACTTCAGCGAACGCTGATATCTACACGGTCTTTAATGGCACTGTAACTAGTGTGTTCAACATTCAAGGGGCAGGCATGAATGTGATTGTTACGCATGGTGCATACAAGACGGTGTATAGCGGATTACAAAACGTCTACGTTTCGGTAGGTTCTAAAGTGAACACAAAAGATAAAATAGGAAATGTAGCAGACAACGGTGAAGGGTATGTGCTTCACTTTGAATTGGGAAAAGTTTCCGAAGCCGGTTGGGTTCCGCAAAATCCAGAACTTTGGCTAAAGCGACGTTAAGAATTAAACGAACTTAGGATCCGTTTCCATCATGTGTCCACATGATTTGCACGTTCTCATTTCTTCGCTTCCGTAAAATTCTTTGAAACGAGGAAGGAAATCTTTTTCAATGTTTTCAAGAACGAAATACGTGTCGTGAAGGGGCTCATTACATTTTTCACAGAACCATAAAAGTCCATCTTTTAATTCACGTTCTGCGCGTTTCACTTCAATTACAATTCCAACAGTACCTTCTCCTCTTCGCGGTTGATGTGGAGTTCTTGGCGGAAGCAAAAACATTTCGCCTTCTTTCACTTCAATATCTACAGCTTTTCCATCTTCTTGAACGCCTATCATAACGCTGCCTTCGATTTGAAAAAACCATTCTTCGGTTTCGTTGAAATGGTAATCTTTGCGTGCGTTTGGACCGCCAACAATCATGATCACGTAGTCTTCCGATTCAACATATAAATTTTTATTTCCGACAGGTGGTTGAAGCAAATGTCTGTTTTCTTCAATCCATTTTTTTAAGTTGAAAGGTCTGCGGATCATAGGGCGTTCAATTTTTGTATTTCGAAAAGTATTTCAGGATTCTGTTCTATTGCGGTTCCCATGACAACAACATCGGCGCCGGCTTGCCAGGCAGCATGGGCTTGCTGCTCATTCACAATTCCACCACCAACAATTAAAGGAAGCTGTGTGGTCTTTTTTACGGCATAAATTAATTCTTGCGAAACAGGAAAATCAGCACCGCTTCCAGTGTCTAAATAAAAACATCTGAGTCCTAAGTATTTTCCCGCAAGCGCAGTTGCTGCGGCCACTTCAGGTTTGTCGTTCGGAAGTGGAACGGTCTGACTGATGTAAATAGCCGTAGTTGTATTTCCTCCATTGACCAACATGTATCCGGTTGGAATGACTTCCTGTTTCCATTCATGCAAATAGGGAGCAGAAACAACTTGATGACCAATGAGGAATTCCGCATTTCTTCCAGATATCAACGAAAGAAAAAGTGTAGCGTCTACGTGTTTCGTTAATTGTAAAGGATGACCTGGAAAAAGTACAAGAGGTAAGGGGCATGTAGCGCGCAAATGTTCTACACGCTCGTTGAAATCTGACGCAGCATTCAAGCTTCCGCCCACCAATAAAAAATCTACGCCCGCTGCTTTGTACAGTTCACCTTGCTGCTTCGCGTTTTCACTGTTCCATTTATCTGGATCAATGAGAACGGCCAATTGTTTTTTCTTCGAATGAAGCAACAATTCTATTTTTCCGGCAGGGGTCATGTTTCAAAAATACGAAAGATGAGGGTGCATTAAGCAAATTCACTTTCAATACGATCAACCGTTAGCACGCCATCGACATCTTTGAGGTTTTTTATCAAATGATTCAGATGCTCTGTATCGTTCACCAAGACTACCATCTTTCCTTCGAATATACCGTCGCGTGCTTCAAATGAAATGGCACGCATGTTCACGTTCATGTCTGTTGAAATGATATTGGTTATTTTTTGAACGAGTCCCACGTCGTCTGTTCCAGAAAACTTCAATCCCACTTCGAACTGAACCAAATCGTTGCTGCTCCATTTTGCTTTAATCACGCGGTAAGCGTATTTGCTCATGAGCTCTTGCGCATTCGGACAGTTCGTTCGGTGAATTTTAATTCCTTCTGACACTGTAATAAAACCGAATACTTCATCGCCTGGAATTGGGCTGCAACAGACAGATAAACTGAAATCCACTGTTTGCTTGTCATCGCCAATCAATACCGTATCGCCGGTAGACGTTGCTGTTGTAACAAGTTGAGGAGTCTCCTCATGCTTTTCCGGGTGGGCGTGTCTTTCGAATCGAATACGATCACCTTCAACAGTATTCGGTTTCAGCTTTTTTAGTTCAATTCTACCTTTCGCAATTTTGTAATAGAAATCAATGGCTGTAATGCACTGATAGGCTCGAACGAATTCATCGATGTTCTTGCTTCCCCATGTAATTTTGAGCGAATTGAATCTGCGCTTCAACATTTCTTTTCCCTCTTCGGAAATTTGTTTCTTCTCTTCTTTGAGCGCGGTCTTTATTTTTTGTCTGGCCGAAGCGGTGATCACAATGTTCAGCCAATCCTCTTTCGGATGTTGTTTTTTAGAAGTTAGAATTTCAACTTGGTCACCGCTGCTAAGCTTGTAACTCAGTGGTTCAAGTTTGTGGTTAACCTTCGCACCAATGCACTGGTGGCCTATCTGCGAGTGAATGAGAAAGGCGAAGTCGAGGGTGGTTGATCCTACAGGAAGCGTTTTCAAATCGCCGCTTGGCGTGAAGACATAAATCTCTTCGCTGAAAAGTGAAAGCTTGAAGTTGTCTATGAATTCAATGGCATTGTCGCTCGGCGCTTCCAACACATCTCTGATTTGTCCGAGCCATTTGTCGAGCTTGCTTTCCGGGCTTTCAACGGCGTCTTTGTATTTCCAATGTGCGGCGTAGCCTTTTTCGGAAATGTCATCCATGCGCTCACTGCGAATCTGAACTTCCACCCATTTCCCAGTTGGTGACATGACGGTTGTGTGAAGCGATTCGTATCCGCTGCTTTTCGGAATGCTTATCCAATCGCGCAGTCGTTCTGGACTTGGCTGATAGAAATCTGTAACAACAGAGTACACACGCCAGCAGTCTGTTTTCTCCATTTCTGGAGGAGTCTTTAAAATAATTCGAATGGCGAAGAGGTCATAGATCTCTTCGAACGGAACTCCTTTCGTGTGAATCTTATTGTAGATGCTGAAGATGCTTTTTGTTCGGCTTTTGATTTCGTAAATCAATCCTTGTTCATCGAGCGCTCTGCGAATGGGTAGTGTGAATTGATTGATGAATCGCGTTCGAACGGCTTGTGTCTTTTGAAGTTTTGTTACAATCTCGTCGTAGGCCTCGGGATCGGTAAACTTCAAACTCAAATCTTCAAGCTCTGTTTTAATGTTGTACAATCCCAAGCGGTGGGCAAGGGGTGCGTACATGAAAAGCGTTTCGCTTGCAATTTTCAATTGCTTGTCTCTGCGCATGTGATCGAGCGTGCGCATGTTGTGCAGACGGTCGGCGAGTTTGATGAGGATTACGCGCACGTCGTCTGACAGCGTCAGAAGCATCTTGCGAAAGTTCTCGGCCTGATCGCTTGAACTAAGATCTGCAACACCAGAAATCTTCGTCAGGCCGTCGATAATAACGCGTTCTTTTTTTCCGAACTGGCGTTGGATATCATCGAGCGTTATTTCGCTGTCTTCGACAGTATCGTGAAGCAATGCGCAAACGATGCTCATGGTGTCGAGACCCAATTCTTCCGCGGCGATTTTCGCCACGGCAATCGGATGGTAGATGTAGGGTTCCCCGCTCTTGCGACGCATGTCTTTGTGCGCATCTACGGAAAGCTCGAAGGCTTTCCTTATCCGCGCACGATCGGCACGAGTTTTCGAGCGGTAACAAACGCGTAAGAGTGCGCGGTATCTGCGAAGTATCTCGCGATTTTCTTCTTCTAAATCAATTTCTATTTTCGACATAACTACACAAATTAAAGGCTATTCTTTCAACATAAAATTGTGAAACTTATTAGCTATTAACAATGCATGTTTTGAAAGACTGTTCTATCTTCCCCTCGTGAAAAAAATCATTGCTATACTCTCGCTTTTAACGGCATGTAACGTTGTGTTTTCGCAGGACTCCTTGTTCAATGAGTTGCGCTATGCTACTTTATTAAAAGTTGAAACCGACACCGTGATTTCAAAATTGAATTTTGAATTTGCCGCCGGGCTCGATCGCTCGCGCGAAATTTCAAATCTTGGCTATTCAGCATTCATCAACTACACGAACGTTTTTGAAAAAGGAAAGAATAAACTTTCGCTGAACATAACCGGCGCAGTGTTTCACCTTCCTGAATTCAACAAGCGCTATCTAGATTCTTTGGGCACCCTTCCGAATTACGGAAGAGTGATGACGCAAGATTCTGGTGCCACTGCTTTTGCCGCAATTCCTGAGGTAGTCTATTCCAGAAAACTGAATAATCATTTCACTTGGTCAGCTGGAAATTCACGACAGAACTTGGGATACGGATACCGCTCACTCATTCTTTCGAGCAGCGCAAGTGCTCTTCCATTTATGAAATTGGAAACGAAAATTGGGAAGAAAATTACGTTCACCAATCTTTGGTCGAGAACCCATAGCTACCAGCGTATGGAGGATCATTTCGATTTAAATCCAAAGTACATCGCGGTTCACACCTTAGAGTGGAAGATTAATAAGAAGTGGTCGGTGTCTGCCCATGAAATGGTGGTTTGGCAGGCACGAGATTCAGCTAGTCAAAGAGAGTTGGATCTCCATTATTTGAATCCGTTTTTGTTCTATCGTCCTGCCGAGTTCTCGCAAGGCTCTGCCGATAACGTTTTATTAGGCGGTTCATGGAAGTATGCCCACAGCGATGCGTTTGGGATCTACGGACAAGTTATTCTCGATGAATTTTTAGTGAGTGAAATTCGAAACAGAAACGGATGGTGGGGAAATAAATTCGGAATGCAATTCGGTATGTATGTCACTCCGAAAAAAGTTAGCGGACTTTCTTTATTTACCGAATGGTCCTTTGTTCGTCCTTTCACCTATACCCACGGAAGCGACGTTCAGGCATGGGAGCACATGGGACAGCCGCTTGCTCATCCGCTCGGTGCAAATTTCTACGAATGGTACACTTCGGCAAAATACAGTCGTGATAAATGGAACTATTCAGCAAGTATCGTTTGGGCTGCCTTCGGAAGAGATACAAATCGCAATGTCGGAGGCAATATTTTTCAGTCGTATGTGAACCCATGGAGTGTATACGGAAACAACATTCTTCAAGGTAACAGAAGCACGTTGTTTGTTGTCAATGCTGAAGCTGCATTTCAAATGACTCCTGCACTGCAGGTTTTTGGATTTGCTCGCTATCGCTCGGAAGACAGACGCATAGACCCGTTCAAAGAAGCATGGCTTATGGTCGGAATTCGCAAGGGATTGAGTTCTGTCAGACGATGGGATTATTAATGATTGAAGGATAATAAAGCAGTACTTTTGCAAAAATTGAGTGAAGCGGAAATGGAAGTTTTGGTTGAAGAAAAATCAGGTGTATTGGGAAAGATCAAAGCAGCTTTGGATTTATTCAAGTTGCGCTTATCGTTTTTGGTTGTTGTTTCGTGTGTTTTATCCTATGAAATGGGATCACAGGAATGGGATTACATTAAAATGGGTTGGCTCATTCTTGCAGGGTTTTTATTAACGGGAGGAAGCAACGGTGTCAATCAAGTTCTCGAACGTCAATGGGACGCTCTCATGCACCGCACAAGAACTCGTCCCCTTCCAACAAACAGAATCTCATCACTTGGAGCTTGGTTGGTTTCGTTAACCGCTGCAGGATTAGGTATTTTCATTCTGTTTTATTACTTAAACACCGCTTCAGGAATTCTCGGTTTTGCAGCTTTTCTCTCCTATGCATTTATTTACACGCCATTAAAACGCATTACTCCTTGGGCTGTTTTTATTGGAGCCTTTCCAGGTGCGGTTGCTCCTATGCTCGGATATGTAGCCGCTACCAATCACTTCGGACTTGAAGCCGGAATCTTATTCGCGGTGCAATTCATGTGGCAATTCCCTCACTTCTGGGCCATTGCTTGGGTGTCGCACGAAGACTATAACCGAGGTGGTTATAAACTTCTGCCCTTTAACGGAATGCCCGATCAAAAGACGGCCTTTCAAATTATGGTTTACAGCTTTTTTCTTATTCCTGTGAGCCTGCTTCCGTGGACTCTTCCGCTTGAAACACCTATGGTTGGCGACCTTGCTGCAGTTATTGTTTCTGCAGCTGGTATCGGAATGTCATACCTCGCCTACAACTTATTTAAGGAACCAACCTTGTTGAATGCACGCAGAGTTATGTTTGCTTCATTCTTTTATTTACCCATTGTTCAAATTGCTTACGTAATAGATAAAATCTAATGGAAAACACAGACTTTAAAGAAATCAATCCTTTTGATGGTCAAAACCCCGAAGTAGAACTGCGTTCGAAAAAGATGATTGTTTGGCTAGTTATATTCGCAGTAGTCATGCTCTTCGGCGGAATTACCAGTGCCATCATGGTACTTTATGGGAAACTATTGTGGGTGCACATTCAACCACCAAGTATTTTTTGGGTTGGAAATGCACTGATAGTTTTAAGCAGTGTAACGCTAATTATGGCTTTAAAAGCACTGAAAGCAGGAAGTCAGTCAAAGGCTTTTTACCTGACTTTGGCAACTTTCATTTTAGGAATAGCATTCGTTTTTACTCAGAATAGAGGGTGGAACGAGATGGCTTCCATGGGAATGGGAAACACCATTACCCAAACTGAACAAGGACTAAAGCAATCGCGTTGGAACACTTTGGGTAAGTTGAACGGAGAGTACGGCTCGAATTATTATTTCGAATTGAATGGTCAGACGCTCACGAAAGAGGGAGATAACTATTATTATATCCGCCCCGACCAATCACGTGAAGACAAAACATTAGAAGTTCTCACAACATTCAATGCGTCAGGCGCAATGCTCAGCGTGCTCATTTATTTGCACATTGCACATTTGCTTTGCGGGCTCCTCTATCTGGTTATAAACCTATTTAGACTGAAGAACGGGAAGTTAAACAAAGACAAATGGATTAGCCTGAATTCCAACGGTATGTATTGGCATTTCATGGGAATACTTTGGATTTACTTGTTCTTCTTCATTTTTTATATCTACTAAACCCAGCGTTTGGCTTATTCAGAATTGTTCAAAATAGTAAAAAATGCCGATTCTCTTTCCTAAATTGATGCTTTTGAAGTAAAATTGCAGCCAAATTTCATTTACAATTATGTCAGGTCAATCAGAACATGTAACGAAGGACGAATTGTGGGACGGTAACCGTTCTCCTTTTAGCGTTTCTTATGGTAAAATGATGATGTGGTTTTTCCTTGTTTCGGATGCCCTCACGTTTAGCGGACTACTTACGGCTTACGGAGTAATTCGTCATGGAAGCTCGGACTTGTGGCCTGTGGGTGAACAAGTTTTCGAAGCACTACCTGGCTTACACGGATCTTATCCGTTGATGTATGTGGCATTAATGACATTCATCTTAATTATCTCATCTGTTACAATGGTATTGGCTGTAGAAGCCGGACACCGTATGGATAAGAAAGGCGTAGTGAAGTGGCTGGGATACACCATTATTGGTGGTTTCATTTTCTTGGGTTCACAAGCATGGGAATGGTCTCACTTCATTCACGGTTCTGGCGGTGGATTCCAAGTGAATCAACCACTGACTGTTGCTGCTGCTGATGACGCAGGTAACACGTATCAAATTAGTCTAGATAACGGAACGTGGGTGCACATGTCAAGCGACTTCGGTCACAAGTATGAGCACGCAATGGAACTTGCTGAAGAACCTGTTGCACATGACGAGCATGGAGGACATGGCGAACACGCTTCTGCTGAAACTCATGAAGATATTTCTACGATGGTTCCAGAAGAAGTTGTCCTGAATAAATACACCCTTGAGCACAAAGACGGAAAAGACCTTCGCAAGTTGATCGTTAAAGGCGAAGACGCTAAAAAGATTTGGGCATCTATGGAGCCAGGTTCAATGGCGTTTGGTGCAAACATGCACAAGAATGAATACGCTATTCAACAACAATACGCCAATTTCTTTTTCTTTGTAACGGGCTTCCACGGTTTCCACGTATTCACTGGAGTCCTAATCAATGTCATTGTTTGGTTAATGGCTGTTAAAGGTGTTTTCGAAGCTCGCGGTCACTACGAAATGATTGAGAAAATCGGATTGTACTGGCACTTCGTTGACCTTGTTTGGGTATTCGTATTCACATTCTTCTACCTTATCTAATATTACTGATTATCATGGAAAGAGATGACCTTATTGTAAACGAGAGCTATGCTCTTAATGCAAAACACGACGAAGCAGCTGGAAAGCAAATTCGCAAGAAATTATATGCGGTAACTGTACTTTTAACAGTGATCACAATTATTGAAGTATTCATGGGTGTTGCATTCAAAAGAAATGGAACATTTGCTTGGGAAACCATAAAGTTGACTTTCTTAGTCCTCACTTTGGTAAAGGCGGCATACATTGTTTTAATTTTTATGCACCTTGGCGACGAAAGAAAGAACCTCAAGTATGTAGTTCTTCTGCCTTATGCAATATTCATCATGTATTTAATCTTTATTGGTTTGTATGAAGGTGTAAGTGTGCAAGAAGGGCACAACATCTTCGGCTAAGCTGAAGAACAATGAATAATAAAAAACTGAAAAAGTATATCCTATTGGTGGGTATGCTTTTTTTTATTCCACTAACTCTGCTCATTGTCCTAGGACCATTGGGCAAGCACAATTTTAGTGAACCACTTTATTTCGGTCCGAACTGTGACGCCGGATGCGAAACGTCTGACTATCAGATTTCAGATTTTGCATTCGTAAATCAAGACAACCAACTCATCAATCGAGATTCATTGATGGGGAAAATTTGGATAGCAGCATTCGTCGATTTCGAAGACCCAAACCTTCCTAAAATTACAGAGAGATTGCTCATTCCGAATTTTAAATTCCGAATGGAACCAGATATTAGTATCATTTGTTTCGATCCAAACGGATACTCAGATACTGCTGCTGTGAAGGCCTATGTAACCCAGAATTTAAGATACTCGAACAATAAAGCTAAATGGCAATTCCTTCAAGGAGATTCAGCGGCTATGGCAGCATTCGTTCGTAACGGCTTCCTCATTCAAGATTTGAAAAATGAGGCAGTGTTTCGATTGGTTGATGAGTCTGGACATATTCGTGGACTCTATGGCAACACAGAGTATCATTTCGAAAATCTTATGGAAGATGTCGCAATCTTAAATAAAAAGAGAAAAATTAAACGTGGGTACTAAACGTCTTTTCCTTCTGGCTTTTGTAGCTCTTGCTGCATGCACCGATCCGGTTAAGTCACCCGATCTGAAAGAAAAAACGTTGCCCTATTTTGGCGATTTCGGAATAGAAATAAACTACAACGAAAAGGGAGAAGGCATCTCAGATACGGTCTACGATCCAATTCCATTGTTCGCGTTTACCAATCAAGAAGGGATTCTCATTACCAATGATTTTATGCTCGGGAAAATTGCTGTTGTCGATTTTTTCTTCACCAATTGTACGAGCATTTGCCCCATGCTATCCTCACAAATGGCCCGCCTTCAGCATTCAGTGAAAGCTGAAAACATCAACGACCAAGTTGTCCTCCTTTCTCATACGGTAGACCCAAAGAACGATACCCCCGAAGCGCTGAAAGCATATGCTAATGGAATGGGCGCAGATTTTTCCAATTGGAATTTCGTGACCGGAAATGAAGAAGACATATACTGGCAAGCGAAAGAGGGATATAAGCTAACAGCTTTCCCGTCAGATACGGCACAAGGCGGATTCTTTCACACCGATCAAATTGCATTGATAGATCAAGAGGGAAGAATTAGAGGTTATTACGACGGCACCTCAACAAAAGCGGTGGATCAGTTGTTTAAAGATTTACATTTGTTACTAAAGAAATAAGAGAATGAAAGCAGAAATAAAAAAGAACGATAAGCTAGCGAAGACCCTAATCTATCTCGTGTCGGCAGTTGTATTCTTGGTAGTTGTGTCATTGCGCTATCTGAAGTTCACGAACGTCGATCTTGGATTCGATGTTCACTTGTTGGCTAAAGCGAATGCCCTTATCAATGGAACCGTAGCCGCTCTGCTGGTTGCGGCGCTGGTTGCGGTGAAGAAAAAGAACTTTGAATTGCACAAAAAGTTAATGAAAGGCGCTATTTTCTTGAGTGTAATTTTCTTGGTGACCTACATCGGACACCACATGTTCGCAGGAGAAACAGAATTCCCAAAGGAGAACTCAATGAGAGGTGTCTATTTGGTAATTCTTTCCACGCACATTGTTCTCGCAGCAATCATTCTTCCCTTCATTTTATTTACAGCATACCGTGCTTTAATTGCAGAATTTTCCGAACATAAAAAACTAGCTAAATACACATGGCCTATTTGGTTCTATGTGGCTGTTACAGGAGTTATTGTTTACTTCATGATTTCACCCTATTACCGATGAGCATGAAAAAGTTTTTCGTTGTACTGTTTTTCTATGCGTTGAATGTTGCCACATACGCGCAATGTGCCATGTGCAAGGCCACTGCCGAAACAGCAAGTCAAAACTCCTCAGGAAGTTTAGCTGAAGGATTGAACACAGGAATCATTTATCTAATGCTCATTCCTTACACACTTTTGGCAGTCCTTGCCATTGTATTTTTCAGAAAGCGAATCACGAATTTCTTCAAGGCGAATTAAAAGAACTTCAATTACCTTTGAATACCGATTGTCTAGTGATGTTCGGAAATTTTGAAGATTTATGAAGCGCTGTTTCCTTGTTTTCTTAGTCATTTTAGGAAGTCACTTTTCTAACGCTCAATGGACTTTGCAACAATGCGTGGGCACAGCCATAGAACGGAATATTGGATTGCAAAGAAACAATCTTGGACTAGAGCAAACCAAACTGAACCAAGAACAAGCCTTGGGGAGTTTCCTTCCCAACTTAAACGGACAGGTATCGCACGGTTACAACTGGGGACAGCGAATTGACCCGTTTACCAATCAGTTCGCAACGCAGCGTATTCAAAGCAATAGCTTGGGGCTCTCAACAAGCGTGACGCTCTTTTCCGGACTTCAAAATCTAAATCAATATAAGAAGGCAGAAGTAGATAACCGAGCTCAATTGCTCACCTTCGACTATCAACGCAATCAATTGGCCCTTCAAGTGTCCGTTGCATACTTGAATGTATTACTAACGCAGGAGCTTCAAGCCTCTACCGAGTTAACCGTGAATCGTACCAAGCAACAAGTGAAACGCATCACTGACTTGGTGAATGCGGGAAACGCCGCTGAGGGAAGCCTTCGCGATGTAGAAGCGCAATTGTTTTCAGATGAAGCCAGTTATATTTCGGCAGGAAACAATGTGCAATCTGCCATTCTAGACATTGCCCAATTGATGCAACTTACTGAGCAGGAGCAAAGAAATTTCAATATTAAAGCCGATGTTTCTTCGTTCAATATTGCAGAGCAAATTCCCGACTTAACAGCATGTGTGCAGAATGCACTTGCCACTTTTCCGCAAATAAAATCTGCTGAGCTTTCATTGGCCTCGAGCAATTTAAATCTGAGCATTGCGAAAGGTGGAATGTCGCCTCGCTTGAACATGAGCTATTCTTACGGGTCTGGATATTCAGGTGCCTCGAAAGTGTTAACAGGTTCTCCCGATTCATTGTCCTTTCCAATCGGACAAGTCTTCGGTTCGAATCAATATGTGTTCTCTCTTCCTCAAGCTATATACACTGTAGACGATTACGCAACAAAGCCTTTCGGGAATCAGTTGAGAGACAACGTCAACCAATCGCTCTTCTTCAGCTTAACCCTTCCATTGTTCAACGGCTTTTCAAACGACGTGAATATCAAACGCGCAGAATTGGCTCGCGCCGATAATGAGTTAACGGTTCAGCAAACCAAAGTGCAATTAGAGCAAGAGGTGCGCAAAGCGTATCTCGACGTGACGCGCGCAAAAGCAAATTACGAGGCTACACAAAAGGCAGTAGAAGCAAGTCACCTTGCGTTCGATTGGAACGAACTCCGCTTCAATCAAGGTGTCGTGGGTATGTCTGAATACCTCGATGCGCGCAACCGCCTGCAGCAAGCAGAATCGAACTTTGTTCGAAGTAAATACGACTGGATTTTTAAACGAAAAATAATTGACTTCTACATGGGAGTCCCTCTAATGTCACAACCATGAAAAACAAAAAAAGATGGATCTGGATTTCAATAATCGTTGTGATTATTGCGGCCATTGTATTGCCAATGGTATTCGGTTCTGGTGATGCAAAAGTGGTTACACTTGGAAAGTCGGAAAAAAGAAATTTGAGTGAAGTGGTGGCCGCAAGCGGAAAAGTTCAGCCTTCCGTTGAAGTGAAAATTCAGTCGGAAGTGTCAGGACAAATTGTTGAACTGCCTGTGAAAGAAGGAGACTTCGTTCAGAAAGGCCAGTTACTCGTGCGCATCAATCCCGATCTTTATGTTTCTGCACTCAGTCGCGCAGAAGCCGCATTGAACACAGCAAAAAGTAATTTGTCCAGCGCGAAAGCACGCTTAACGCAAGCGAAAGCACAAAAGCGTTTGCAAGAAACAACCCTTGTGCGACTTTCAAAATTAATCGAGCAAAAGGCAATCTCACAAGCCGAATACGACAACGCAAGCAGTGCTTTAGAAACAGCAGTGGCAGAAGTTGAAGCCGCTGAAGAGAGCGTACACAGTGCAAACTTTTCCATAGCAAGCGCAGACGCTGGAAAGAGCGAA
Organism: Flavobacteriales bacterium; assembly: GCA_947488195.1. Taxonomy (GTDB): domain Bacteria; phylum Bacteroidota; class Bacteroidia; order Flavobacteriales_D; family Sanyastnellaceae; genus CAIZGX01. The sequence continues at coordinate 40,326 of CANKYR010000002.1, forward strand.
GCGCAAGAAAACTTAAGAAGAACAACCATTGTTGCACCTATTTCAGGAACGGTAACGGCTCTTGCTAAAGAGCTCGGTGAAACTGTGCTTGGAAACAACATGATGAGCGGAGATGTGATCATGAAAGTTTCTGTTCTGAATGAAATGGAAATTGATTTGGAGGTGAACGAGACAGACATCGTACACGTGCAAGTTGGAGATACCGCAGATGTTGAAATAGACGCGTTCAGCGACCAAGTTTTCAAAGGTGTTGTAACCGAAGTTGGCTATTCCGCTTTGAACGCTGGACAAGGCCTTGCTGCAAGCACGGAGCAGGTAACGAATTTTTCGGTGAAAGTTAAAATTGTGAAAGAGTCATATTCAGGTGTGAATGGAAATTCAGAAAACAATTCTCCCTTTAAACCTGGTATGAGCGCTACCGTGAAAATTCATACAGACGAAGCTAACCATGCCTTAGCAGTGCCAACGGCTTCTGTCACAACACGTGCAGATTCACTTCGAAATAATATTTCTTTAACGGTTGTTTTCGTGAAGAAAGCCGACAATTCAGTAGAGATGAAACAAGTTCAAACCGGTATTCAAGACGGGACGTTTATTCAAATTACCAGCGGCTTGAATGAAGGAGAAGAAATTGTTACGGGTCCGTATGAACTCTTATCGAAAGATCTTGAGAACGGAGACGCAATTAAGCTTGAGGAGAAAAAATAATGTATTTGTGTCTGGAAACCGCTACGCGGAATTGCAGTGTTGCACTCATCAAAGACAACGTTCTTGTCGATCTTTTCGAACGTACAGAAACTGAATTCGTTCACGCAGAAGCGCTGCATCAAATGATGAAAGATTTGCTAGATCGCAACAATTTAAAGCCTTCTGATTTATCTGGAATTGCTGTGGGTATTGGTCCCGGTTCATACACCGGTTTGCGCATTGGAGTGACCGCTGCCAAAGGTTTAGCATATGCTTTAAACATTGGTTTGGTTACTATAACAACTGGAGAACTATTGGTGAATTCAGCAGGAAATTATTCTGAAGGTACTCCTGTAGCACTCATCGATGCGCGCAGAAACGATGCCTATGTTTATTCAAATGGAAGTTGGTCGTTCGCTACGCTGAATGAAGAATGGCGAGCGAATCTCGGTATTGAAGAGGCAATCTTTGTTGGAGATGCTGCCTTTAAAGTAATCGATTTTAAGTGGAAGGAAGATCAAGTGAAAGCCATTTCTCCAAGTGCGCAGCATTTTATAGGACTACTTCCCAATTCTTCTGCTAAATTTGAAGAACACATGGCGCAAATTGAACCTTTCTACATGAAGGAATTTGTTCCTACCGAATCGAAAAAAAACACGTTGAATGGATAAGTTGAAAAAGCTCATAGTAGGATTTTTATTCTTAGGACTTTTGTTCGTCCCAATGCATTCCTGCACAGACCGAAGCCAAATGCTCAGTCAGATTTCATTTTCAATTAACGTTAATATTTTCGAGCCTTCATTCTTCGACCTAACCGTTCCAACCGGATGGATCTATTACAACGGTAACACAGTAGATTTAATTATTTATCGAAACGATATCGATGTGTTTTCTGTCTTCGACGCACGAAGCACACACAATCCCGACAATCCATGTTATGTCCAAGTAAACACAGATAACGTAACGGTTTCAGATACTTGCTCGGGAAGTAAGTGGTTACTTTCTGACGGAAGTTTAATCAACGGTCCCGCAAATTACAATTTGCTGCAATACAACGCCGATTTCAATCCGGTTACCGGATATCTTCATTTGTATAATTAATTGTTTTATGAAAATTGAACACATCGGAATTGCAGTGAAAGACATCGCTGCTTCGAACGAAATTTTTTCTGCGCTGTTAGGCGTAAAACCCTACAAGGAAGAACGGGTTGAATCGGAGAATGTCATCACTTCGTTCTTTCAAGTAGGTGACTCCAAAATAGAACTTGTTCAAGCCACTTCTCCGGATAGCGCCATTGCAAAATTTCTCGAAAAGAACAAGGAAGGAATGCACCACATTGCCTTCGAAGTTCAAGATATTTATGCGGAAATAGAGCGTCTCAAATCTGAAGGTTTTACCATGATTCACGAAGCGCCAAAAGAAGGCGCAGACAATAAGCTAATCGCCTTTCTTCACCCGAAAAGTAGCAATTCAGTTTTGGTGGAATTGTGTCAAGAACGCGTGTAAAAAAAATGTATCTTCGCCTCACTTCAAATTAAAACTATGATTTCGTTTCAACGTGCAAACATTATTTTAGGTTGGTTCATGTTTATGGCAGCAACCGCTGTGTACATGATGACCCTTGAACCAACAATGCCTTTCTGGGATTGTGGTGAGTTTATCGCTTCAGCATACAAACTCGAAGTAGGTCACCCCCCGGGAGCGCCGTTGTTCATGCTTATTGCACGCCTGTTCTCGGCATTCGTAGGAGTGGAAAACGTTCCGTACGCAATCAATTCCTTGTCGGCAGTTTCTTCCGGAGCAACCATCATGTTCCTCTTCTGGACCATCACGCACCTTGCAAAGAAAATGGTTGACAAAGACGGAGACCAAAGCGACAACAAAAACCTAATCATTTTCGCAGCTGGTTTAATCGGAGGATTTGCCTACGCGTTCAGCGATACGTTTTGGTTCAGTGCTGTTGAAGGCGAGGTATACGCTATGTCTTCCTTATTCACAGCTGTAGTTTTCTGGGCTATTTTGAAATGGGAAAGTGAAGCCGATGAGCCAAGCAATTTGCGTTGGATCATCTTAATCGCTTACCTCATGGGATTGTCTATCGGCGTTCACTTATTGAACTTGTTGGCTATTCCTGCTATTTGTTTCGTTTACTACTTCAAGAAATATCCTTTCTCTTGGAAGGGAGTCGCTATCACTTCAGGGGTTGCACTTGGTTTGTTATTCTTAATGCAAACCGTTATCCTTATTTGGTCTATTCAAATTGCAGCGTGGTTTGAGCGTTTCTTCACGAACACGCTTGGAATGCCTTTCAATACAGGAGTTTTCTTCTACGGCTTAATTTTAATTGGAGGATTGGTTTCATTGATTATCTATTCGAAGAAACGCGGATGGGTAGCTGTTAATACACTTACTTGGAGCATTGCTGTTGCCCTCATTGGTTACACCACATTCGCTACCATCGTAATTCGTTCACAGGCAGACACGCCTATGAATGAAAACAAACCGAACAACTTCTTCGCCCTGGTATCATACATGAACCGTGAACAATACGGGGATCGTCCTCTTCTTCGCGGACAGTATTTTAACACCCCACAAGTAAGAAACAAACCTTATACAGATGGAAATGAAGTGTTCGTGAAATCATACAGCGTGCGCGAGGACAGTAACAAAAACAAGTTGGTCATTTCCTTCAAAAACAGATTCGAAGCCGAGCAATACGTTTCCAACAACACCGATAAGAAGTTAATGGTGAAGGAAGAGTATTTGGAAACAGGCGAGAAGAAGGCTACCGAACCGAACTTTGCGCAAACACACGTGTTCCCGCGTATGTATAGCAGCCAAGGAAGCCACATTCAACAATATAAAATTTGGGCTGAACTGAAAGACTTAAAACGCACGCCAACTTTCGGTGAGAACATGGGCTACTTCTTCAGCTACCAAGTGAACTGGATGTATTGGAGATACTTCATGTGGAACTTCGCGGGTAAACAAAACGACACCCAAGGTCACGGAGATTTCGTAGACGGAAACTGGAAAACAGGTATCGGTTTCTACGATGAAGCCCGTCTTGGAAATCAAGAATTTGTCCCAGAATTATCGAAGAACAGCAAGGCGAACAATTCATACTACATGATTCCGCTTTTAATTGGTTTACTCGGATTGGTATATCAACTACTACGTCACAGAAGCGACTTCATTGTAGTCGGACTTCTGTTCGTGTTAACAGGATTCGCTATTGTGGTGTACTTGAACCAAACTCCGCTTCAGCCGCGAGAACGCGACTACGCCTATGCAGGTTCGTTCTACGCATTCGCCATATGGATTGGCTTGGGTGTAACCGCCATTTATTTCTGGTTGAAGTTGGTGTTAAAGAAGATTCCTTCAACAGCAATTGCAGGATTGGCTTTCGGGCTTACTCTTGTTGCGCCAATTTTAATGGCTGCGCAAGGATGGGACGATCACGATCGTTCTGACCGCAGAACGGGAATTGACATGGCGAAGAACTATCTGAATTCGCTTCAACCCAACGCAATTATTTTTACCAACGGAGATAACGATACCTTCCCGTTGTGGTATGCGCAAGAAGTGGAAGGTGTTCGAACCGATGTGCGTGTGGTGAACCTTTCGTTATTGAATACCGATTGGTACATCGATCAAATGAAACGCCGTCAATACGAAAGTGCTCCTGTGCCTTTCTCTATCCCTGAATTTAAATACCGTCAAGGTACTCGCGATCTTATTGTTCTAAATTCAGACAGTGCTCTAACTCCTTTGGAAGAAGCCCTTTCGTATTGCTTAGACGATTCGAAAATTCAAGACTTCGGATACAAGAAATTCAGCGTTATGCCGAACTATCAATTCTCTTACGCTGTGTCGAAAGAGAACCAAGCGAAATTCAGTCAATACGTAGGAGCGAATGACTCCTTGGTAAACACCATGAGTTTTGCATTATTGGATGACGATGGTGAGAACCCTCGTCAGTTCATTACCAAAGCGCAGTTGATGGTAATGGATTTAATTGTTCACAACAATTGGGAACGTCCAATCTACTTCGCTGTTACAACAGGTTCTGAAGCATACATGGGTCTAGAGCCATACTTCCAATTGGAAGGATTAGCGTATCGCCTTACTCCAATCTATCACTCAGATTACGATCGCGACAACATGTCCGGTGGCGTAGTCTCTGAGTTGATGTATGACAACGTAATGAATAAATTCCTGTGGGGAAATATCGATACGAAAGACATTTATCTAGACGAGAACAATCGCCGTATGGTAACCAATTTGCGCATGCAATTGAATAACCTAGCAGAACAGTTCATCATTGAAAACAAAATGGACAAAGCTGTTGCTGTGTTGAACAAGTCTATCAATTCACTTCCTGAAAAGAATGCGCCATACGATCAGCCGCAGATCATGTGGCAAACAGCCGAGTTATTATTCAAAGCTGGAGACATACAAACTGCTACGAAATTGGCAGAGCGCGTATTCGCATTGAACAACCAAATGCTCGATTATTATGAATCGCTTACCAAAGCAGAGCAGAAATCCATAGAGCGTAAAATGCAAATGAGTGCATTTGTGAACGAAGAACTTGTGAAGGATATGGAAGCATATACTCCAGGTTCAGAGGCCGCGAAGAACATGCGTGCAGCTCATGAAGTTGCGTTAGACAATGTTGGACTATTAGAATTGATGAAAGAAGAGCGTGGTAAGAAAGAAGCGATGGAGGCGCAAATGGCGTTGAGAGATTCTTTAATCAAGGTAATGGGACAAGCGAAATTCGACTCGTTGTCGAAGGTGAAAAGAAGTCAAGGTAAATTCTAAAATGAAATGAAGGAATTCCTTCGATTCATTAATAAAACAATAACAACAAAGCGTTTAACAAACGCTTTGCTTGTTTATATGGGTTTTTATTTTTCTCGAATTTTTAAATCGTCGAAGCCTTGGGGAATGCCCATATCTCTGAGCATTGAACCCACCACCGCTTGCAACCTCGGTTGTCCTGAATGTCCTTCAGGATTGAAACAATTCTCACGTGATACAGGTAATTTAAAAGCGGAGAATTTCAATCGTTGGCTCGATCAACTGGCTCCAACGCTCAGCTATCTGAACTTTTATTTTCAAGGAGAGCCCTTCATTCACAACGAGATTTTACAATTTATTTCGAAGGCATCTGCAGTAGGAATTTACACTTCAACTTCAACCAACGCTCATTTCATTACAGAAAAAAAAGCTGAGGAAATTGTGCGCTCTGGTTTGGATCGAATTCTTATTTCTATAGACGGAACAACGCAAGAAGTGTACGAGCAATACCGCATACACGGCTCGCTGCAGAAAGTGTTAGACGGAACGAAACGTTTAGTTGAAGCAAGAAAAAATCTAAAGTCTAAGACACCTCACATTATTTTTCAGTTCTTAGTTGTTCGTCCGAACGAACACCAAATTGAAGACGCCAAGCAATTAGCGAATGAATACAAAGTCGATGAAATTCGATTTAAAACAGCGCAAGTGTATGATTATGAAAACGGCAACCCACTCATTCCAACGATAGAAAAATACAGCCGTTACAAACGTCATGCGAATGGAAAGTTCACAGTGAAATCATCCTTAGACAATCATTGCTGGCGCATGTGGAGTGGGGCAGTGGTTACTTGGGATGGAAAGGTGGTGCCGTGTTGTTTCGACAAAGACGCAACCCATGAAATGGGCAATCTTTCGAAGGAAAATTTTAATGCTATTTGGAAGGGTATAGCGTATACAGCGTTCCGCAAACAACTCTTGAAAGGAAGGAAGGAAATAGATATCTGTAAGAACTGTTCCGAAGGAACAAAAGTTTGGGCTTAGTCTTTTTGAATCAGTGCAACCGCATAAGCGTTCACGCCTTCTTCTCTTCCAACAAATCCCATCTTCTCTGAAGTGGTAGCCTTTATGCTCACATCTTCTTCTTCAATTTCACAAATGGAAGAAATCACTTTCTTCATTTCAGGAACGAAAGACATGATTTTCGGACGTTCCATGCACAAGGTAGAATCAATGTTCCCCACTTTCCATCCGTCGTCTTTCAATACTTGAATGGTACGTTGAAGAAGAATTTTTGAATCAATGTTTTTGAATTCAGAAGAGGTGTCTGGAAAGTAAAATCCGATATCTCGTTTTCCCGCTGCACCTAATAAGGCATCGCAAATGGCGTGTAAAAGAACATCTGCATCGCTATGTCCCAATGCTCCTTTGTCATGTGGAATCTGAACGCCACCGAGCCACAACTCCCGGTTTTCAGTTAACTGGTGAACGTCATATCCAAATCCTACGCGAATCTTCATTATTCTACAGGATCAGAAACTTTAGCATTCGCACCTACACTGAATCGCAGGCTGAATCTTAGTGTATTCGCTAACGGATTTTGTTGCGTGGTACTTACCAAGTAACTCATGTCAATGGTTAACACCTGGTAATGCAGTCCAGCACCAAAGGTTATAAACTGACGATTTCCTTTGGTGTAATGCTCATGAAAATAACCTAAACGAATAGCGAACTGTTGGGCGAAGTCGTACTCAAATCCTGTCGCAATGTTGTACTCGCGAAGTTCTTCACGGAACTTACTTCCCGCCACAATTGATCCTGTTTCTGCATCGTACATTCCAGGTGCATCATAGAAAGATTGAATCATTCCAGTAGCCGTTCCTACTTCAGGATTGTATCCTGAAACAATGGTATCACCGTCGTTGTTATAAATCGGTGGAGAAGGAACTAAGAGTTTATTCAAATCAAACAAAAACGTTAACTTATTGTAGTCATCGAGATTTGTAGAGATTGCCGTTCCTAATCTCATGTTGGTTGGAATGAAATCGCGATTGTCTGAGTTGGTATAGCTCATTTTCGCTCCAATGTTCGAAATGTTTAATCCCCAATTTAATTGAGATTTACGTCCAGCAATTTTAATCTTGTTGTTAGTATAGAACGTTGAAATATCTACAGCAACCGATTGCCCAGGGCGACTTTCAGCGCCTTGTAAGTTGGTGCGACCCGTTAAGTTTGAATTAATATATCGAAGTGCAATTCCCCCAGAAAATTTCTTGGAAAGTTTTTGAGAGTAGGCCAAGTCTAAAGCGAATTCAGCCGGACGGAAATCCATGATGTTCGTTCCCACTTCATCTGTGAAAGTAATATTTCCCAGAGTAAAATAGCGAAGTGATCCGCCAATCGCTTGGGTCTTGCTTAATTTTTTTATTGCGCTTAAATAAGTTAAGCTCATGTCGTTTACCAATGCTCTTAACCAAGGAGAGTAGGAAACACTAACGTCTAAATCATTCTCAGAAAATGCCATCTTAGATGGATTCCAGTGAATACTACTAGCATCTGGATCAAGCGCTACGCCTGCGTCTCCTAGCGCTCCGCTGCGAGAGTCAGGTGCAATGGTTAGAAATGGAACCGCTGTGGTAATAGTATTAATGGTGGCTTGACGACCATTTAACTCATTCGGATTCGTAAGTTGAGCGAAGGCAGAATGGGTAAAAAACACCAATGCTGCTATACTACTTATTTTAAAAATACTTTTCATGCTTGCTGCAAATTTAACATACATATGCTCTTCAAAACGTTATTTTAAAATTACCAATTTTTGAAACGATTCGGCGCGTTGTCCTTTCTCGTTTCGAAGTTCTAGTTTGTAGATATACGTTCCCTTACCAATGGCATTTCCGAAGTCGTCTTTTCCATCCCAAGGAATATCCTGACCTCTAAATCCGGTTGCGTAAAAAGACGATTCAATGGTCTTCACCAATTTCCCACTTACCGTGAAAATCTGAACACGCGCGTCCAATTGCTGACATGCCTGATTGTGTTCATAGATGAAGCTGGTGTTTGTAGTGAATGGATTCGGATAATTCAGCAAATGACTCAACGCAATTTTCGAATCTTCCGCTACAGTAAACTGAATGGTTTCCTCATTGCTGTTGTTGAATACGTCCCAAGCTTTAACAGTAAGGGTGTGATCACCGATAGACAAGGTGCTTAATGGATAGCGAACTTCCCCGCTGGTGTAAGTGTCAAGATCCGATTCATAGAAATCATTCAACACGATAGGCTTAGCGGAATTGCCATCAATGATTGCCGTTAAATTATGCCCAACACCATTTCCCACGGTATTGATTCCATTTTCATCTTGAAGTTTCGCCAAAATAATCGGAGAGGTATTGGTAGAGCCGCCGCTCACAAAAGTTGAATCATTCAAGTAAAGCGAAATCTCTGGGCCAATCGTATTCAGTTGCGCATTCGGATTCAAACTTCCAATTTTGAATGCTTCACAATATCCATTTCCATCCTTATTTCCAGAAACAGTATAGTAGCTCACTCGAGCGCTGTCAACAGAATAATTTATATCGAAGGGAACAATGAACTTGAAAGAAAATTCTCCATTACTCACGCTAGCTTTTCCGCGATAAATAATTTTGTTGAAGGAATAAAATTCTTGGAACTGCCCTTCTTCGCCATTTTGATCATTGTTCTGCGAAATCACCTTCGACTCTTTATCATAAACGGTAGGATATATAAAACCATTGAAACCGTTCAAGAAATTTCCGTCGCTGTCGGTCACTTTACCTTTGAACTCCACTTCATTCAAGGCTTTTAAAGTATCCGTGAATGAAGCCAATTCAATGTTGTTGATGTGTGTCGTCTGCACGCTTAATTTCGGATAAACCATAGTCAACGCAGGGTCACCGAGAAGACTGAAATTAGGCTTACTATCGTTTCCGATGGAGACACCGTTCTTAGTTAGCATATTCAACTCACCCAATGTTTTTACCGCACCGTTTTCACTGTGAAGCGCGTGCTCGAAAAACGCCAAATCCATTTCGTAATTTTCACCACTGAATACAATACGCGTTGTTGTAAGCATGGCTATGGCTCCGCCATTGGCATTCATAACCAATAGCTCTCCGGCAGACTTAACTTCAGGATCGTCGTATCGCGCTAGCTCACACGTAGCAGTCAAGAAAACAGGTAAGCGATATTTATTGGTGAAACCACTAATTGTAGGAAGGTCTAAAACACGTTCATGCGCCCAACCTTTTTCACCACCGTGTCCAATATAAGTAAGCAACAATGTTCCGCTCTGAACGCGTTGTTGAATAGCCTTCTCTCCTTCAACATAACGTTCTCCACCTGGAGTAGATATTTGCGTGAAGGCATCCATGTATAGTTTCGAAATGTCGTATTCGGGATGATTCGTTTTTACAATGTTGGCAAGTGAATTTGCTGAATTCAAATGCACTTGCTCGTACGCACCGCCGCTGCCGTCTTGATCATCGGAAACAAACGTCACGACATTCCTCCAATTTCCGTAAGGAGAATCCTGAACGTCGCCCAAACAATAGGCACCGCCGTTGCTCGAAGTGTTTTCTGAGACGTATGCTTTTATTTTCCCCAAGTAGCCATAGGCTTCATCAAGAGAGGCCGCTGGAATTCTTCCAACCCCGCAATCTAAAAGGCCCGTAGCATTTCCGTCTTCTAGTGGAGAAACCATTACGAAGTAATCATCGCTTACATAACTGCTTGTTGGTGAAAGTGAGTTGTTCGATTCGAAGACCATAACATTTGTTCCTTCTTGGTTAACAAGACCTTTGTTGCGTGAATAATCACCATCACCCAAAATGAGCAAATTCTTCGGAGCACGTTTGCCACCGTTCGCACGGTCGTATTGCATTTTTACAAGCTGCCTGAAGGCCATTGCATCTGGATTTCCACTCGAAAATTCATTGAAAATTTGAAGAGGAGTCGCCACTTGAACGGATTGCCCTTGCGCTTTGTGAATGGCCGCAATCTCTTCTGCAACAGGCATAAGAACAGGCGAACTAATAATAATTAAATCGTTACTTGCCCAGCCGTGTAAATCCTGATTTTCAACTTTTCCTATCGGAGTCGGTGTGTAAAAACTGGATGCAAATGCCACGAATTCCTTCAACTTATCAGTTGCTGAAGTCCATGTTGAAAGCGCCCCGCTAGCTGCAAGTGTCACACGGGTAGGCGTGGTGAAATTTGTGATGTCCCAAATTTCATTCACAGCATAAGATTGCTCAGAAATTTGAAACTCAGTAATGTTACCCATCCCAACAGAGGTTGTGTCGCGAAAACGCATTTGAGTGCCTTGCATTTTCAATTGCTGAGTGGCGTTCATGCATATGTAGTCAAGCCAGCCTTTCGCATCGGAATTACCTTTATTAAAGCCAACTGAAACATTGAAATTTCCATTGGTTGGAAGGAAAGAAGTGTTAATTCTTCCGGTACGTGCAACTTGCGAAGTAGGCGAATCTGTAACGTTTCCGATGGAAATGGAATTCACATTTCCTTGAACTGTTGCTGTAAAGATTGAGCTTCCCCCTATTGTTCGGGCAATGGCATTGAAATCCATACTGGCGGGCTCAGTAGTTTTTACATTGGGAAAACTAAACGTGTAAGATCCTGAAAGCACCGCGTCATATAAATCGCCATAAAATTCTCGTCCAGATTTTGCGGGACTGTACTGATCGGTTTCAACATATAAAAAATCTTGAAAAGAATCTGAAATTCTATTTGCGACAGCACCATTATTTTCGGTTGAAATTCGAAGCGGGTTAGTATCGTTAATTTTTATGAAATAGTAAGCTGAATCGCTATAATAATGTTTGGTATGAAACCAACGTTTGCGGCCTATACCATCATCTTGTGCAAGTGTCCAGGTGTCGGGTCCTTTTCCATAAAAAAGAATGTAATCGCTCGCATTGAAAACTCCGTCCGACTCTCCTTGAATGTGAATTGCGTTTTTTACTAAATCATCTGCTTTATTAACGAAGTTTTTTTCCGGGATGAGAGCCCCACCATTTCCGTAAATATTAATGGTGTTTGGATTTAATCCAGAAAGAGAAACACCAAGTTCTTCTAAAAAGCTACGGTCGATTTTATAAACGCCATCTTTCGCAATAGCAATTTTGTAAACATCACCTTCTGACAGCACACTGTGCTCAACATAAGTGTAATTGTTTTTCTGAATTTCATTAAGAGATGTTGTTGCTAATACTTCGAAAGAAAGCAGGCGCTCGATTTTTCCATTTCTTTTTCTGAAAGGAATAACGGTAACTACCTGATTATTTTTTGAATCGGATTGAACCGATTGAACTTCAACACGAAAATCATCTGTTATCAATTGAAGTTGATCATTGTCGAAATAGGATGAACTTATTTCAGAACTAGACACGTTGGTTAAAGTCGGTGCGATGTATTTTTCACCTTTCAATGCAGAAGCGCGAAAAGCTAAGAAAGGAAGAGTGGAGTTGTTAGAAATAACAAGAGAGGGGCAAAGATCACCGACCACAGAGTAATTGGTCCTGTTTTGTTGAATATCTAGCCACTGGATTTTTTGTTCAGGTACAAGTCTTTCTTGCGCCGAAGCGTTTGCTATGCAAATAGCTGATAAACAGAGTAATAATAACTTAATCGTTCGCATGTGATCGTCTGAGGTTTTGCTTTGAGGCCTGCCAATAACCAAAGTTATTCCAATTTATTGTTTATGCCTCATGTTATTTGAAAGCAAAATTGTTGTATAATTGCTATTAAAATCGAATATTTTTTACAAACTTTCGGATGAAGATTGCGATGAAATTAAAATTCTTAGGGTTCATGATCTGTGTAATGGGTGTAACTAACGTTATGGCCCAAGATCCCGAGTTCACACAGTTTTACTCAAACCCACTTTACTTGAACCCAGCTTTTGCAGGGACTTCAAAATGCCCACGTTTTGTAATGAACTACAGAAACCAATGGCCATCACTAACTGGTGCGTACGTTACAACGTGTGCCAGTTACGATCAGCACGTTGAAACTGTTTCAGGTGGTTTAGGCATTATGGTTATGAATGACCGTGCCGCGCAAAACACGTTGAATACGACAACGGTGAGTGGAATATATTCCTACCAACAAGCCATTAATCGCAAATTCAGCATAAAGGCCGGTTTTCAAGCTTCTTACTTCCAGAAATCTTTGGACTGGAGCAAGCTTACTTTCGGAGATATGATTGATCCGCGTAAAGGATTTATCTACGAAACAAACGACATCCCACGTGGTGGAAGCGTTAAAAACATTGATTTCTCTGCTGGAGTCCTTGGTTTTAGCCAAACTTTTTACGGAGGATTCGCAGTTCACCACTTGAATGAGCCTAACGAAAGTTTGATTGTAGGTACTTCGCGTCTTCCAATGAAATACACTGTGCACGCTGGTGCAGTTATTCCTATTAAGCAGAAATACAAGGACTCGAGCACACTTTCTCCGAATATTCTTTATCGCCGTCAGGGTGAATTCCAACAATTGAATCTGGGTATGTACATAACCAAAGGTCCTATCGTTGCTGGAGTTTGGTTCCGCGGTTTGTTATTTGGACAGCGTTACAGCGATAGCTTCATTGCTACATTGGGATTACAAAATGACAATATTCGTGTGGGTTATAGTTATGACATTACTGTCAGCGCTTTAACTCCTGCTACAGGCGGGTCACACGAGGTGTCTTTGGGAATTAATTTCGACTGTCGCCCAAGAAAACCGAAGTTCCGCACAATAGCGTGTCCTTCTTTTTAGTTATATAAGAAACCCAACAGTTATTTCATAAAATAGGAAATCATGAAAAACTTTAAATTAGCCCTTACAACACTCGCCCTTTCAGGTATGGTTGTGCTTAACTCATGCGAAGAGAATCGTTCTTCTGCAACAGGTTGGGAATACAACAATCGCGACAACGGAGGTTTCGATCGTGTTGAGTATGCAGGTCAAGAAACCGGTCCAGGTTTAGTATTCATTGAAGGCGGTCGCTTCTCAATGGGTCGCGTTGAAGACGACGTAAACTACACTTGGGATAACTTGCAAACCCCTGTAACCGTAAGTTCATTCTATATGGATGAAACAGAGGTAACTAACCAACACTGGTTAGATTATTTGCGCTGGTTAGAGATGGTGTATGCAGATTCTTACCCAGAATTAATTGGTCGCGCGCTTCCAGACACCAACTGCTGGAGACAAAAAGACCAAGACATGGAGAAGTACGTAGAGTTATACTTGCGTCACCCAGCTTATCAGGATTATCCTGTAGTAGGAGTGAGTTGGTTACAAGCCAATGACTACTGCTCTTGGAGAACAGACCGTGTGAACGAGCAAATTTTGGTTCGTGAAGGGTTTCTTGCACATAATCTAGCTGCCCAAGGAGCAGACGAGCATTTCACAACGGAAACTTATTTCAACGGACAATACGAAGGAGAGCAATTGGGAGAAGGTCTTCCAAACTACAATCCTAAAGGAGATCCTTTCCGTAAAGTAAGAATGGAAGATGGAATTCTTTTGCCGCGCTACCGCTTGCCTAATGAGGCTGAGTGGGAATACGCAGCAATGGCTCTTATTGGAAACTCATACCAAGAATTAATTACAGATCGTAGAACATACCCATGGAATGGTCACTACGTTCGTAACGGAGACAACGGAACGGAATACTTCGGAACCATGCGCGCAAACTTCATGCGTGGAACTGGAGATGCAATGGGTGTTGCTGGTTACTTAAACGACAACGCGGATATTACTGCTCCTGTTTACCAATATCCTCCAAACGACTTTGGTTTGTATAATATGGCAGGTAACGTTTCTGAGTGGGTGTCAGATGTATATCGTCCTCTTACAGACGATGACCGTTCTGAATTCCGTCCATACAGAGGTAACGTTTACAAGACAAAAACTTTAAATAGCGACGGTTCTGTTGCAGACAAGTTAACCTACAACGTTTATGATGTAGATGAGGTGAAAAAGTATTTGGAGAGTTTGCAAGATTCTTCTTTGATTACACGTAGCAAATACGGAGAGAAAGATATTCAAGTGTTGGATCAGAGTTTAGTGAAAATTGGTCAAGCAATTGAAAAACGTGACCAGCGTCGTGAAGAAGAAGCTATGGCTATCATGGATGAAATTATGGAGTTGATTCGTAGTTCAGAAGCAGACATCGCTTATACAATGGTTGATAACATTGAGAACTTCGTTGTGAGTACTTCAGGTCGTCAGAAAATGAGAAACGTTTCGTTGGAAGAAAACATCAACAGAACGAACTACCGCAAAGCAGACAACATTGATTTCAACGATGGTGATTTCCAAAGTAGTTCGAAATACCTAGATGCCGATTTTGAAAATCGTGCAGACCGCATGTATGATTATGGAAAGACTACCTTGGTGAATAACAGATCACGCGTATACAAAGGCGGTAGTTGGGAAGATCGTGTGTACTACAACATTCCAAGTACAAGAAGATTTATGGACGAAAGAAAATCGAGTCGTTCTCTTGGATTCCGTTGCGCTATGGACCGCGTAGGTTCACCATCGGGTATCGGAGCGAAAGGAGGAGAATAATCTTTTCAGAAATATAAAAACATTACACCCCGCATCAGCGGGGTGTTTTATTTTAGCAACATGATTGAATTCATTTTTCAAAAATTTCTGGATGTCCGCAGCGTAACTACTGATACTCGTAACGTAGGACTTGACGATATTTTCTTCGCGTTGAAAGGAGATAATTTCAACGGGAATCATTTTGCCCAGCAGGCACTGGATTCAGGTGCCTCGTTAGTGATCATAGACGAAGAAGTAGATGTTTCCTCAGATCGAATCGTTCGTGTAGAGAATAGTTTGTATACCCTTCAAGCATTAGCAAAACGCTACCGCGAAACTTTTGCCTTTCCTGTTATCGGAATAACCGGAAGTAATGGTAAGACCACCACGAAAGAGCTCATGCGAGAAGTGTTAAGCATGAAATACAAGACATTCGCAACACATGGTAATCTGAATAATCACATAGGAGTTCCGCTTTCCTTGTTAGCCATTCCGGCCGATTGCGAAATGGCAATCATAGAAATGGGAGCGAATCACCAAAGGGAAATCGCTTCATACTGCGAATATGCGATGCCGGATTATGGGGTCATTACAAACATTGGAAAAGCTCATTTAGAAGGATTCGGTGGAGTAGAGGGAATTATTAAAGGAAAGGGAGAACTATTCGATTATGTTAATTCCCACGGAGGAATGTGTTTAGTGAATACTGAATTGATTCATCTCGATAACATGGCAGAATTCATTCAACATAAAAAATATGGATTCAAAACTGGTGGATTTCATCTGCAGACGGTAGCTGAACATCCTACTCTCTCTTTTGAGTTTAGTACTCCATCTGACGACAATTCTTGCACGTGTCACGCTCAAATGGCGGGGACGTACAACTTGTTTAACATGGCTACAGCCATTGCAGTTGGATATGAGTTCGGAGTTTCTTCTGAGCAGATGTGCAAAGCCATTGGAGCCTATACCCCCGAGAACAACCGCAGTCAGTGGTGGGATTCTGGTAAGAATAAAGTTATTCTCGACGCTTACAATGCCAATCCGAGCAGTATGGAAGCCGCCTTGTTGAATCTTTCAAAAATGGAAAACACGTTTTTCATTATTGGAGATATGTTCGAATTGGGCGAATATGCAGAGGAAGAACACAGAAAGATTCTCGAGCTCACAAAAGAACTTGGTCTTCAAGGAATTTTTATCGGGAGGGCCTTTCAATTAGTAGGCGCCACCGAACTTTTGGATGCTCAGAATGCCCGAGATTATTTAAAGTTGAATGAAGTCAAGGGCAAAATAGTTTTGTTGAAAGGTTCGCGCGGAATGCGTTTGGAACAATTGAAGGAAGTGATTTAATGGTTGTATTTTCGTAAAAAAATAAAAGATGAATTTTGTAGAGGAGTTGCAATGGAGAGGAATGTTACACACGAGCATTCCAGAGACTGAGGCCCACTTGAATGCGCAAATGCGCAAAGCATATATCGGATTCGATCCAACGGCTAGCTCTTTGGGCGTGGGGAATATGGTTCAAATTATGACCCTTCTTCATTTTCAACAAAGTGGGCACAAGCCTGTGGCCCTTATAGGTGGCGCAACTGGAATGGTAGGTGACCCAAGCGGAAAATCAGCAGAAAGGAATTTATTGGGTGAAGAGGAATTGCGTTACAACCAAGAATGCCAGCAAAAGCAGTTGGAACGTTTTCTAGATTTTAATTGCGGAGATCGCTCTGCTGAAATCGTAAACAACTACGACTGGTTTAAAGAAATGGGATTCTTGGAGTTTATTCGAGATGTTGGAAAACGCTTGACCGTAAATTACATGATGGCGAAAGATTCGGTGAAAAACCGAATCAGCGGAGAGGATCGCGAGGGCATGAGCTTCACAGAATTTACCTACCAACTTATTCAAGGGTACGACTTTTATTATTTGTGGAAGAATCATGGAATTACCATGCAAATGGGCGGTTCAGACCAATGGGGAAACATTACCACAGGAACAGAATTGATTCGCAGAATAGACGGAGGAAGTGCTTTTGCATTGACTACCCCGCTTATTAAAAAGGCCGATGGAACGAAATTCGGAAAAACGGAAAGCGGAAATGTGTGGCTCGATGCTGCGCGCACTTCACCTTATAAATTTTATCAGTTTTGGTTGAATGCGAGCGATGAGGACGCGAAGAATTTCATTCGCATTTTTACATTGAAGGGAAAAGAAGAAATTGAAGCATTGGAAGCGCAACATTTGCTAGACCCTGGCATGCGCGCACTTCAGAAGGCCTTGGCGGAAGATATTACTACGCGCGTGCACAGCGGATCAGATACCATTCAGGCTATTCAGGCATCTGGTATTTTATTCTCGAAAGACAGTACATTCGATTCGCTTTCGAAAGAAATGTTGCTCGATATTTTTGAAGGAGTTCCGCAAGGAACAATGAATAAAAGCGAAATAGAGACGGGTGCCGATATTATCGATGTGTTGGTTAATTCAGGATTCCTTCCGTCCAAAGGCGAAGCCAGACGTGCCTTGCAAGAGAACAGCATTGCAGTGAATAAAGAAAAAGTTGGGATTGACGCTAAGATTGATTCAAGTCATTTGATTCACGGAGAGTTGGTCATTCTTCAACGCGGTAAGAAGAATTACTTCTTGTTGAAATGTCTATAAAATAAGCAGGGGTTCCCTTTGGAACCCCCTGCTTATTTTGTTTAGGAAATCATATCACCAAATTGTCCTGCCCAACACATTTCAATTCGGCTAAGAAGTTAGAAACTTCTATTCTAAAGACGGAGAAGAAAATAAATGGTTGCCTAGGATTCTGAAAAAAGTAAATTACATCCTCTAATCTCGGCGTGATTCATTCTTCCGAGTATCTCGAAGGTCCCATTTTCATTCACAACGCCTAAGTCTTCTGTGGCAATGAAAGAGCAGGAATTCTGATTGGCCAAGTCGATAATATTCAAAGCCCCTCTTTTTCCATTGGGTAAAAGAGTAAGTGGATCTTGAAGATCTCTGCAAATGACTTTCATCCAAGGTGGACAAACAAATATTCCATTTCCTTTGGAATAGGCCTGCGAAAAAAGTTCAGTCATTCCGTATTCACTGTGTATTTCGCTCACTTGAAAGGCCTGACAAAGCTGGGCGTGTAGCTCAGTTCTTGTAAGCTCTTCTCTTCTTCCTTTCATCCCGCCGGTTTCCATGATGGTGGAGTGATTTAGTGCCATTGGGAATTGTTCTGAAAAATCTAGCAGTGCGAATGATACCCCAATCAACAATGTTTTTAAGCCCATTGATTCGTTTTGAACAAGTTGATTATGCAGCGCCTGAAAATTGTCTAGGAAAAATCCAGAGTTACTGTGTGCCTTTGGTAATAGGGCATTCACCATGTATACCAATGAGGAATTGTTTCGTTCTAAATACGAAGGAAGTAAAGCTAAAATGCTGACTTCTTCAAGTGGCGTTTCCAAATATTTCTTGAATGTCGGAAAGAAAGATTGCTCGTAAAGCGACAGGTCGTTGACTAAATGCTGACTGCGATTTCCGCCAGTGCCACTACTTTCGAAGGTGTGGACAATAGGTTGGTCTTGACAAACACGATGTGTTTTGAAAAATGAAATAGGTAAAAATGGAATTTCGTTCCAATTGGAAATATGAATCGAATTTTCCCCAAGGGCATTGCAAAACTGACTGTAAACAGGGGTTTTAGCAAGTTGACTTTGAAATGTAGCCAGCGCAAAGTCGGTAAAATTCCCGGAAGTTGTTTGAGTAAAATCCATTTTGTCGTTCTCTGTTTCGCCTTTCATTCTATATCTTTACAAAGATGCGAAAGATTGGGACACTACTTTTTATTTTCCTTACTCTCTTAGTGAGTAGCTGCTTGAAGGTGGAGACTTATCCGGATGAGCCGAGCATTGAGGCAGTCCGCTTAACAGTGAGCAGCGACAGCGCTTTTTTACAAGTTGATTTTATTGATGGCGATGGAAATGTTGGGCTCGGTCAGTCTGATACCTCGGGTGTTTTTGGAGCCTGTGATACGCGTTACAATTTGTTTTGTGTTTACGAAGAGTTGCGTAATGGAACATGGATGCAAATAAGCGAAGAACCTTGTTTAAATCCTAACGCAGTTCCTTTCTATTACCGCGTGCCGTGGGCAACACCGCCTGGTCAGAACAAAACACAAAAGGGCACCATTACCGTTCAGATGTACCCAGGCTATTACTTAAATAGCGGATTTGACACCTGTAGATTTTCAGTGCGCATTTGCGATAGAGATTTAAATTTTTCCAACACATTATATTCTCCTGTTTATTTAAAGCCATAAAAAAAGACCCGCCGAAGCGAGTCTTTTCAAAGGTTATTCTATTCGAATTAATTCGATAATCGATTCTTTAATTCTTGATCAATAGCATCCAAGAAATCTTCAGTGGTTAAATAATGTTCTTCGCGTGTTTCACTTCCGTGAATACAAACCGCAAGATCCTTTGTCATCTTTCCATCCTGAACCAAATCAACACATACCGTTTCAAGTGTCCGCGCAAATGTGATTAACTCTTGGTTGTTGTCTAATTTCCCACGGAAAGCAAGACCCTGCGTCCATGCAAAAATAGAAGCAATCGGATTGGTCGAAGTCTTCTTTCCTTGTTGGTGCTGGCGGTAGTGACGAGTCACTGTTCCGTGAGCTGCTTCTGCTTCCATGGTCATTCCATCAGGAGTAATTAAAGCGGAAGTCATAAGTCCCAATGAACCGAATCCTTGCGCTACGATATCGCTTTGAACGTCACCGTCGTAGTTCTTACATGCCCAAACAAATCCACCGTCGCTCTTCAAGCAGAACGCAACCATATCATCAATTAAACGGTGCTCATAGGTGATTCCTAATTCTGCGAATTTCGATTTGAATTCATTCTGATATACTTCTTCAAAGATGTCTTTGAAACGTCCGTCGTAATGCTTTAAAATGGTGTTCTTCGAAGAGAAATATAAATTCCAATTGCGCATAATGGCTTGGTTGAAACAACTGCGAGCGAAACCATAGATGCTCTCGTCTGTGTTGTACATAGCCATTGCAACGCCATCGCCATCGAAGTTAAAGACTTCCCAAGACTTTGTTTCACCGCCGTCTTCAGGGGTGTAGGTCATGGTTAATTTTCCTTTCCCTTTGATAACAGTATCTGTTGCGCGGTATTGGTCTCCGAAGGCGTGACGACCAATGTTAATAGGCTTGGTCCAACCGGGAACCAACTTAGGAATGTTGTTGCAAATGATTGGCTCACGGAATACAGTTCCACCTATAATGTTACGAATGGTTCCGTTTGGTGACTTCCACATTTTCTTCAATCCAAATTCTTGAACACGCGCTTCGTCAGGAGTGATGGTGGCGCACTTAACCGCTACATTGTATTTCAAAGTAGCTTCTGCAGACTCAACAGTCACGCGGTCTTCCGTAGCATCACGATTTTCAATTCCTAAATCGAAATATTTAATATCTAGTTCTACATATGGAAGAATTAATTTGTCTTTGATGTATTTCCAAATGATGCGAGTCATTTCATCGCCATCCATTTCAACAATTGGATTGGCTACTTTGATTTTATTCATGTCTTGATTGATTAGGGTACAAAAATAAATCGGGAGCTGCTAATTAAAGCGAGCTCCCGATGTTTTTTCAGTTTTTGTTTAAAACTTAAACTTGCTCGCGCTTAGAGAAGAAAAATGAACCTTCGATGGCTGCATTCTCGTCGCTATCTGAACCGTGAACGGCGTTCGCAGCAATGCTTGTAGCGAACATGCGACGAATAGTTCCTTCGTCTGCTTTTGAAGGGTCAGTAGCACCAATAAGTGTTCTGAAACTTTCAACTGCGTTATCTTTTTCAAGAATAGCCGCCACGATAGGACCGCTAGTCATGTATTCTACTAATTCTCCGTAGAACGGACGCTCTTTGTGAACCTCGTAAAAACGAGAAGCATCTTCTTTGGTAAGTTGTGTTAATTTCATTGCGCGGATAGAGAATCCTGCTTCAATGATTTTGTCAATGATTTTTCCTGTGTTACCAGCAGCTGTTGCATCTGGTTTAATCATCGTAAAAGTGCGATTTCCTGACATAATAAATATTTTGGATTGCAAAAATACAACATTCCCATTCTAAATTCGCTGAAAATTAACTGAGATGAATTCAAACCTTACTTCGGCGCAAGCCATGGAATTGGAAGATAATTATGGAGCCCACAACTACCATCCGATTCCGGTTGTAATTGCCAAGGGGAAAGGCGCCAAGGTTTGGGATTTAGAAGGGAAGGAGTATTTCGATTTTCTTTCGGCATACTCTGCGGTTAACCAAGGGCACTGCCATCCGAAAATTATTCAAGCTTTGAAAGATCAAGCAGAGAAAGTGACACTCACTTCTCGTGCGTTTTATAACAGTGAATTGGGGACCTATGAAAAGTTCATTACTGAATACTTTGGTTATGAAAAAGTTCTTCCGATGAATACGGGCGTTGAAGGCGGGGAGACCGCTGTGAAGTTGGCGCGCAAGTGGGGTTATAAAGTGAAAGGCATTGCAGACAACCAAGCGAAAGTAGTTTTTGTAGAAGGGAATTTTTGGGGAAGAACACTGGCTGCAATTTCTACTTCTCAGGATCCTAGCAGTTATGCAGGATTCGGTCCGTATATGCCCGGATTCCTGTCTATTCCTTACAATGACTTGAACGCATTAGAAACTTGTTTGTCAAGCGATTCGAACATTGCTGGATTTATGTTCGAACCTATTCAAGGGGAAGCTGGTGTGGTTGTTCCGCATGAAGGGTATTTGGCAGGTGTTCGTGCGTTGTGCACGAAGTACAATGTGTTGATGATTGCCGATGAGGTTCAAACCGGATTGGCGCGCACAGGAAAGATGTTGGCTTGCGATCATGAAAATGTAAAGCCCGATATTTTAGTTTTAGGAAAAGCGCTTTCAGGAGGAGTTCTTCCCGTGAGTGCTGTTCTTTCAACCAATGAAATTATTCTTACGATTAAGCCAGGTGAGCACGGCAGCACCTACGGCGGAAATCCTCTAGCTTGCGCTGTTGCAACAGCCGCGTTGGAAGTTCTTCGCGATGAACACATGGCAGAAAATTCAGAGCGTTTGGGAGAGCTATTCAGAAGTGAAATGAGAAAACTTCAAAGTGAAGTTTCGTTAGTTACGCTTGTTCGTGGAAAAGGATTGTTGAACGCTGTTGTGATTGATGATCACGAAGAAAGCGAAGCGGCTTGGAACATTTGCGTTGACCTTGCGAGGAATGGGTTACTTGCCAAACCTACACATGGAAACATAATTCGTTTTGCTCCTCCATTGTGCATTACCGAAGCAGAGATTATGCAATGCGTTGAAATTATTTCAAACGTCATTAAAGCTCACGCCAAGAAGTAAAACGAAAGGGTTATAACCAACCCTTTGATTTCATCCATTCGTCGTTGAACATTTTGCCCAAGTAGCGAGTCCCGTGATCGTGGAAGATAACCACTACCACATCTCCTTCTTTGAATCTATCTTTCATTTGAATAACACCAGCCATGGCTGAACCTGCGCTGTTTCCAGCGAAGATCCCTTCTTCTTTTGCAATTTTACGTGTGTAAATCGCAGCGTCTTTGTCGGTTACTTTTTCGAAGTGATTAATCAAGTTAAAGTCAACATTTTCTGGAAGGAAATCTTCACCAATTCCTTCGGTAACGTAGGTGTAAATTTCTTCCTTGCTGTATGCTCCCGTTTCTTTGTATTGTTTGAATATCGAACCATAGGTATCGATACCCAACACTTGAATATTTGGATTTTTTTCTTTTAAGAAACGAGCAGTTCCAGAAATAGTTCCACCTGTTCCAACACCAACAACCAAGTGCGTTATCTTTCCATCTGTTTGATCCCAGATCTCTGGACCTGTTGATTCGTAGTGTGCTTGCGCGTTACTTGGATTGTCGTACTGATTCGGCTTCCAAGAATTGGGAGTTTCTTTTTCTAAACGTGAAGAAACGCTGTAGTACGAGCGTGGATCTTCTGGATCCACATCTGTTGGACATACAATTACTTCTGCACCCAATGCACGAAGCGCATCGAACTTCTCTTTACTCTGTTTGTCTGTACTTGTGAAAATACACTTGTATCCTTTCATGATCGCCGCAATGGCTAGACCCATTCCGGTGTTTCCTGAAGTTCCTTCGATAATGGTTCCGCCTGGCTTTAATCTTCCGTCTTTTTCCGCGTCTTCAATCATCTTCAGCGCCATGCGATCTTTTATGGAATTTCCAGGATTAAAGGTTTCCACTTTCGCCAACACTAATGCTGGAATGTCTTTCACTATGGTGTTTAATTTCACCATAGGTGTATTGCCAATGGTGCCTAGAATGTTTTCGTGATACTTCATGCTGCGAAGGTAGGTCGGAAGATTTAATTTTTTCTGATCGACTCTGCTGGTCGGAAGGTTGATACGTAAAGCGATGGAAGAATCATGGCTAATACACACACGCAAAGCGTAAGTGCATTCAACACAACGATTTCCATTGGGTTCATGAGAATGGGAATCTCTGACACGTAATAATTAGCAGGATCTAATTTGAAAAATCCGGTGTATTTCTGAAACAGAGCGATTCCAATGCCGAGGATATTTCCAATGAGAACACCTTTACCAATGATGTGTGCTGCATGCCATAAGAAGACACGCAACATGATTGGATTGGGTAATCCCATAGATTTTAGCGTGCCAATGAACGATTGTCTTTCGAGAATGAGAATTAGCAATGCAGAAGTCATGTTCACGATTGATAGCACTACCATGAGCACCACAATAATGACCACGTTCACATCGAGCATTTCCAACCAAGCAAAAATTTCCGGATTGCGATCCGTTAATGGTATCACGAATAAGTCATACGGAATGGCTTCCCACAAGGGATCTCTCACTTGCTCAAGCGCTTCGTAATTTTCAACTTGAACTTCATATCCACCAATGTAATTCACTTCGCTTCCGCGCAAGTTCGAATAGGTCCATCGCGGAGTAACGAATTCATTCTCGCCGTGAGGTGGAAATTTTAAGTGAACGTAAGTGGTATCTGGAATTTGATAAGGCGCAGTAGTAATTAAACCGAAGGTAGTGTCGCGCATTTCCAGATAATAGATAGGATCTTTGGCGGGCGTTCCGTCGAGCCAGCGTTGTTCGAATTCCCCGTTATTACCGAACCCAATTGGAGAAATGAAAGTGAGCAAAGGAACCGTTGCTGTATCTACGACTATTTGTCCTTGCAGCCCCCAACCTCCGAACTGCTGCAGATAAGCGAGATGCACGAAAATGAATTTCTCATCGTACTCTTCCAACTCTGTTTTGTAAGTTCCAACCAGTGTGAAATTTTGTTGTTGAATATCGTCTTCGCTGTTAACGATATACAAACTCATTTTTTGTCCGAGTTGAAGCGCTAACCGATTCGCAATGTATTCAGACAATACAATTTCAGCAACAGGAAGAGTGTCTGGGTTATACTTCAATTGCATCACACGGCCTTGTGTAAGAACACTGTGCAAAAATGTAGTGTCGTATTGTTCTTCGATACCCTTTGCAACAACTCCTGACAATCCAGCTTTCGACTCCACAATGGCGGGCTTTTGAGCGTAAACGCTGATGTTTTTTATACCTGGAATTTTCTTTAATTCTTGAATTAAGGATTTATCGTAAAGCAATGGCACCGATTCTTGCGCAGCGTTATCACCGTTCGAAACAATTTGAAAATGGCCGCCGAATCCAATTACTTTTTGTCGCACTTCTGATTGAAAGCCTTTCACAATGGCCAATGCAAGAATCATAAGCGCAATTCCAATGGCCACTCCCCACATAGCAATGCGGACAATTGGCTTTGAAATGCGCCCATTGTCGCTTGCTTTCAGCATGCGAAAAGCTAAGAAAGAGGCTAGCTTAAAAGATTTCATTGCGGCTCAAAGTTAGGACTTCGACATTGGAAAGTTACTAACTTCATTTATTTCGGTTCAATTTTGGTTAAGAATGAACAAAATTTGTTTGCCCATGAAACACGTTCGTTTTCATCTTATATTCTTTGTTGTTTTAGTGCTAAACACTGCTCACGTGTTTGCACAAAGTTCTGGCGCCTCAAATACTGTCGCTTACTTTGAGTTGTTGAAGAACAAACGTGTGGCAGTTGTTGCCAATCAGACCAGTGTTATTGGAAAGGTTCATTTAGTAGACACGCTGTTATCAAGCGGAATTCAAGTCGTAAAAATATTTGCACCTGAACATGGCTTTCGAGGCGAAGCCGGGAACGGTGATCATGTGAATGACGGCACGGACAAAAAAACGAAGCTCCCCATTATTTCATTATACGGAAATCATACAAGACCCACTGCGGAAATGCTTTCAGGTGTCGATGTGATTGTTTTCGATATTCAAGATGTTGGGGTTCGGTTTTACACTTTCCTTGCGACTATGCAGGAAGTTATGGAAGCTGCTGTGCTGAGCAATAATGAGTTTATTGTTTTAGATCGTCCCAATCCGAACGGTTACTACATAGACGGACCGGTAATGACGGATAAAAACTTGTATTCGTTTGTTGGACAGTTACCCATTCCTATTGTGCACGGATGCACGCTAGGGGAAATCGCAAAAATGATAAATGGTGAAGGTTGGTTAGCGGGCGGAAAATCGTGCGCTCTCACAGTTGTTCCATGCAGTGAATACACGCACAATTCGTATTTCGAATTGCCGATTAAACCGTCTCCAAATTTGCCCAACATTGCATCGATTTATGCATATCCAAGCTTGTGCTGGTTTGAAGGAACATGCATTAGCATTGGTCGGGGAACAAATCTTCCTTTCCAACAATTTGGATTTCCGAATTGCAAAGTGGGTGAAACTTCTTTCACCCCAAAAGAAATTAAAGGAGTGTCTTCCAATCCACCATTTGAAAATCAGCTCTGTAAGGGAATCCAAGTAAATTTCGATAAACGTCCAACACAATTGAACCTATCTTGGCTAACGAGCATGTACAACTGCTATCCCAACAAAGAGAAATTCTTTTCCTCTCCGAATTTTTTCGATAAGTTAGCCGGAACAACTCAACTTAGAAAGCAGATAATTGGTGGTGTTGGAGAAGATGTTATTCGAATCTCTTGGCAAAGCGATTTAGATGCCTACAAGGAAATTCGAAAGAAATATTTATTATATCCAGATTTTAATTGAGCATGAAAATTTCACTTAAGCTTATTCTACTTTCTCTAGCATTTTTTTTAGGTGGAAAAAGTGCATTCGCGCAGTTGGAAAACACCACCCGTGATGTTGCTCGAAAGCATCCGAACGGAAAGCCTTATGTTGTTGTTTATATGAAAAATACAACAGGAGAAATAGTGAAGGAAGAAGTGTATTACTCGAATGGAAATCTCGAATGGGAGGGATATTACAAGCGTTCCATTGAAGAAGGCTCGTGGAAGTATTATTATCCGAATGGAAAATTGAAGAGCAATCAGTATTACACAAAAGGAAAAGAGAACGGTGTGTTTCTAGACTATAACGAAGAGGGAAAACTAATTAAACAGAGTTTATTCAAAGACGGTAATTTAGTCTCGGAACGAAGTTTTTAATCTTATTTTTTCGGAAGCCATTTGTTTTCCTCAGCACCAAGTTCCTGGGCCGCAGCGCGAGAAAGCGTGAACAAATAATCAGAAAGTCGATTCAAGTATTGAATGAAAATCGGATTCACGGTAGAAATCTCTGCAAGAGCAGTAGCTGTGCGTTCTGCTCTTCTGCAAACCGTTCGTGCAATGTGAATGTGTGAAACAGTCGCGTGACCGCCCGGAAGAATGAAATGCTTCAATTCAGGAAGCATAGCAGTCATGCGGTCAATTTCTTTTTCAAGAATTTCAGCTGCGTTTTCAGGAAGGGCTGGTAATTGAATTTTTTCCGCCTGATCAGGCTCTGTTGCCAAGTGACTTCCAACTACAAAAAGATTGTTTTGAATTTCACGAAGAATTTGTTGGTGTGAAGGAAGTAGATCCGCCACTAGACCAATGAACGAATTCAATTCGTCAATTTCGCCGTAAGCTGCAATGCGTATATGGTGCTTTGGAAGTCGAGTTCCGCCCAATAACATTGTTTTTCCATCGTCTCCTTTCTTCGTGTAAATCTTCATACTCTTATTCTTTAATGGGTTCTGGTAAATTCCATTTTCCCCGAATAACAAACCGAACGGTGGTTCGATTTCTTTGCTCAAGCAATACTTCTTTGTATTGCAACAGCTGTTGCATAACCATTGGCTTCGGGTGACGAATGGTTAAGATTGAGACGTTGTCATTATATCTAACATGAAAGTCGCTCAACTGTTCAATGAGCGCCTTTAATTTGTTTGGGTCGGATTGAATACACACCGAGAAATTCAGCGCCGAGTTTTCCATCATGTGCACGTGAATGCCCAAGTTAGCGAAGGTTTTGAAGATGAAGGTGAGGTTGTCTTCCACCACAAAACTGAAATCTTTGGTTGAAATAGAAACTAACGTTTGATTTTGTTTCAATATATACGAAGCCACTTCCAATTCGGTATTTGCTTTTTCTACAATGCGTGTTCCTTCGTTAGTTGGATTCAAAAACGATTTAATGAAAAGTGGAATGTTTTTGTTTTGAAGCGGCTTAATTGTTCTAGGATGAATAACACTTGCTCCGAAATAAGCCAACTCCACAGCTTCGCGGAAGGAAATCTCCTTCAGCAATTGGGTAGGCTGGAAACATTTCGGATCGGCATTCAGCAAACCGGGTACATCTTTCCAAATCGTTACCGATTCAGCATTCAATAAAAAAGCGAATATCGCTGCCGAGAAATCTGATCCTTCTCTTCCTAAAGAAGTTAGCCTTTCCTTTTCGAAGAAATCTTGTGCAACATCTTTCGTAGAATCTTGCAACGCATCTTTCGTAGAATCTTGCAACGCATCTTGCGAAGCACAGGCTCCGATAAACCCCTGGAGGACAAGCGTTGTATAATTATCGAACTCTTGGCGAAGCGAAGCGACTCTCTGTTCACTCATTTCCCACTGCACACGTGCATCGCGGAAGCGAGAGTCTGTGATTATATAATCAGCACTGTTCAATCGCCTCGAAGAAAGTTTGTTCTGATTGAAGTAAGCATTTACAATGGCGGTAGACAAATACTCGCCATATCCTATGATACAATCGTACTCTTCGTCGAAACTCGCGTTGATTTCGCGCTTACAGATTTGAGTCAGTTCGTCGAAGACGAATACCCAATCGCTATCGGTATCTACTTCTAATTCTTTTGCAATGTTGAAGTGAAATTCAAAAATCTCTTGAAGGTCTTTTTCAAAATCGTTTCCTTCGAAACGCTTTTGGTGAATGTTTTCGAGGGCATTCGTAGTTTTGCCCATGGCAGAAACTATCACGATTTTGTTTTCAGGAAATAGATCCAATATGGAACAGACATTACGCACAGCTTCCGCATTGCGTACCGAAGCTCCTCCGAATTTATGCACTGTTATTTGCGCCATGCTGCCTCTTTAATTTGTTCAGTAAATAAATATCCGTTTAGCCATTCGGCTGAAAAAGTAGCATCGTACTTTTTGTAAAAGTTCAATGCTGGTTCATTCCAATCGAGCACTTGCCAGGTCATTCCATGAAAATTCCTTTCGGCACAAACATTCGCAACAACTTCAAACAAACGCGCGCCAATTCCATCTCCACGAAATTCTTCCTTCACCACAATGTCTTCCAAATAAATCATAGGACCTTTCCAGGTGCTGTAGCGAATGTAATAAAAAGCAATGCCTACGATTTGTTCATTTCGTTCAGCAACAAAAAATTCGAAGTGCGGATTTTCTTGAAATCCCCATGTCTCCATTTGTTCAACAGTTACCACAACTGCTTCCGGTTCTTTTTCGTAAACTGCCAATTCTTGAATCAGATCAAGAGCTTCGCGCAAATCGGCTTTCGTTCCTTTTCGAACGTGGGTCATTTCCATGCCGCAAAGTAAAAGCAAAAAACAATGAAATACATCCTGTTGTACCTTTGCACTATGGCAGGAGTACGTTTAGAAAAATTTGGTTCGCTAATTAAGCGCGAGTTGGCAGTGTTGTTTCAACAAAATGCACGCGAATGGTTGGGGGGAAGCATGGTAACCATAACGCAAACCCGTGTGGCGCCCGATTTAAGTTTAGCACGCATTTACATCAGCGTTTTCCCTTCAGACAGGAGGGATGAGGCCTTGAAATTGTTGAAGCAGAACCATTCTTCGGTAAAAAGAGAATTGGGTTTGAAGGTAGGGAAGCAAATGCGCAAAGTTCCTGAGTTGCAGTATTACATAGACGACTCGTTGGATTACTACGAGACGATTGATAATTTATTGAAGAAGTAAAAATGCATTACGATCCTATAAAACGCAGTTTAGGAAGTGTTTTCAATAGCACGCCGTTCTTGCGTAAGTTGTTTTATTTTTTGTTAGATGTTTTGCTTCTTCGTTCATGGCACATTCGCAGTGAGCTTCGGAAACTCAATGGCAGTGAGGTGAAGCAGATATTGGATGCTGGATCAGGATTCGGGCAGTATTCGTTCTGGATGAGTAAGAAGTTTTCTCAAGCTGAGATTTTAGCGGTTGATGTGAAGGAAGAACAGGTAGCTGATTGCAATGCGTTTTTCAATCAAATTGGAAAGATTCAAGTGAAGTTTGAAGTCGGAGATTTGGTGACGTTTGTTCAACCGGAAAAATTTGATTTGGTTTTGTGTGTAGATGTTATGGAGCACATTGAAGAAGACGTTCAGGTGTTGACCAATTATTGCAGCAGTTTGAAAACTGGGGGCATGCTTTTGATTAGTACGCCAAGTAATATGGGTGGAAGTGATGTGCACGATGACGGAGAGACTTCGTTCATTGAAGAGCACGTTCGCGATGGTTATGGCATTGATGAGATTGAAGAGAAATGCCTTCGTGCCGGATTCTCGAAAGTTGAAGCGCGATACAGTTATGGTGTTCCGGGAAAGATTTCATGGAAGCTGTCTATGAAGTATCCAATGTTAATGTTGAATAAATCGAAGGCGTTTTTCATTGTGTTGCCAATCTATTATTTGGTTACCATGCCGTTTTCATTGTTGTTGAATGTGTTCGATGTGAATGGAACGCACAGCACGGGCACTGGATTAATTGTAAAAGCTTGGAAATAAGATGAAGTTCTTAATTGTTGGACTGGGAAACACAGGCGCGGAATACGCGAATACCCGTCATAACATTGGGTTCTTGGTTGCAGACGAGTTAGCGGCAAAGCACAACGCTACATTTTCTACTGAGCGTTACGCCGATAAAACAGAATTTCGTTCGAAGGGAAAGACATTCATTGTCATTAAGCCTTCCACCTACATGAATTTATCTGGAAATGCTGTGCGCTATTGGATGCAGCAAGAGAAGATTTCGTTGGAGCATGTTATGGTTGTAACCGACGATTTAGCTCTGCCTTTTGGAAAGGCTCGCATGCGCGGTAAGGGCAGCGACGGTGGGCACAACGGATTGAAGCACATTCAGCAAATCTTGAATACGGGAGATTACGCGCGCATTCGCGTGGGCGTAGGAAATGAGTTCGCAAAGGGTCAGCA
>CANKYR010000003.1 GCA_947488195.1 Flavobacteriales bacterium
GCTCTGTTTGCTCAACGGATTTTCCGTTCGTTAATTTCCAACGTGTCATAAGTCTGTGTATGTGAGTGTCAACAGGAAAGGCAGGCACGTCGAATGCTTGAGCCATCACAACACTCGCGGTCTTGTGTCCTACACCTGGCAGTGCTTCTAACGATTCGAATGAAGCAGGCACTTCGCCGTTGTGTTCGTTTATAATGATATGAGAAAGGTTGAAGATGGCTTTGCTTTTCGCCGGAG
Organism: Flavobacteriales bacterium; assembly: GCA_947488195.1. Classification (GTDB taxonomy): domain Bacteria; phylum Bacteroidota; class Bacteroidia; order Flavobacteriales_D; family Sanyastnellaceae; genus CAIZGX01. The sequence goes on from CANKYR010000003.1 coordinate 238, forward strand.
AAAGTCCGCAGGGCTTAATGATCTCGCGAATTTCTTCAATGCTCAACTTAATCATGTCGAACGGATTGTTCGCTTGTTTGAACAAATGCGGGGTAATGGTATTCACCCGAGCGTCTGTGCATTGCGCTGAAAGAAGCACAGCAATTAACAAAGTGAATGCGTCAGTATGATCGAGAGGTATGGGAGTTTCGGGGTATAGTTTTTCCAATTCAACTCTCACATAATCCGCCGCCTCTTTCTTTTTCATTACGGAATGAATTGAAATTGAGTTTTGTCTTTTGTGAAATATTCACGCTTCGATTGACCATTCCATCTAACCTCTACAATGTTCTGTTGGTCGGAATACAAATCCAATAGAATCGTATTGTTCACAACCACTTGATTCGGATCGAAATAATTTCCTTCAATAAATAAAGTTGTCATGTCGTTGTCTACGCTATAACCTAAAAAATTAAGCACCACACTTCTTCCTCCAACTTGAAGACTGATTTTATCGCCAATGTACTTTTTAACTAACTCGAAAACTTCTGGTGTTTGCGGATATAAGGAATTATAGCGATAGCATTGGGCTTCAATGGCGTGCTCCAAATCGTCGGTAAATATTTTAGAGGTGATTTCAAGAACCCGAGTTTCCGCATTGAATTCAATGGTTGTGTTGCTCAAATAGAATTTATGAGTAAAGGGCGCGTAAGCCTGAGAGCATAGAGCGAAGAGCGCGAAGCATAACAATAGAACCGATTTCATTTCGCCAAATTACAACGAATTATAGTTTACCCCTTACCTTTGAAGTATGTTAAAATGCACATTGAATAGTGATGAGCTCGCAAAAGCAAAAGCAATTGTAGACGGTTCTCAGAAAATAGTTATTTCCACCCACATCTCGCCAGACGGCGATGCGATTGGATCTTCTTGCGCAATGGCGCAGATGTTAGTTAAAATGGGGAAGGAAGTGACAATTGTTCTTCCTGACCATGCTCCGGCTTATTTAAGTTGGTTACAAGGAAATGAATATGTTGTGGTTTGTAAAGACCAAGGTGAAGAAACCGCCAAGCGCATTCAAGATGCTGATGCGATTTTTATTTTAGATTACAACCACCTGGGAAGAATTGGCGAAGCTGTTAAGAAGTTACTTGAGGCGCAAATGGGAGTGAAGCCTTTTATTCTCATTGATCATCACGAGCAACCCGCCACTTTTCCAGATGTTGTTTATTCAGATACAAGCATTTGCAGCACGTGTGAAATGGTTTTTCATTTCGCGGGTGCAATGAATTGGTTGGAGCTGATTGATGTGCCAACCGCTCAAGCTATTTATTGCGGAATTATGACCGATACCATGTCGTTCCGTTTTCCAAGCGTGAGTCCAGAAACTCATGAGATTGCAGCATGGCTTATGCGCAAAGGACTGAAGCCACATGTTGTGCATGAAAATGTTTTGGACTCTCAGCGAGTAGAGCGTTTGCGATTGATGGGTTACGCACTTTCAGAATGCATGACTGTTCTTCCCGAATACAAGGCCGCATTTATCGCCATCACCAAAGAAAACATAGATCGGTTTGAACCACAATCGGGCGATACTGAGGGATTGGTGAATATGGCGTTAAGCGTTGAAGGAACCACGATAGCAGCATTTTTTAGAGAAGACGAAGATTGTGTTCGTATTAGTTTCAGAAGTAAGGGAACACGTGATGTGAATCAAATGGCACGCACGCACTTTAACGGGGGCGGACATAAGAATGCTGCAGGTGCGCGTTTGCACGAATCGTTGGAACATACGATTGCGAAGTTTTTAGAGTTATTACAAAAAGGAGAAATCTAATGAAATACGCCTATCTGCTTTTTGCTTTCGCGGCAATCCTCATGAGTTGCGACAGTTGCTCGCAGGACAAGAAGACAATTCAGCAAATGTCGCAAGCACAAATAGATTCGATGCTCATTGCACAGAACCGAAATTTCCATGCGCAAGAAAAGGAGCGGATTCAAAAATTCGTTTCAGATAAGCAATGGCCAACAACAATTACTGGAACGGGAGTTCATTATTGGATTTACCAGCAAGGAGCAGGAGAAAACGTGAAGGCAGAGCAAATTGCCATGGTGGAATACGAAGTCTCTTTGCTTGATGGAACCGTTATTTATAAAAGTAAGCCCAACGAAAAAGTTCCGGTTAAAATTGGTCACGACAATGTAGAAAGTGGCTTGCACGAGGCAATGCTGTTGCTAAAGACAGGAGATCGCGCAAAATTTGTTCTGCCTTCTTATCGCGCATTCGGTTTAACGGGTGAAGGGAAAATACCAATGAACGCTGCCGTGGTTTACGACATTCATTTGGTGGAAATTCATTAATTATATAATTCGTCTCAAAATCTTCGCAAGCCACTCTTTGCCTTTATACGGAGGGTGCACCAATGAAGTTGAATTGAAAATTCGACTTACATGAACTTCTGATTTTAAATGACAGAATTCTAGGAAACCATGGTATCCGTGCGAGTATCCCATTCCTGAAAAGTTACTTCCGCCAAACGGCATGCGCACATCGCTGAGGTGCAAGAACACATCGTTAATGGTTACTCCACCTGACCATGTGTTGCGCGTTATGAATTTGCGTTCGCTTCTGTTGTGCGAGAATACATACAACGCCAAGGGCTTGTCTATGCTGCGAATGAAGTCTACCGCTTCTTCCATTGTTTCATATTCGAAGAGGGGCAGTATTGGTCCGAATATTTCTTCTTTAAAAACTTTCGTTTCTTTCGATACATTTCCGACAACGGTTAAGCCGAACAAACGCTCGTTTGGTTTATGTTGCCCTTCAAAGTGTATAGTTCCTCCTGAATTTCGCACTTCCTCAACCATTTCGGTAAGTCGGGAATAGTGTTTTTCTGAGACGATACGAACCACTTCGTCTGAATTCAATTTCTCATCTAAGGTGTATTTGGAATGATAATACGTTTTTAAATGAGCTGCAAATTCCTTTGATTTTCCTTTTGGAAGTAACACATAATCTGCAGCTATGCATGTTTGTCCAGCATTCGTGTATTTTCCCCAAAGAATCTTTTTAGCAGCATCTGCGAGATCGTAATTTTCACCGATGACTACAGGAGATTTTCCACCAAGTTCTAGAGTTACGCTAGTTAGATTTTTAGCTGCAGCAGCCATAACCAATTTTCCAACAGCTGGAGATCCTGTAAAGAAAATATGGTTGAAGGGAAGTTCTGTCAATTGCGCTGCAACCCTTCCGTCGCCAAGCACAACGCAGGCTTCCTTGGGAAGAAACGTATCTTCAACGAAGTCTTTTATCGCTTGACTCACTGTTGGTGTGAGTTCAGAAGGTTTGATTACCGCTGTGTTTCCGGCAGCGAGGCATGAGACAAGTGGAGTAAGTGTTAGCTGAACGGGATAATTCCACGGAGAAAGAATGAGGCATACACCTTTCGACTCAATATGAATTTTATTGGACGCCAAGGGATTGGCGAGATACATTCCAGGGTAGGTAATTCTCATCCATTCTCGAAGTTCCTTTCTTACTGCTTTTAATTCTGCGAATATGAGCGAGAATTCCATAATGGAAGACTCGAACGGATGTTTATTCAAATCTGTTTTCAGCGCGTGAGTAAGGTTAGCTTCGTGCTTGTGCAATCCCTTTTCAAATCTATTGAGTACTTCAATTCTTTCCGAAACTTTACTGTTTTTGAAGAGCAATGCATGTTTCTTTTGCTGCTCGAAAATTTCCATATTCAACATAATGTTTTGTTATTCGTGTTCGCGAATTTTTTTCGTTTCGTGTTCTGTTGGTTCGTCGGCTATCTCTTCCTCCTTTAAATACCAGTCGTCTAGATCGGGTTGTCCTGCATCTGCCCATGCACTCAACCAAAGGCTTCCAAGTGAATAAACAGCAGAGCGCATTCTTCGTTCAACCTGTCCGTTTAAAAGATTGCTGTACGCTTCCGAGAATTCTCTCGAATAGGTTCGTACTTCAATATTGTTTCGCACTTCAAATGCATATTTTTTATCGGAAGGAAATTGTTCGGTTAATTGCGCTTCAAACTTCAATACAGAATCGACACCGGCATAACTTTCTTTGAGTCTCTCCCAAATGAAATGTTGCGGGGCGGAAATGTATTCGGCTTGCCCAACAAAGAAATCGTATTGTGGAAATTGAATTTCTGGAACGCGACTTTCCCAGAAACCGTGAATGCCTTTTTGATTGGTCTTTTGTCCGTTGTAGTTGGAAGTCGAATGAAGAGGCACATGTACATCTCCAACGTAGTGTCCCAATTCTGCCGAAAGTCGAAGAACACGATTCACATCTTTTTCTTTGAAGGCAATCACCAATTTAGAATAAACGAGATACAAATTCCACGGAACAATGCCATGTGCGCGAAGGCTATCTTCTCCGTATTTTGATACAGCGTCGTTCCAACGCTCGGGTAAATTATCAAAAGGAGAAGAAGAATTTTCCGTTACATAACGATCAACATCGAGGAAGTGGCACTCAGCTTCCCCCTTAACACTGTATCTTCTTTTGTCTGGATCTACACTATGATCTATTAAATAGTTCATGTTGTATTTGTAGAATCCGAAAAGTTCCGGAGGAAGTGTGTAGATCGCGAGCTCATTAATCTTCTTGTGTCCGAAGAATCCCCAGTCTAAACAAACATGCGGATCTGGTTCTTTTGAAAAAACGGACAAGGGGAAACAAAGCACCAACAATATAAGGGTCTTTGTTTTCATGTTGAAGGCATTACGCGTTGTCTATTTCCAACTTCACCAACTTACCATCGCGAAGAATAGGAATGCATGGCACGGTGTCTAACGTAAGGCAATACTTGACGTCCTTTTGAATTTTCAATTTCATCAAGCGCTTGCGATGAGAACTAGCTCGAAGGAAACTGTAGAAGTTATCGCGGGCAGAACGGTATAAGAATTTAGCCGAGATGGTGCTGTCTTCGTTCGAAACGAATTTGCGACTTTCTAAAAGAATGTCGGCAATGGCACCTGCACAGATGGTGTCTTCCAGATTCATCTTTTCTTTCCATCCGGAAGCGAGAATCAATACGTTTTTATTTTGAGAAATAAGCCAGTTACTGAGGTAGGTGAGGTTGTTCAAACAACCGATTACCACAATGCTTTTGTCTTTTGCCACTTCAATGGCGTTGGTTCCGTTAGTCGTTGTAAGAACAACTGTTTTTCCAATTAAATCTGGATTCATGAAAGCATAAGGGGAATTTCCAAAGTCGAAACCTTCCACCACTTGTCCGTCTCTTTCTGCAGCGGTTATGTATCCTTTCGATTTATAATCAACCGCTTTTTCAACTGAATTTATCGGAATGATTTCATTAATGCCACAATGAAGCCCTGTGGTAATAGCGCTTGTAGCGCGAAGCACATCAATAACAACAACAATGTCAAATCCATTGTCGTACAAGTGGAAATGACTTGGGGCGTAACAAACTTCAACAATCTTTCTTTCGCTTAGTGCAGGCATAGGGTAGGTTCTAAAAAGCTAAAATTAACAAAAGAAAAGGAAAGCGGCGAATTTGTTTATGCCATAACTAACTTCGCAACCTAATCAGAACCCATGCGTGTAAACAAATTCATAAGTGAATCGGGACTTTGTAGCCGAAGAGAAGCCGACAAGTTTATTGAACGTGGTCTAGTTACTATTAATGGAAAGAAGATTGGACTAGGTGCCGAAGTTGGACCAAGAGATGTGGTGAAAGTGAACGGTCGCGGTCTAAATAGAGAAGAGAAGCAAGATTTGGTTTTGGCTTTCAACAAGCCTATGGGTGTTGTTTCTACTACAGATAAAGTAGAGAAGAACAACATCATAGATTACATAAGCTACAGCGAACGTATTTTTCCGATTGGAAGATTAGATAAGGATTCTCAAGGACTTATTCTCTTGACTAATAATGGCGACTTAGTTAACAAGATTCTTCGAGCAGGAAACAAAAACGAAAAGGAATACATCGTAAGTGTGGATCGTCCCTTGTTTCCGGACTTCGCAGAGAAGATGAGTCAAGGTGTTCCTATTCTTGGTGTTCAAACACGTCGCTGCAAAGTAGTTGTTGAAACTCCGTTTGTATTTCGAATTACACTTATACAAGGATTGAACAGACAGATTCGAAGAATGTGTGAACACTTTGGATACACAGTCACGAAGTTAGAACGATGCCGAATTATGCACATTGGCATTCAAGGACTTCAGGTGGGTGAATTCAGACCTTTGGAGGAAGATGAGATGAGACTGTTGAATAAGTATCTTGAAAAATCGAAATCAGAAGCTCCGGAGAAGAAAGCTTCGAGCGATCCAGACAAGCCTAAGCCGAAACCAAGACCTAAGCCTAAGCCAAGAACAAGTGCTTCTGCATCTTCACCGTCATCATCGAAACCAAGATTTAAAGCAGGAAGTAAATCGCACGCCAAACCTGGTGAACGCACTTTTCGAAACGGACCGAGCAAGGGAAGTAGTAGTCGTGGAAATTCAGGGAAGAGCAGCAGAGGGGGAGCGAAAAGAACAGGTAGATAGAACTTAGTGTAAAAATTACACTAAGTAATTCGTTCGTCTTGTTTATCTTTGTTGGAAATACAATTCCCCATGGCAAACATTGCTCACATTCATGCAAGACAAATTCTCGATTCGAGAGGCAATCCAACAATTGAAGTCGATGTAATAACAGATCAAGGTACTGTTGGTCGCGCTGCTGTTCCTTCGGGAGCAAGCACGGGCATGCATGAAGCGGTGGAGCTTCGCGATGGTGATCAAACTCAATATCTGGGCAAAGGCGTTATGCGTGCTGTTCAAAATGTAAATGAAGTTTTGAATAAGGAATTAGAGGGAGCTTCAGTATTTGAACAGAATCTAATTGATATGGCCATGTGCGCAATTGATGGCACAGAGAACAAAAGTGTTTTGGGTGCAAACGCAATTCTAGGTGTTTCGTTAGCTGTAGCGAAAGCGGCGGCAGAGACTTCTGGATTAAGTCTATACAGATACATAGGTGGAGTGAGTGCAAACACACTTCCAGTTCCAATGATGAATATTATTAACGGAGGAGCGCATGCCGACAACAAGGTAGATGTTCAAGAGTTTATGATTCTTCCTGTTGGAGCAGAAACGTTCAGTCAAGCCTTGCGCATGGGAGCAGAAGTTTTTCATCACTTGAAAGCTGTTTTGAAAAAACAAGGTCACATGACGAATGTAGGCGACGAGGGCGGATTCGCCCCGAACTTCAACAGTAACGAAGAAGCACTTCAAACAATTATGCAAGCCATTGAGGCTTCTGGATATAAAGCAGGGGAAGATATTATGTTGGGATTGGATTGCGCTTCCACGGAATTCTACAACACCGAAACGAAACTCTATCACTTGGAATCAACCGGGGAACACTTAACCAGTTCTCAAATGGTAGATTATTGGGCAGACTGGACGAAGCGTTACCCGATTGTATCGATTGAAGACGGATGTTCAGAAGACGATTGGGATGGTTGGAAGTTAATGACGGAAAAGTTGGGTGACACGACTCAATTGGTTGGAGATGATTTATTCGTTACCAATGTGAATCGTCTTTCTCGAGGAATAGAGGAAGGCATAGCGAACAGTATTTTGGTTAAAGTGAATCAAATAGGCTCTTTGACAGAAACGATTGATGCGGTTAACATGGCTCACAGAGCGGGATATACCTCAGTAATGTCACACAGAAGTGGAGAAACAGAAGACACCACTATTGCAGACCTATCCGTAGCGCTCAATACGGGACAGATTAAGACAGGTTCTGCATCTCGCTCAGATCGTATTGCAAAATACAATCAGTTATTGCGTATTGAAGAAGAGTTGGGGAAGATGGCTTATTTCCCTGGAAAGAGCATATTGAAATAGGTTTAATAAATAGAAATTAAAAAGGGCCATGCGGCCCTTTTTTTTACTGATTTAATTCAGGGTATCTATCTAAAAGATCGTCTCGTTTTTTCTTTGAAGCGAGCATAGACCAAGAGAATCTCTTCTTGCCTTCTTCGTATCTCCGGTTCTCGTCTTTCACTGCCGTTAATATTTCCAAGAAAGCAGCGTCTGAACTAATTACGGTAAGAATATTCAATTTGTATTCAAACATGTACCATGTAGCACCATCTAATTCCAAGTACAATCTGAATATATCTCCGCTCCGACGTTTTTCAATTTCAATTAACCCTTTGGTATATTTGAAAATTTGCTTTTTGCCCATGCTGGCAACACCCAATGGACCGGTGGTAGAGAATGTTTCAAGCTCTTCGTTCCAAACCCAATTCAGATCTCCAAAATAAAAGAACTGCTGAAGTTCTTCGGGAAGTCTCTTTAATGTTCCGTCTAAAGCTAAATCTGCAATGATTTTATCAGATTTTTCAATTCCTAAAAACTCAACCAAACTTTTTTCAAATTGAGTTTTGGTCAAATCGATAGGGTCTAAGTTGGCATTTGTAAATTTCTCAACAATGTGCTTTTGAGCTCCTTCATCAAATGGGAAGTTCAATAGACTCGTGCTTTGTGCAGCCAATGTGGAGTCGTTCGATTGGAAATGAACGGTTCCCACAGACTTCATAACCATCATGCCGTAATCAACATTGAAGTCCATAACACCATCTCCTGTTAATTCGCAGGTGGTGGTATTTAAACCAAGCAATTGGCCTGGCAGTTTGGGCTGACGGATTTTCTCTTTCGATCCGATGTAGTAGGTTTTCTTGCCTTTGTCGTAGTACAAAAATCCGGTTGATTCGATAAGTCCGTGGTCTTTCTTGTTTGGCTTAGCGCTTAAGAAACCAGGATAAATCTTCATCGGAGGTTCGTCCTTCACAATAACACCAACTCCCAATTTAGACATGGTCATATCGCGCAAGGTGCTATCTACAGGTATGTAAATTTCCAGTGGATTAATTTCCGATTTAAATTTGAAGAAGGTTCTCGCAATACTATTGCAGTTATGCAGAATGCGCACACCGCCGGTGAAAGTCAAGTTCGGATTACTCGCGTGCAATTCGAATTTTCCATAATATTCGAAGGCGGGTGATAGGAAGAATTGATCAGTCTCCTTAATATCTCCGAAAGCAACAGTCTGGTAAGTTGAATCCAATCTAAATGTGTTAATGTGAATCTTCTGCTCTTTCTTGTTTTCGTCTTTGTATATAACATCACCACTTCCCTCGTATTTCTTGCGACCTTCAATCTTCAAACTTGCATTGAAAATTTTATGATGTTGCGTTATGAAGTTGCTAATCACTTGAGCGCGTTCCAGCTTGCGCATATTCGCCCATTTGTCAATAACCACATAGTTACTGTCGGGTTGAACCTTCGAGTCGGCAACAATAATGTATTCAATCTTGTTACACGTTAGTCGGTTATTCTTCACATCGTATTTCGCATACGGAGATAGGAAGTTCAAACTATCTTGATTGGGGTCGATAGAGTAAAAGTTGCTTCGCTTCTTTTCTGCATCGGTGTCAATAACAAGATCGTTGTTTGCTTTCCGCGTAGACGAAAGCTCCATTTCGGATTTATCCATGAACCAAGTGAATTGATCCATGAAGCAAACATAAAGGTTTGCTGGAAATTCAATTTTCGTCTCACCGCTGTTACTCTTGAACTGTCCTTTTCTAGCGTCGAAATCGACGTCGGCACTCACGTTGTCTGTTTTGAATGCCAATCCAACATCACCAGGATTGGATTTCAATTCAAATGCTGCAGTATCTGCGAGGATTTTTCTATTTCTTAATTTGAAATGTTTGGATGAGAGTTTTGCTCCAACGAAATCACTAGAGCCATTACCGGTCATTCCGGTTGGTTCAAGGCGCATAGTTCCTTTGAATTTAGCTTCTTTATTGAAACAATCAACCAAATCGTCGTTCGTTGTGACTTCTAGCTTGTCTTTTTTAGGGAAGTACTGCAAGTCCATTTTACTCGCTTGCGCATCTGGAACATTCGCTTTTTTGTCGCTTTTGTTAGTGAATGCAGAAGCCAATCCAAAGACCTCTTCGGGCACATATGTAAACGAGTTGGAAAGTGAAGTTGAAGTCAGGTAATCAAGTTTGCCTTTTCCTTTTAGTCCTGAAAAGTTCAAAGTTAAATCACCCGTAACCATAGCTTTTCCCCCATAGGCTTGAAAGCCTAAATCAGTGGTGTTGATTTGAAATCCTAAGCTGTTGTCTTCCATCAAGACCAATGGCTCTTTGATGTCCGGAAATATTCCACCACTTACCAATGTTCCTTGAAACTTCAAATTCTTTTTATTGAAGTTGTCGAGCGAATCAATTTGAAACGGTTCCACTTCATAGTAGAAACCATCGCGTTTGTATTTTCCTTTTTGAATGGAATATGAATCATAAAATACACTCGAAGTTTTATTACAGGTTAAGATGGGATATTGCGGATAGTCCTTTGAGTGATAGCCGCTTTTATTTGTGGGATGATCTATCTCGAGCGTTCCAGAAAGACCTGAAAGGACATTTTTAACGCGAGTTTTAGGGTAGTTGCCAAAATTATCAGGCGCTCTAGTAAAGTCGTCTACGAAAATAACACACGAATCAATTTCAGCCATATCAAATTTGAATTGATCATAAATGAAATTGTATTTCGCTCCAATCAACTCGAAATTGCCTGTGTTAATTCTTCCGCTAAAACTGAAATCACGATCCTTGTGTAAGATAATTTCACCTCCACTCGGATAGATCATGACTTTCTGTGAATCACTCAGCAAAACGCTGTTTACGCCTTTAATAATGATGTCTCTTGTAAGCAAACTGAACCGAGCATTTTCGGAACGACCAACTTCAGAAATAAATTGAATAGCATCGTAATCAGAGTTTCCGCGATTGTTTTCAATGTGCTTGTGTAATTTCTCAAGCAACACAATCTCACGCGTTTCAATGTTGTATTGAATGTATCCCTTGTTTGTTAAATCGATAAACATGGGTATCCATTGCTCCACTCCCGTTCCTGCTTGACGAGCAAAATCGATGGCGTTAAAGTAATCAGATTGCAGCCCTTTTCCAGTTCTATAAAGAATATAAACGGGATGATCATTTGAAATTCCGGCGAGGGTCGAAAAACGTTTTTCTTTGAAATAATCTACAGATTCAAAATCCGCATAGCCTCCTGGAACCGATCCAAATGTTCCGAAATTCATATAGGGCGCATCAATGTTCCACTGCACCGATTCAAAATACATTTCTACTTCGTGGTAGGTGTTGAGAAAGGGGGAAGGGGAAATACCGTTTTCAGTTCGAGAGAGCTCTAAGTTCCTTGACTTCTTGGTGAACATAAAGAACAAGTCAGGATGGTAAATGCTATCTGAATCCAATCGCATTTTGATCGAAGTATTGCTACTCTGAATGCGATCGGGACGGATCTCAAAAAGTAAACTTTGTGCAATGACGAACGCTTTCTTCTCGCGGTAGAAAATTAAACTAGCTGGAGTTTCTTGTGTTCCTGTTCCCTCCAACTTTTTTCCTGACATGGTGAAACCGCCTTCGTAATCAACATTAGGAACTATATTCTTAATTTCCAAGCGCTGGTAATATGATTCGAACAACGGGTATGTGGCTGTCTCTTCCGTTTTGTTTCCAATGATTTTTTCTGTGAGCTTTCCAGCCAAAGGCATATCGAAAAATTCATTATAGAACATAACGCTGTCTATGATGTAGCGAGATTCTTTGATTCGAATGTTATAGCTATTAAACGAAGCATAGGTTTTTTCAGGATCATACCCAGCACGCTGCCACGTAACTCTTCCCTCATTGCCATAGAATTTTTCAAGTGTTGGAAAGTAGATTCCAGATGTTTTGTAAACAACAGAACTATCTCCTCGGCTCAGGCACTTTAAATTCATTTCATCAAAAGCGACGTGAGGCAAAGAATCAAATACAAAACGATAGGTGTTGTTGTTGGTCTTCCATTGAAGCGATTCGTTTTTATAAAAGGTTAAATCTCGGAAAAGCCCAAAGCTCGTTTCAACAAACTCAGCGCCGTATTTTTTTATTTTCTTGTCGGAATAAATACGAATAACGATGTCGTTCCATCCCTTCAATTCCGATTCGCTTTTTCCGGAATTTTGGAAATACATGAATGCTTGTATGTAATTGTCGTAATCTGGGAAAATTTTAGACTTGTTATCGATGAACAAGGTCAACGTTTCACGGAATTGTTTTTTCTGCGCCTCAGTGTATACATTCCCTTCCAACCACATCTTGGCCAGCTTCTTTTCTATTTGTTCTTTGCCATAATCTTTACGCTGGTCTTCGAAAATGTCTGTTAAATAACTTAACATTTTCTCATCTTCTTCCGGAAGTTTTTCTCCCTTCTGTGCAGATACATCAAGGCTTATAAGTATGGCAAATAACAGGAAAAGTATTTTCTTCATCGTTGCAGGTCTAGTTCCATTACAAGGTTAACGCATTTTTTCGACGAATCATTTTCTGAACACTTCGAAAAAGGCGGATATTTTCAACAACGACCATCCTGATTATCGTGCCAAATTCATAGCAGACTTCGTACCTTTGCGGCCTAATCACTTTTGCAATGAACAAAGAGGTATTTATTGTTTCAGCCGTGCGCACTCCAATGGGAAGTTTCGGCGGATCACTGGCTAGCGTTTCAGCTACACAATTGGGTGCTACCGCAATAAAAGGAGCACTGAGCAAAATTAACTTGAACCCGGAAGAAGTTCAAGAAGTAATCATGGGTTCTGTTCTTCAGGCTAACCTTGGACAAGCACCTGCGCGTCAGGCTGCGAAATTCGCGGGGCTCTCAGATAGCGTGCAATGCACCACTGTGAATAAAGTATGTGCTTCAGGAATGAAGGCAATCATGATGGCTGCACAAAGTATTCAGTGCGGAGATGCAGATGTGGTGGTAGCAGGGGGTATGGAAAGCATGAGCAGAGTTCCTTTCTATTCAGAGAATTTACGTTGGGGAAATAAATATGGTAACGTGACCATGGTCGACGGTTTGGCGAAAGATGGACTAACCGACGTGTATCACAATTATCCAATGGGAAATGCGGCAGAGCTTTGCGCAAAAGAGTGCAACATCTCTCGCGAGGCACAAGACGAATTCGCAATAGAATCTTACAAACGTTCTGCCGCTGCTTGGGCATCTGGACAATACGCAAATGAAATTGTTCCGGTTGAAGTGGTTGGAAGAAAAGGCGATGTTGTTCTCTTCTCTGAAGACGAAGAATACAAAAATGTAAGTTTCGAAAAAATCCCAGGACTTCGTCCGGTATTCGCGAAAGACGGAACTGTAACCGCTGCGAACGCTTCAACCATGAACGACGGTGCTGCTGCTTTGATTTTAATGAGCAGAGAGAAAATGGAAGCGCTTGGACTTACTCCATTAGCAAAACTTACAGGTTATGCAGATGCAGAGCAAGCGCCAGAGTGGTTCACTACAACGCCTTCTTTGGCGTTGCCGAAAGCAGCCGCAAAAGCAGGTGTTAGGGTTGAAGATTTAGATTTAATTGAATTGAATGAAGCCTTCAGCGTAGTTGGAATTGTGAACATTCAAAAAATGAATTTAAATCCAGCGAAGGTGAACGTGAACGGCGGTGCTGTTTCATTAGGTCACCCACTCGGCTGCAGCGGAGCGCGTATTGTAGTTTCGCTGGTTCACGCATTAAAAAATCGTAACCAGAAATTAGGTGGTGCAGGTATTTGCAACGGTGGCGGTGGCGCAAGTGCTGTTGTTGTTGAAGCTGTATAATTCAAACACATGAAATTAGTATTTCCAAAGCAGATCACACCGCGCTGGCTTATCTTCTTGATAGACCTTGCGCTGTGTGCTTTTGCTTTCATTGCGGCATATCTCATTCGCTTCGAATTTGCTATTCCAAAGAATGAATTGGATTTAATGTTGCTCTTCACTCCAATTTATTTCGCCGTAAGAGCCGTCTTATTCTATGTTGGAAAATCTTACTCCGGAATCATTCGTTTTACAAGCACACAAGACGCTATTCGTATAGGTTTTGTTTTATTGCAAGGAAGCATCGCATTTGTATGTTTGAACTTCATTCGCAAAGGAATTAACGGAGCGTATCTCGTTCCGCTATCAATTATTATTCTTGAATTTTTAGTGAGTGCTGCTTTACTAGTGTTCTTTCGACTTTCCATAAAATTCCTTTATATGGAATTGAAAAGTTTGAAAGGAAGTAAAACCAGAGTGGTTGTGTTCGGCGCAGGTGAAGGAGGATTGTTGTTGAAAAGGACACTCGATCGAGACCGACAGTCGTCGTTAGATGTTGTTGCTTTCTTCGACGACAACCAACAAAAGGTTGGAAAGAAATTGGAAGGCGTTGATATTTTAAGTTCGAAGAAACTCGACGAATTCCTCGCGGCTAATCCTATTGAAGAGCTCATTATTTCCATTCCTGAGATTGCCCTTGTGCGTAAGCGTCAATTGGTAGATTTAGCTTTGAAGTACAAGGTCACATTGAAACACCTTCCACACGCCAACAATTGGATAAACGGTGAATTGAGCGCAAAGCAATTACGTGAAGTTAAGTTTGAAGATTTACTCGGAAGAGATGTCATTCAAATGAGTTCGAATGAAGTGAAAGAAATTATTCAAAACAAAGTAGTTCTGGTTACAGGCGCTGCAGGGAGTATTGGTAGCGAACTGGTTCGTCAATGCTTGTTGTTGAATCCTGCTAAAGTCGTAGCATGCGATGTAGCAGAAACGCCCATGTTTTTATTGGGAAATGAACTGTCGAAATTTATTGATGAAGGAAAGTTGGAAATGGTCATTGGCGACGTGCGCAACGAATTGCGCATGCGACGCATGTTCGAAGCGTTCCAACCGAAAATAGTTTTTCATGCTGCTGCTTATAAGCATGTTCCCTTGATGGAAAATAACCCAGTCGAGGCCGTGGCGACGAATGTTTTTGGTTCGGCTAGTGTTCTGGATATTGCGAGTGAGTTTGGAGCAGAACGTTTTGTTATGATAAGCACCGACAAAGCAGTGAATCCAACAAATGTTATGGGTGCAAGCAAGCGCATTGCTGAAATGATTGTGCAGTCGAAAGAGACTTCACTCATTTGTGTGACCACGAGATTCGGAAATGTATTAGGTAGCAATGGTTCCGTGATTCCAGTATTCAGAAAGCAAATTGAAGAGGGCGGTCCTGTTACCGTTACACACAGAGACATCACACGTTTCTTCATGACTATTCCAGAAGCTGTTCAATTGGTTTTGGAGGCAGGAGCCATGGGAAAAGGAAACGATATCTTCGCGTTCGATATGGGCCAGCAAGTGCGCATCTCAGATTTAGCGGAGCAGATGATTCGCTTAAGCGGATTGGAGCCTGGACAAGACATAGAGATCCAATACACCGGTCTTCGTCCAGGTGAAAAGCTGTATGAAGAAGTACTTGCAACGGAAGAAAATACAATGCCCACGAACAATGAGAAAATTCTTTCAGCTAAAGTGCGTACCGTTGAAGCTTCAGAATTGAAAGAGAAATTATCTCGATTAGAAGAGCAAATGAATCTTCAAAATAACCAAGAAATGGTTCGTGTCATGAAAGAGATTGTTCCTGAATTCATAAGCAACAATTCTGAATTTTCTTTGCTCGACAATTAATTGTCATGTCGAGTTACCGCACCATTACAGCGGAGGCAGAGTCGCTATACAAAGTCAGTGGAAGCAAACATATTGGAAGAACCTTCCACCTGACCTAAGGAGTAGTGGGCAAATTCTCCTTGAATAGCCATTGCTTATCGAATGGCACAACGTGCACACCGCTAAAATAGAAGTGAAGAATGTCTTCAGCTGTTTTACCTTTTTTCGCCATGTTCATGGCACCTTCTTGACAAAGTCCAACGCCATGTCCGAAGCCTCTTCCGTGAAGAATAATTTCGTTGTCTAATTCTTCAATATGGAAATAGGCCGATTTTAATTTTAAGTCTGTGCGCATGTCCTTGGTTGGAAGTGATGTGTTTTTTTGGACATAGTAAAAAGGACGTTTGTTGGCGCTGCAATTCATATTTCCAGCAATGCATTCGTCTGAATCGTTGAGTGAAATGTTTTTCGTGGTTAAGTAGTTTTTCCAATCAGCGGAAGAAATACGTTTTTCCCACGTGCTGTTTGGCATTCCCATGCAATAGGGGTCTTTCTTTCCAACACAGTAGGATAGATTCGATTTCCAAACGTCTTGGGCACTGCAGGTTTGTCCGCCACAATTGCTGTGAAAAAAAGCAGTGATTAACTGAGCAGAACTGTCTACAATAACTAAATTCTCAGTGGCTTTTACTGCGGAGAATATATCGACTTCTTTTTTAGAAATACCATGATAAACCTGACAATGCGTTCCGTCGCAAACATCATATCCAACGTGGCGTTCGTGATTGCGAAGTGCGTAGGTACGACTAAGAATGGCTTGCACTTTATAGTACTCTAATGGCTTATTTGCACCACCTTCTGCTTCAACAACTCCAGCTACATACTCTTCCAACGGAAGTGAATTAATCACCTGAATTTTTTGACCGTTGGGTTGAAGGGAAAATTCACCTTCGTATTTGAAAATAAAGGTTTTTGAATTTTGCATCAAAGCGAAAAGCGCATCGTTTTTCAACGAAGAAAAACTCGCTTTCGAAGTTTGAATAGTTTTGTAAGGATCCGTTTTTACTTGAATAGTTTTTCCATTCAACATAAACACAACGGTATGCTTGCTGGGTATATGAATATTAATTGTGTCGCACTGAATATGAAAACTGTCGGTGCATTGCACATAGAGGTAAGTCCATTGTTTTTGAGAAAGCAATTCCAAGCGGACAACTTGGCCGTGCAGTTGCAGAGACAGGAGAATTGTGCAGAAGAATAGAATGCTCGTTTTCACAAGCGCTAAACTACGTTCAGAAGAATTAAGCTTTTGATCGACCTTGAATATTTTTCAACAGCAACGACGCCGTTAATTCCGAAGCTCCGCCATTGCCCAAAGACTCTTTCAATTCAGCATAAGAAGCTAAAACAGATTCGCGTTTGCTACCACCAACGATAATTGCGCGTAATTCTTCTTCCGCTTGCGCGACATTCCATTCGTCTTGAATAAGCTCGCGAACGGCTTCGCGATTCAATAATAAATTCACCAACGAGATGAATTTTATTTTTACTAAGCGTTTTGCAATTGCATAAGAAACTGCATTCGCTTTGTAGCAAACAACCTGCGGAGTGCCTAGTAATGCCGTTTCTAACGTGGCTGTTCCGCTGGTAACCAATGCCGCTTCGCTGGTTTCCAGCAAGTCGTAAGTGACATTGTAGAACAAACTCACTTTGTGCTTGCCAATGATTTCTTTATAAATATTTTCCGGAAGGGAAGGAGCTCCCGCGATAATAAACTGATGCTCAGGAAATTTGTATTTCATTTCCAACATCACATTCAACATACGCGTAACTTCTTGTTTGCGGCTTCCCGGAAGTAGGGCAATAATTGGTCGTTCATCTAAAAAATATTTCTTTCGAAATTCTTCCGGAGAAACACGATTGTGTTTGTTCATTTCATCGAGAAGTGGATGACCCACAAACTGAACATCCATTCCTTTTCTCGCATAAAAATCTTTTTCGAAAGGAAGCACCGCGTATAGTTCTGTAACATCACGCTTAATCTTGTTTACGCGATTTTCTTTCCAAGCCCAAATTTGCGGAGCAATGTAATAATAAACAGGAATGCCTTGTTTCTTAGCCCATGCCGCTATGCGTAGGTTGAATCCTGGATAGTCGATAAGTATGATCGCGTCTGGTTTTTCGCTTAGAATTTCATCTTTGCAACGTTGAATGTTTTTGAAAATGGTGCGAATATTCTTCAGCACTTCCCAAAAACCCATGAAGGCTAAATCTTTGAAGTGTGTTGAAATTTTCACACCTTCCCGTTGCATTAAATCTCCGCCCCAACCTACGAGTTGAAGAGTAGGATCCTGCATCAACAAGGCCATGGCCAAATTACTTGCGTGCAAATCGCCAGATGCTTCTCCTGCGATGAAGAAGAATTTTTTTCCTTCTAGCATTAGTATAAATAAATCGCAATAGGAACACTTACGATAACAACAGCGAGAAGTCCCTTGCAGAAGTTATAATATTCTTGACGTATCATAACGAAGAACAAGATCACGTCGAACAAGATGCCTACCGTTACAAGTTTGTCATGGAAAATATCGCTTCCTTGAACCAAAGTTTGGAAGAACCTGCTGAATGTCTGTCCGTTTAATTGTGCAATTAAAAATCCGAATACCACAAATCCTAAAGCTGCCCCTAGAATTCCTGCCGCAAGGCCATACGCGAACGTGTCAAGCTTTCCTTTTTTTACAGTGGCCATTGTTGCAAATGTTTAAGCGTGTGATAAGCGGTTAAGTCATACTGAACGGGCACTGCCGAAACGTACATGTTCGCCAACGCATATTCATCTGTGTCTTCGCCTTTGTCGTGATTGTGGAAGGTTCCAGTTAACCAATAATAATCTTTTCCACTCGGATCTTTTCTTTGTTCGAACCAATCGTCATAGAACGCTTCAGCTTGTCTTCCGAAACGAATGCCTTTAATTTCTTCAATATTTCCTTTCGGAATATTCACATTCAAACAGAAATTTTCTGGGAGGTGTTCGTCGTTCAAAACATTGCGAACGATAATTTCAGCGTAATGCATAGATGCGGTGAAGTCTGCGTCTTCCGCGTAGTCTAGTAGAGAGAATCCGAGAGAAGTAATGCCTTCCATAGCACCTTCCAAGGCCGCCGACATGGTTCCGCTGTATAGCACGTTGGTGGCAGAGTTGTTCCCGTGATTCACACCACTTAAAATTAGATCGGGCTTTTTCTTAATGATTTGTGAAATGCCGAACTTCACGCAATCGGCCGGAGTGCCTGAACATGAATAGGCCTGAACCCCTTCACCAAAGATGTTTTGTTCTTGCGCACGAATGATACCGTTAATGGTAACCGCATGTCCCATTCCGCTTTGTGCTTTGTCTGGAGCAACCACGACTACTTGTCCAAATTTCTTCGCAACTTCCACCAACGAACGAATACCTTTCGCGGTAATACCATCGTCGTTCACAACTAAAATCGTACGTTCTGAATTCATACTGCAAACATAAGCTTGAAAAGTAGCATCACTTGCCTCAGGTTCATGAATATTTCTTCATCTTTGCCCAAGATTTATAAACATATGAATGCATTCGTAGTTGGTGGTGTTCGCACCGCAATAGGAAGTTTTGGCGGAACGCTTGGTCCGGTGAGAGCCGATGATTTAGCAGCAGTTGCTTTGTCTGAACTCATGAAGAAATTTCCGAACCTTGATCCGGCAGTAATCTCTGACGTGTTCATGGGATGCGCGAATCAGGCAGGTGAAGACAATCGCAACGTAGCTCGTATGGCTGTGTTGTTGGCCGGACTTCCGCATACTGTTCCAGCTGAAACCTTGAATCGTTTGTGTGCTTCAGGTATGAGTGCTGTTGCTACTGCGGCTCGTGCTGCACATGCGAACGAAGGCGATGTGTTTATAGCAGGTGGGGTAGAGCACATGACTCGCGGTCCGTGGGTGATTTCGAAAACCAGTTCGGCTTTTGGAAGAGATGCGCAGATGTTCGATTCTTCTTTCGGATGGCGTTTTGTGAATCCGAAAATGAAGGAGATGTATGGTGTAGATGCCATGGGTGAAACTGCAGAGAATCTGGCAGAGATGTTCAATATTTCTCGTGACGATCAAGATGCTTTCGCTTTGTGGTCGCAACAGAAAGCAGCGGCTTCCATTCATTTGTTGAAGGAAGAAATTGTTGCGGTGAACATTCCAACAAAAAAAGGAGATCCAATAATTTTCAGTACAGATGAATTTGCGAAAGCAGGAACTACCTTGGAAGGTCTTGCGAAATTGCGCGCTTCATTTAGAAGCGGAGGAACTGTTACCGCAGGAAATGCATCTGGATTAAACGACGGTGCTGCGGCATTGTTGATGGCGAGTGAAAATGGTTTACAAACGCATGGACTTACGCCATTGACGCGTGTGGTTTCTTCCGCAGTAAGCGGAGTAGAGCCTCGCATTATGGGCATTGGTCCGGTTGAAGCATCGAAGTTGGCGTTGAAGCGCGCGGGATTGACGCTCGATCAAATGGATATTTTAGAATTGAATGAAGCCTTTGCGGCGCAGGTTTTGGCTTGTACTCGTCAGCTTGGATTGGAAGACAACGACGCGCGAATCAATCCGCAAGGAGGTGCTATCGCATTGGGTCATCCACTTGGAATGAGCGGAACACGTTTGGTTCAAACGGCCTCTATGCAATTGGCTCGTAGTAATAAGAAATACGCCTTGTGCACCATGTGCATTGGCGTAGGGCAGGGGTATGCAGTGGTTTTAGAACGCGTTTAATTATGGCGAATATTTTTGAATTCAACGGATACATTCCAGTCATTCACGAATCGGCTTTCATTCATCCGAATGCAACCGTGACGGGAAATGTGATCATAGGAAAGAACGTCTACATTGGTCCGGGCGCGGTCATTCGCGGAGACTGGGGACAAATCATAATTTCAGACGGATGCAATGTTCAAGAGAATTGCACCATTCATATGTTTCCTGGAACCACAGTTGTCTTGGGTGAAAACGCGCACATTGGTCATGGAGCTATTGTGCACGGCGCCCAGATAGGTGCGAATACGTTGGTGGGAATGAATGCGGTGTTAATGGACGATGTAATTGTGGAAGAAGAATGCATCATTGGCGCGTTGTGTTTTGTGTCTGCGAAAACTGTTGTTGAAAGAAGAAGTGTGATGGTTGGAAATCCGGCCAAGAAGGTGAAGGAAGTGAGCGATCAGATGCTCGAATGGAAAACGGAAGGAACAGGCTGGTATCAGCGTTTGCCGGAAGAATGTAGAAATACCTTGCGCGCTGTTGAACCGCTTCGTGAAATTCCAGCGGATCGAAAGGTTCAAGACACGAAGGGCTATAATGCCTGGCACGAGCGCAAGTCATGAGTTTTCAGTTCAAGGAATTTTCTGTATCGCATGAAACTTCTTCCATGAAAGTGGGAACCGATGCGGTGTTGTTGGGTGCATTCATTCAAACAGAAAAACAAGAGAAAATTTTAGAAGTAGGAACGGGGTGTGGCGTTGTAGCGCTCATGCTCGCGCAAAAGGGAAATCGCGTTTTAGCCATTGACATTCATGCGCCATCGGTTGAAGAAGCGCAGCAGAATTTCAGCAACTCGGTTTTCGAACCTTTGTTGATTGCTGACGAGATTGATTTTTTCAAACTTCAGTCACCTGTGAAATTCGATCGCATAGTTTCGAATCCTCCCTTTTTTCAAAACAGTTTACAAGCCCCCGATGAAGCGCGCAATGCTGCGCGTCATGCCGTAAACGACTGGGTGAAACGCTTTTGGGAACGCGCACACAAGCTAACCGGAAGGGTGAACGTCATTATTCCCGTTGAAGTCTTCGACGAATGGAAACGCGAAAGTGAATTATCGAATTTTTTCTTAGTGAAGAAATGCACCATCTATTCTCGAGCCGATAAACCAGCCATTCGATTCATTCTGGAGTTTTATCGAATTGAAATACCGCTGCAAGAAACCTCTCTTGTTCTTATGAATGAAGATGGGACGCGGACTTCTGAATACTCTGATTTTGCCAAAGAGTTTTATCTTTGAACTTCGTTGTTTGAACTTCGTTGTTTGAACTTCGTTGTTTGAACTTCGTTGTTTGAACTTCGTTGTTTGAACTTCGTTGTTTGAACTTCGTTGTTTGAACTTCGTTGTTTGAACGATGTTGTTTGAACTTCGTTTTCTTTTACCGAAGGTTTGATCGCAACGCGATTGATCTGAAAGATTGATTCGAAGAATTGATCACCGAAGGTGAGTGTTATTCCTCAATTTCCAACAAAACACTCAACAACACCTGCAACTCCCTAACCTTATCGGCATTGTTCTGTGAGATGTAATGATGACTAAGCGCATTAATATTGCGAGTAACAACATCGGAGCTTGAACATGGATCGAAGAAACGCTGATCCAAAGGTAAATGCTGACTGGTAATAAACTGCTCAATCTCTTCGCGGTCTAGGATGGAGCCGCCTGCAGCTGGATTGATATAAAACAAAATTTCTTCCGTGTCGGTTTCGCCTTCAGGTAACAACCACTCGGGCATTTGTTCAACATAACACAACAAGAAATGCCCCGGTAAATTCACACCGTAAATAGGCAAGTCTAAACTGCGAGCCAACAACAAATACAGTGTGCCAATGCTTAACGATGTTCCCGTCTTCGTATTCAACACATCGAACAACGAATGCGGAGCATTCTGAATTTCGCCAGAGACACTCGTGTATCCGCAAAGCTTGAAGATAATATGATTCAAAACGTTAACCGTTTCTAACGCGGTTAAGCGTTCGTTCAATTCCAACCAAATATCCTGACGCAATCTCGAGAACAAATACGTAATCTCTTCACTCGGAACGTTACGCTGATAGTACTTATTCAAGATTAACATTCCCTCCAACAAATCCT
Source organism: Flavobacteriales bacterium (assembly GCA_947488195.1). Classification (GTDB taxonomy): domain Bacteria; phylum Bacteroidota; class Bacteroidia; order Flavobacteriales_D; family Sanyastnellaceae; genus CAIZGX01. Next base: position 22,737 of record CANKYR010000003.1, read on the forward strand.
GCTCGCCCAACTGCCAATCTTTAATCGCGGTGTAAGTTGTCTTGTACTGAATGTTCGCAATGATTTCCGATAAACGCTGAAGCGCAAGCTGATCGACACTTCCAATAATGAAATGATCTTCTAACGTATGCAACACAGCTTCGCCCTTCTCAGTAATGGCTTCGCGAACCGTATCGAAGACTACTTCGTCCGGATCATCGAGCAATTTTATCAAAGCGTGAATATCAGATTGACTCATGTTGGGTGTGTAATTAACAAGGCCAAATCTATTTTATGCTTTACACTTTTACACGGCCGTTTTCAGTCTTTATTCACACTGAATTTTTAGTAAGTGGAAAACAGACTGACAGCTTGTCTCTATTATTCATGAATCTTCGTTTTGGAATAGCTGTTGTTAATTTGAACCCATGATTTTATTACTAGACCGAACAAAACTTTTAGACGCACTCTTGTGGTCTTCCATTTTCGTACTTCTATTTGTCATTTCGTTTTACGGTTCACGGTACATAAATGTGTCACTGACAGACTTCGGCGTTGAACCGCGAACCCTGAAAGGTCTTCTTCATATGCCAACTATGCTCTTCGTGCACGCTTCACCCGAACACTTGTGGAACAATGTCTTAGCTTTCTTCATTCTAACAACCACACTCTTTTTCTTCTATTACGAAATTGCCATCCCGGTCTTCCTTGTCATGTGGGTGTTTTCTCCAATACTTCTATTTGTAATTGGAAGAGACAACGTGCACGTTGGAGCAAGCGTGCTCATCTACGCCGAATTCGCTTTTCTTTTCTTTAGCGGAATATTTCGAAGAAACCTGAATACGAAGCGCATCTCCATGGCTGTCGGATTTGTCTACGGATACACCGTTTGGTATATGTTTCCCATTGAACAGCAAGTATCGTGGGAAGGACACATTAGCGGATTCATATGCGGAATTATGCTAGCTTGGTATTTCCGGAAACAAGGTCCGCCAGAGCCGGTATACCAGCATGAAGTTGAGCCAGAGCTCAGCGATGAAGATCCGTTTTGGTTAGAAACAATTCAAGAAAAAGATGAAAAACCGACCTTATCAGATTCGAATAGTGAATAAGTTCATCTTCAACCCCTAATTTATTTCGAAACGGACTGCTTTATATTTGTCGCGTAAACTAGATTAAAGACAACACATGAAATTCATTGTCAACTCCCTCGGCCTTTTAAAACAATTACAATTGTTAAACGGCGTATTGAACTCGAACAATACCCTTCCAATCCTCGATAACTTCTTGTTCGAAATGAAACAAGACGAGCTTACGCTTTCCGCTTCAGACTTGGAAACAAGCATGAACACGCGCATGGCTATTCAATGCAAAGAGGAAGGAATGATTGCAGTGCCAGCAAAACTATTATTAGATATTTTAAAGAGTCTTCCAGATCAACCATTGACTTTCGATGTAGATGGAAAAACTTTCGGAATTGAAATCACAAGCGATAACGGTAAGTACAAACTAACCGGACAAAATGGCGACGAGTTTCCAAAGGCACCAGCAATGGGAGCTTCAAAAGCATTGTTAATTGGTGCAGATGTGTTGAACAGAGCCATCTCTAAAACCATCTTCGCTGCAGGTAACGACGATATGCGTCCTATCATGTCAGGTGTGTTCTTCGAGATCGAGCCTGAAAGCGTTCGCTTCGTTGCAACAGATGCACACAAGTTAGTTCGCATGACGCGTTCTGACATTGGCGGAGAATCAGCAGCATTCATTGTTCCTCGCAAGCCATTGAACTTGTTGAAAGGTGCGCTTTCTTCTTTGAAGTCTGAAGTGAACATGCAATACACCGAGAACAACGCCATGTTCACGTTCGATAACGTAACATTGATGTGTCGTTTAATTGAAGGGAAATATCCAAATTACGAAGCGGTTATTCCAAAAGAGAATCCATTCAAATTAACCATCGATCGTTTAGATTTCTTGAATTCTATCAAGCGTGTAAGCATCTTCGCGAACCGTTCTACGAATCAAGTGCGTTTGAAATTAACTGGAAGTGAAATTCAATTGTCTGCGGAAGATTTAGACTTCGCTAACGAAGCACACGAGCAATTGGCTTGTACATTCGTTGGAGACAACATGGAAATCGGATTCAACTCGCGCTTCTTGCAAGACATGTTGAATAACCTCGATGCGAATAACGTGCATGTTGAAATGAGCGCTCCAAATAGAGCCGGTATCATTACCGAAGTAGAGAAGTCGTTCGAAAACGAAGACATCTTAATGTTGGTTATGCCAGTTATGTTAAACGGATAATTTCATTCAACTTTAAAAATATTCAAACGCCCGGTCATCGGGCGTTTGTTGTCTCTACATGTTTTTAATCTATCTTTAATTCAATGGTTACAAAAGAAGAAATAGTAAAAGACTGGCTTCCGCGATATACGGGAACACCACTTGAAGGATTTGGCGAGTACATTATACTCGTGAACTTCCATAAGTACCTCGATATTTTTTCGAAAGAAAATAACGCTCCGGTTATTGGTGAAGACAAGCCCATGCAAACCGTTACCGCGAATAACATTACCGTCATAAATTTCGGAATGGGAAGCGCCATGTGCGCCACCATCATGGATTTGCTTTCTGCCATTCATCCGAAAGCCGTTTTGTTTTTAGGTAAATGTGGCGGATTGAAAAAAACGCGCATAGGCGATCTTATTCTTCCTATTGCTGCCATTCGCGGAGAAGGAACCAGCAATGAATACATGCCTCCTGAGGTGCCGGCACTTCCTTCGTTCCGATTGCAAATGGCTGTTTCCGCGGCGATTCGCACACACGAATGCGACTACTGGACAGGCACTGTATATAGCACGAACAGAAGAGTTTGGGAGCATGATGAGAAATTCAAACAGTATCTGACCGATATTAAATCGACCGCTATTGATATGGAAACAGCAACGCTCTTCACGGTAGGTTTCGCTAACAAGATTCCGCGCGGAGCATTGTTGTTGGTCTCTGACAATCCCATGGTTCCGGAAGGAGTGAAGACTTCTAAAAGCGATGAAAGCGTTACCGTGAATTACGTTGCGCTTCAACTTTCAATAGGCATTCAAGCGTTGAATGAATTGCGCGATTCAGGAGACTCGGTGAAGCACATGCGCTTCGAATAAAGTTAGACCAATCCGGCAATCATGAGTGTTCCCATCACGAATAGGAACACCATAACTGTTTTTCGAATCCATTCGATACTGGTTTTCTTCAGGAATTTATTTCCAATCAATGCCCCGCTTATTCCACCCAACAGTGCTAGTACCATGGGTAAATATATTTCATGTTGAAGGAATAACTGGAAGGAAGCTGCGTAGGTAAAAATTCTCACAGCGTCTACAATGAAAGCCAAGGCTGCACGCGTCCCAATAAAGACTTGTTTGTCTTCGAAATGATTCATGAGGAACGCACTGCGAATAGCTCCCTGCTGTCCGCTTAATCCTCCAAAGAATCCACTGAAGACCCCGCCGAGCCAGAGTATACTAGGAACCTTGTTCACCCGCACCAAGGCATTCGAGTATTCCATTCCGGCAAGAAGAATAAGTACTAAACCCATGACTACCCCAAGCAATGTGGTTTCGGTGTCAGTATGCCAAAATTGAAGATGTACAGGTTGCTGCAATTGCGCAAGATAATTCAGCGCTTCAGCGCCAAGAAATGCACCAACGGCTGAAGGAATTCCAAATTGAATGACAGTTTTCCAATGCGCATATCTTCCAACTAAAGTCAACTTGAAAACATTGTTCAAGAAGTGTACTATTGCCGTTGCGAACACTGCCGTTTGCAAATCGAAGAACAACGCCATCACCGGAAGAAGCAACGTTCCAAATCCGAATCCACTAAAGAAACTGAGTCCAGATCCCAATAGCGCAACAACTAAAATGAAGACGTATTCCATTCCACAAAAATAATCTTCTTCGTCTGCTAATTTTTTCTTTTCTTTGAAGTGCTCATGAATGCCAAGAACAACGCCCAACTTCAATATAAAAATAGACTGAAAGAACGTCAAGCTTCTTTTCAGTCAGATGAGTTGGTGAATGGCATTTTAGGGCACGACCGCTTGGCGTTGGCTTCGGCCTTAACGCTTTTAGAAAGCAACAGGGTAGAACATATGCAAGTTATGGACGAGGTCATTGAACGCATTCTTCCATACACAGGAAATTCACTTCGAATTGGAATTACCGGAGTTCCCGGAGTAGGAAAATCGACGTTTATTGAAGCGCTCGCTCGCGAAGTTTTTCAAAATGAAGAAAATAAATTAGCCGTACTCTCTATAGACCCTTCGAGTCCCATTTCCAAAGGAAGCATTCTCGGAGACAAGACACGCATGAACGAATTGTCGTTGCATCCGAATGCTTTTGTTCGTCCGTCACCTTCAAGCTCGCACCTCGGCGGTGTGAACAGAAGCACTCGTGAGAGTATCTTACTTTGTGAAGCTGCCGGATACAACATTGTATTGGTTGAAACAGTAGGAGTTGGGCAGAGTGAAACTGCAGTGCATGCCATGACAGATTTCTTCTTGTTGCTCATGTTGGCTGGGGCTGGAGATCAGCTGCAAGGCATTAAGCGTGGTATTATGGAATTGACAGATGCGATGGTTATAACCAAAGCAGATTCCGGGAATGAACTGAAAGCTGAGCGAGCGAGAGGCGAGTACACTTCCGCCTTGCATTTATTTCCGCAACGCGAAAACAATTGGATGCCGCAAGTCTTTACAACGTCTTCATTGGAGGCGAAAGGAATTGATGTGGTATGGAATGAAATTGAAAAGTTTCATCGTGTGAGTATTTCTAACGGGTGGATTGAAGAGAATCGAAAAAGACAATTGGTAAGTAGTTTTGAAGAACAGATTCATCAGGTGTTGTTGCATCAGCTTCAAAGTAAGCCGCACTTCAAAGAGAAATATGAATCGACATTGAATCGAGTGATTTCGAAAGAATTGTCTGCGCACCGTGCCGCTGAAAGTTTTATTGCTTTGTTCTTCACGGCGTGATTAATTTAGCCGCATGAACGATATTCCCGGTAAAGTGTTAATCCCTTTTGCATTTATTGCTTGCACGTTTTTCAACCTGTATTTTTATGTTTCGAAATTCATGAGCGAAACAAGTACGTTTTGGCTGAATGCATACGCGGAAATTCGCGCGCATTGGGTCTTGTTCATGTTTTTGAATTTTCTTGGAGTGGCTTCTGTTGCGGTTGATCACATTGTGAAATACGACAAGATTAAAAAGCCGAAGCGCACCATTCTGAATGCCTACGTTGTGCTTTTGTTAGTGGCATTTTTTACCCAGATCGTTTGGGGAATTTTAGAGATCTACATCACCGGAGAAATCAACTAACTGTATTTCTTTCGCAAGTCAATTTTTAGTTGCATCCGCTCGATTGCCAATTCAAGCAACTGCGCTGCCGCTTCCGCAGGAATATGCGACGTGACTTTATTCGCAATTGTGCTTTCGGTAATATCTGCGGTGTAAAGAAACCTTCTTAAAATCGTAGGAGCAGATTTCAATTGGACTTGAAAGAATTCGAAGAGATAATCATATCCGGTTTCAAATCCGGGTACATTCTTCATTTGAAATCCCGCCAGTGTCAAGTCTTTCAGCATTTGAAGATAGACATCTTCCGTTATTTGTTTGGAAGGAAGATTCACGACTCGCGTTCCAATAAAAAAGAAGCCAAGTTGCGAAGTGCTAATTTCTTTTCTTCAGGAACAGCAATGGCGTTCAAGTGATCCAATGCACTCTCGTAAAACGCTTCGCTCTTTGTTAAGGTCATTGCGTCTGCCTTCGACTTGGAAAATAAGTGAAGGGTAGAAGTGATTTTCGCACTTGGGTCTTTTGAATTTCCGTGAAGCGATTTCAATTCGGCAGGAATACTTTCGTCTTCATGATTGGCGGTGTGCAAGTACAAATACGTTTTCTTGTCGGAAAGAATATCGCCACCCACTTGCTTTCCGAATTTTTCAGGATCCCCATAGGCATCTAAATAATCGTCGCGCAACTGAAACGAAAGCCCAAGGTGTTCTCCGAATAATCTCAAATGTTCTTGGTCTTCTTTCGAAGCGTTAGCCGCAATAGCGCCTAGACGAAGGGCACAACCCAACAATACGGCGGTCTTCAATCGAATCATTTCAAGATATTCATCTAAGCTTACATCTTCACGCTTTTCAAAGTCCATGTCCATTTGTTGACCAACACACACTTCCCAAGCGGTCTGATTGAAGCATTGAAACAGTTCAACAAATTTATCTTCCTGATTCTTCAGTAATAAATCGTATGATAAGATGATCATCCCGTCTCCGCTCAACACGGCCGCATTGATATTCCATTTTTCATGAACCGTTTGTTTTCCGCGACGAAGCGGGGCATTGTCCATAATGTCGTCATGCATGAGTGAGAAGTTATGAAACACCTCCACAGCAAGGGCTTGTGAAATAACACTTTCCGCTTTTCCGTTGAATAGCTCGTGACCTAAAAGAGTAAGGATAGGACGAATTCTTTTTCCACCTAAAGACAATAAATAGCGAATGGGATCTACTAGGTTTCTTGACTCTTGGGGAATATTCCAATGAGACAAAGCTTGTTCAACGGAATGGATATGATGATCGAATTTCATGATAAGAAGAAAATGTTGTCCTGTTTTGTTTAAAAGGGCTTAGAAGTTCAAAGATAAGCCTACTATTTTTTTGTATGTTCATGACCTTATCATTTATATTGTAAAATATTTTATTTTGCATGCGGAAATTATACACTTCAGTATTTCTCTTTAGCGCATTCCTTGGACTGAATGCACAAGACAAACAACAAACTTTTTTGTTGAATCCGGATATCATTCAAGTCGAATACTTGGGAGAGACAGTTGCCTTGCGTGACTTTGTTGCAGACCCGAATTTTCCGAATGAACAAACGAAGGAAAATAAGATTGGCTATCACCCTAAAAAGAGATGGTCATTATATCCAGAAATTAATGCAGACGCATTGCCCAAGGGAATGGACCCCGCGTTGCAAACCGAATATCCGCACCCTGCAACAGATGACAGAGGCTTAACGCTCTCCTTCAACGGTATTGGGAACACGAGTGTTAGCCCAGCCGACCCATCTGTAGATGTCGGACCTAACCACGTGATTCAAATGATCAACGGAATTTCCGGAGCCTATTTCAAAATTTGGAACAAGGCGGGAACACAAGTTCAGGCACAGACCTATTTCGACACCTTCTTCGGACAGCCGGGTGGGGCAGGAGATCCAATTGTCTTGTATGATGAATTAGCGAATCGTTGGTTCTTGAGTGAATTTACAGAAACAGGAAACAGATTCTCGATAGCCGTTTCATCAACGGCAGATCCTTTGGGAACGTATTACAAATACACGTTCACGGCTCCAAATTTTCCGGATTACCCGAAATATGCAATTTGGAACAATGCTTATATTATTACTTCGAACGAAAACAGCCCTGCCATATACGCCATCAACAGAACAACGATGCTGGCGGGAGGAACTTCAACCACTGCGCAGCGCTTTACATTGGCTTCTTTCGGAACAATCGGATTCCAGGCTGCGACTCCAGTTAGTTTAAACGGAACAACACTTCCTCCAACAGGAACACCGGCTTATGTAATGCGTATGCGCGACGATTCTTGGGGAGCAACTTCAGATGCCTTGGAGATGTGGGCGTTCAATATTAATTGGACTACACCTGCAAGTTCTTCTTTGACCCAAGTTGCAACTCTTCCTATTGCTGCCTTTAATTCTTCACTCTGCGGATATACTGCATTTGCATGTGTTCCTCAGCCTGGCTCTGGAACGACATTGGATCCCCTTCGTGAGGTATTAATGAATCGTATTCACTACAGAAACTTCGGTACGCACGAGAGTATTGTTTGCTGTCACGCAGCCGATGTAGATGGAAATGACAAAGCAGGAATTCGTTGGTACGAATTACGCCGAACGGGTGGAACTTCAGGAACATGGAGCATTTACCAACAAGCGACTTATTCTCCGGATGCCAACCACCGTTGGATGGCCTCTATTGGTATTTCAGCTTCAGGAAATATTGGTTTGGCTTACAACGTATCAAGTAGCACGGTTTATCCTTCATTGAGATACACAGGACGTAAATCCTGTGACGCTTTGAATTCCATGACCGAACCGGAAACGGTTATTGTTGCAGGAACTGCTGCGAACAACAGCAATCGATATGGCGATTACAATGCCTTGGGATTGGATCCTGCCGATGGTGAGACATTTTGGTTCACAGGAATGTACAATCCCGCAGCGAACTGGTCTACGCGAATAGCAGCATTCACGATTCCTGGTTGTTCAGCTGCTGTTCAATTTTCGAACAACACAACTTCTGCAAACGAGAGTGCTGCGAACGTGAATAACAATTGTTTAGATTACGTTGTCGTGAATATTCCAATTTCAATTGGGTCAGCTCCAACACAAACGACTACAGCTACGGTGAATATCACTGGAGGAACCGCAACGAACAACTTAGACTATGTTGCAGCCACTCCATTGGTAACATTCAATTCAACCGCAACAACTGGGAACATTGTTATTCATGTATATAACGACGATTACATTGAAGGAAACGAGACCATTACATTAGGTTACACACTTAATGCAAACGGAGGAAACGCACAAGCAGGAACGTTGAATCAAACGGTTACAGTAACCATTAACGACGATGACGTATTACCCTCAGGAGTGACTGTTCCAACAACAGTATTCACGCAAAACTTCAATACTGGCTTAGCTCCTTTCACCACAGTGAATCCATCTGGAAATACACCTTGGCAAGTAGGATTGGCAGCAGCGGCCTCAACAGGTCCTTATACAGTTCCTGTCACGAACACAACGCAGTTTGCTTGGATTAATGATGATGCGTGTAACTGCACCCAAGCAAACGTTGATTTGAAATCAGCGGTATTTAGTTTGGCGGGCTACACGGCAGCTTCGCTCACTTTCGATGCGTTCTTCCTGGGAAATACGTGGCAGAATGTTACGGAAACTGCGAATGTAAAAATCTCAATCAATGGAGGTACAACGTTCACCAACATCTTTCCGTTACCTGGCAATACCGCTTGGGCACCATATACAGTGAATTTAACACCCTACATTGGAAATGCAAACGTTATGATTGCATTTAATTACGGAGATGGAGGTGGCTATCTCTATGGATGCTCAATTGACAATGTTGTGGTAACCGGACAAGCAGCGGCGGGAATTCAAACTGCTGTGAATACCACCGCTCCAGACCAAGCGTATTTAGGTCCAAACGGAACGGTATATTTCTTTGATCCAACTTCTTCGAAAGTGATGATGAAGATTCAAAACAACGCTTCTTTCGATTACGGTTGCGTAGATGTAATGGTAGACCGTCAAGGAACCACTCCAACAGCATTGGCTTTCACAACGAACAACGCTCCTAACTATTTAATGTCGAAGACTTTCAAAGTTGTTCCAACAAATAATTCGGCAACAGGAAACTATACGATAACACTTTACTATAAAGAGAATGAAGTGGCAGCATGGGAAACCGCAACAGGTAACAGCCGCAATAACATTGAAATGATCAAAGTAAACGGAAACTCAAGTTCAATATCTGCTGTAACTCCCGCGAACTTTGGAACCTTTACAATCGTTGACACGCCTGTTACTCTTGGAGCATTCGGAACCGATGTAACATTCACTTCAACCTACTCAACCGGATTCTCTGGATTTGGAATGGGTATATACAATTCTGCGCCGGTTGCGCCGGTTGCGAGCTTTACGGCCCCAACCTCTGCATGTGTGAACACGACTGTTTCGTTTGCTAATTCGTCAACGGGAACACCAACTTCATACTTGTGGAATTTCGGAGATGGACAGACTTCGACACTAGCCAATCCAACACACACCTATGCAACTTCAGGAACCTTCACCGTGACGTTAACAGTTACAAATACGGCAGGAACAAATTCAACAACATCTTCAATTGTGGTTCAAGCTTCCGTAACATATTATGCAGATGCAGATGGAGATGGTTTTGGAAACAGCGCTGTTTCAATTGCGGGTTGTTCGGTTCCATTCGGATATGTAGCAAGTAATACTGATTGCAACGATGCTGCTGCGGGAATTAATCCTGGCGCAACAGAGATTTGCAATGCGAACGATGAAAACTGTAATGGACTAATCGATGAAGGAATTGCAACGAATTTATATTACGCAGATATAGACGGCGACGGTTTTGGAAATCCGAATGCATCAGTTAGTAATTGCGCGCAACCAGTTGGGTACATTGCAAACAACACAGACTGCGCAGATAACGCGGCCGCTGTTAATCCAATTGCAGTTGAATTGTGTAGCAATAATATCGATGATAACTGCAACGGGTCGATCGACGATGCGAACGGTGTTGTTATTCAACAGAACATTTCGTTGTGTCAAGGAGAAGTTATTACTGTTGGAAACAGCACCTACAACTCGGCTGGTGTGTTCACAGATGTATTCCTCTCGGCGAATGGATGTGACAGCACAGTAACTACAACTATTGCGGTAACACAATATCCAATTGTTTCATTAACGTCTTCAGCAGACACACTTTGTTCGAACTTTTTAGACATTGCGCAATTAACAGCAACCCCAGCGGGTGGTTTGTTTGGTGCGCCAGCGAGTTCAACGGGAGAAGTTAATTCAGCAACAATCGGAGATGGAGTTTACGATATTTCGTATACCTACGATATGAATGGTTGTTCGACAACGGAAACTGTTTCTGTTGTGATTGAAATTTGCGCTGGAATAGAAGAGAACAGCTTGTCCATGGTTGTTGCTTATCCTTCTCCAGCAAACGAAAATGTGTCGTTCAAAGGACTTGAATTAGGTGCACCATTTCAATTGTTCGACGCTACTGGAAAACTCGTGTACAGTTCGAAAGTAAACAGAGAAGTGGTAACGCTTAACGTGAAGAATTACGCGGAAGGAGTTTACACCTTGAAATCTGAAAAGGCTGGAAAAGTAGGAAGCATTAGCTTCTTAGTGAAACACTAAAATTATTTATTGCCCGAGAGCAATAACAACAGTTTGCAAATGCGTTGCAGTAGTCTGAATAGATTGTTGTAACGCATTTGCTTCTTTCTGCTGAGCGTTAACCGCGGTTTCAGTATCACTAACAATCTTCCAATCGCAGCTGCACGAATAAATTCTCGTCTTACCCTGTGTGCTCGTTTTAAACGCATTCACAGCCATTTGAAGATTCATCTTTATGCGACTGATCTGCGTAACATCGGTATTTATTTTCTGAAGATCAGCACTTAGTTCCTTGCATAACGCAGGTTTAGATGTCGAGTATTTCGCAATTAACTCAGCAACTTGTTTTTGATACTGCGTCAGTTGATTTCCAACTTTTTTCTGGTTTAGAGTTAAATCAGAAATAGTTTTTTCGAATTGAGTGGTGTACACCGCAACATCGCACAACTGAATGGTTGGAACAATGCTCTTCGTTACAAATGTGTTAAATGCAGTTGCGTTTTCGACAACGGTATTACCTGCATTTTGAATATTCTCAAGTGTAGATTTTAATGCGTCCTTAGCGTCTTTAACCTTCTCCCATTCCGGTGTCCCCGATTGAATTTTGTCTTTTCCTTTCGTGTAATCTTTAAACTGAACGTAAATCGAGTTTACCGCCACTCTTTGTTGTGCGATTTCTTTCATCTCAGTATCAATCCCTGAAAGCATTTCAAAGGCTTTAACAAAGTCAGGCGATTTCTGGTCGCAATGAATCTCGTTGAATTCTTTTTCCATCGTTGCTACTTGTCCGTCGAGCTTTTGGATAGTTGAATTTACCTGATCCACTGTCGATTTCAAGCTTGAATCTACTTCCGACGTGGTGTAGTATACAGAGCAGCTGGTGAGTGAAAGAGCAACAACCGTTAAAAGAATATGTTTTAATTTCATAGGAATGTAATTATTCGGTGAAAGTATGGAAAAAGGAACTGATGTTCCACCTCGAGGATTTTAAGACCCCCGAATTTTTAATATTCATGACCCACAACCAATTCATAATTATTAACGAAGGAAGGATCTTACTTTTCCGCTAAGTAGTTATTTCTTAATGTTTTATTCGAGAATCCTTCATGTAAAAAAAATATACATGACAACCTTGTCAAGTAAAAAAAATAGTATTATTTTTACATGATAATTAAATTTGATTGGAAGAAAATAATGAAAAAGCGTGGCGTTGATAATTTTGATAACAGTGTGGCCTATAACAATTTACCATTGTTGCCGCCTGCGATTGCGATTTTGGAGTCGAATAAGATTTTAAAGCAATTGGTTACTTCCTCAGTTGTTTTGGCCGAATTGAAAGGGATGGTGAATATTCTTCCTAATCCAAATATTTTACTCAACGCGGCAATACTGAAGGAGGCAAGTGCAAGCTCTGAAATCGAGAACGTAATAACTACTCAAGATAAACTATACACCGCATTGTCGGCGAATGGAGTTCAAATCGATAGTGCTACAAAAGAAGTACTTCGCTACAGAGAAGCATTGCTTTACGGAATGACGTTTATCAAGAAAAATGGATTTTTGACAACTAATGCAATTATTGAAATTCAGAGAAGGCTTGAAGACAATAACGCCGGATTAAGAAAGCTGCCTGGCACCGCATTGAGAAGTTCAAAAACAGGAAAAGTGGTTTACACGCCTCCAGATAACATAGATGATATTCGTCGTTTGCTTGGGAATTTCGAAAAGTATATAAACGAAAGAGATGAAGTTCCCTACCTGATAAAAATGGCTGTGCAGCATTATCAATTTGAGAGTATTCATCCTTTTTATGACGGAAACGGAAGAACCGGCAGAATAATAAATATTCTCTATCTTATCATGTCAGGACTTATTGAAAAGCCTGTAGTGTATTTAAGTGGTTATGTAATTGAGAACAAGACCGAATATTACAAGCTTCTTCAAGAAGTGATGACAAAGAATAATTGGGAAGGTTGGGTGTTGTATGTCCTGAAAGGGGTCGAGTTTGCCTCGAGGATTGCGCTAAGACAAGTAACATCGATAAACAAATTACTAGAGAAAACGAAAGACAAAGTTCAAAAGCGGCTGCCTAAAATATATAGCATAGAGCTGGTAGAATTATTGTTTGAACAGCCTTATTGTAAAAGTGAATTTTTAGAAAAACGTCTTTCTATTTCAAGGATTACCGCTGCGAAGTATCTGAAGGAGCTTGAAAAAATTAAGGTTCTCAAATCGCAGAAAGTTTGGAAAGAAACACTCTATGTAAACACAGAACTTTTTGAATTACTTCGTAAGTAGCGAATAGAAAAAGCCTCGATCTCTCGAGGCTTTTCTTTGTGGACCCGGCGGGGTTCGAACCCGCGTCCAAACAAGGAATCAAAAGGGTTTCTACATGCTTAGTTATTTAGTGGTTTTCGACAAGACGCAGTTTAATAACATCCAAAATCTTGCTTATCCTGTGTTTTTAACCTCCGACTACAGAATTTGTCTTTGGCGATCTCCCTTCGGCGAAGCCTCATTACCAACTACCAGGAGCGGGGTCGTTGGCGAGACTTACTCGTCTAACTCCTTGAGCTAGATAAAGCGTAATCACATACAGTGATTAGGCAGCAAGTGCGTATGAATTGTTGTCAGTTATGACTGATACCCCGAGATTTAAGAGCGAGAATACCAAGCGCTCTGCATGCTTACAAATTGCTTCTTCTTGCTGTCAAATCCAAGGTCGGGCCCTAAACAGTAGCACAGAATTGCAATGCAAAATTAGTCTATTTGAAAGGCGAATGCAAGAGACTTGCAACTTATCTTCGCAAACCCATTTTCAACTCAATGACGAAAATTAAAATCGGTATTATTCAAGAGCGGAAATCACCACCCGATTTCAGAGTGCCACTGACCCCAGCGCAATGCAAGCAGGTCACGGAACAATTTCCGCAAATGGAAATATCCGTTGAAACAAGCCCGCACCGCTGCTTCGCAGATTCAGAATATATTCAAAATAATATTTCTGTTTCGGAAGACGTTTCTGATTGTGATTTTTTATTCGGGGTGAAGGAAGTGCCTGCAGATGCGTTAATTCCAAATAAAAAATATTTCTTCTTTTCGCACACACTGAAGAAACAACCCTACAACGCAAAGCTTCTCGCTACCATTCTTGAAAAGAAAATTTCATTGATCGACTATGAAGCGTTAAAAGGTGCCGACGGAAAACGAATCATCGGTTTCGGCCGATACGCCGGAATTGTTGGAGTATATGAAGGCCTAAGAACTTTCGGATTGAAACACCACCGCTTCAATATTCCTTCACCTATTACTTTAAGTGGAAGGGAAGAGTTCGATGTCATTTTGAAAAGTGCCGATCTTACAAATGTCCGAGCGGTTCTTACCGGCTGGGGCAGAGTAGGGAACGGCGCTCAAGAAATGATGGAGCTCCTTAATCTGAAAAGAGTTTCTCCGGAAGAGTTCCTTCAGAACCCGAATGAGAACGGAGTATACACGCACATAGACACTCCCGAGATGTATGCGCGAATAGATGGAATCCCTTTCAACAAATCAGATTTCTACGCGAATCCGAATTTGTATAGAAGCGCTTTAGACGAGTATGTAAAGCATGCCGATATCTATTTCGCTTGTCACTTGTGGAATGCGAAAAACCCTGTGTTATTGGATCAGACTTTCTTCCAACAAAACACGCGATGCAAAGTGGTTGCAGATGTGTCGTGCGATTTGAATGGTCCTATTGCATGCACCATTAAAGCAAGCAAAGTGAGCGATTCAATTTTTGGATACGATCCAACAACCGGATTGGAAGTTGATTTCAGAAATGAAAATGCAGTGGCGGTGATGTCCATCGACAACCTTCCATGCGAACTTCCAAAAGACTCAAGCGAAGATTTCGGAAATGAAATCATGAAAAGTATTATACCCGCTTTGTTGAATAACGATGCCGATGGAATTTTGTGGAAGGGAACCGAAACAACTTTGGAAGGAAAGTTAACTCCCCACTTCGAATACCTCTCAGATTACGTGGCTACTGCGCGCTGAAGGTGAAAGAAATCGTCCCCGATTGCGCCTTGCTTGAAGATCCACTGAACAACCAACGTTGCGCATAAGCAACAGACTCCGCTGACAAACATGCGTCTTTTGAAGAACGCGCTTCGTCCATTTTCGCACTCACTACTTTTCCCCATTCATCAACGGTAATGTTTATCACAACCGTCCCTGCACCTTTGCATTTATAGGTGGGCTTTGGCGCCTGCTTAATGCTTCTTCCAGTCAATGTAAATGTTGCGGTAACCGGACCTGAATAACTGGTGTTTCCACCTTGCTCGGTTGCTTTGTTGTTATTGTTGGAAGATGAACGGTCAGGACTAGTCGCAGCACCGGCTGAATGATCGGTGTGATTGGTCATAAGCTGATCACGCATTTGCTTTTCGTAGTTCGCAGCACTCTGAGCACCTTGTTCACCAGCATTGCCCGTTTTGTTTTCATCCCCGGTATAATTCACCTCTTCATTCACACGAGCAGATTCAGTTGAAGCAATAAGGTTTCGAACAGCTTCACTCATCATTGAATTTCCATCATCATCGTTTCCGCTTTGTTCTGCCGGAGCTTCTTCCAACTCAACCTCCATCTCTTGAACCACAGGAACAATAGGCTTCACAATAAGTCTGTCGGGAGCGGAGCTAATGAAGTAACCAAACAACATAACAAAAGCATAGCCCAACACGCCTATGATAATAGACGAAGTCCAGGTATTCGATTGTTTGGGATGAAGCTTTATCATATTTCCTGCAACGAAAATAAGACTTTTATTATTTTCTCTTGCGTTAAAACATGACTTCACTATATTTGATTCAAATTACAAGCAAAATGAAAAAACTAATCGCATTCGCAGCTATGTCTATCTTCTTCGTTGGAGTAGCATCTGCCCAAGTTGAAAATACAACTACCACTGCTGAAAAGAAAACAGAATGTACCAAGTCGAAAGAGTGTTGCAGCAAGTCTGCCGCTACTCAAAGCGCTGAAAAGAAAGAGTGTTCTGCAACGAAGACTGAAGGTAAAACAGAATGTTGCAGCAAAAGCGCAGCAGCTGACGCTAAGAAAGGAAAGAAGAAAGGAAAAGAGTGTTGCTCTAAAGACTCTGCTACCAAAGGCGAGCAGAAAGAGGGATGCAAAGAAGGAGAGAAGAAAGACTGCTGCAAGAAGTCAGGAGAGAAATAATTCCTTGTTATTAAAGAATTTTTAAACCTCGGCTAGTTCCGAGGTTTATTTTTGCAAACAAAATAAAGAAGCGTGAAGAATTCATTCGATGTAATTATTGTAGGAGGAGGAATAGTAGGAGCAGCCACCATGTATAAAATGCAAATGGCTTATCCGAATAAGAAAATATTGTTGTTGGAAAAGGAGAGTGGACTTGCCGATCACCAAACAGGAAACAACAGCGGGGTTATTCATTCGGGCATTTATTACAAGCCCGGTTCGAAGAAAGCCATCAACTGCGTGAACGGAAGAAGAGAGCTCGTGGCTTTCGCGAAGGAGCATAACATACGTCACGATGTTTGCGGAAAGCTAATCGTGGCCGTTGATGAATCTGAACTAATCTTCCTCAATAAAATTGAACAGCACGGCGTAGACAATGGTATTGAAGACATGCGTCGCGTTACACCTGAAGAGATTCGAGAAATTGAACCGCACTGCACTGGAATAGACGGATTGTTTATTGGCTGCACGGGCATCATCGATTTCAAAGGCGCGACTATTAAAATGGCAGAACTTGCTTTAAGCCTGAATTCACTCTCTGAGGTGCACACTTCCGAAGAGGCCTTGAAATTTGAGCATCTTGAATCCGCAACAATTGTCAAAACGAATAAAGGAGAATACGAAGCTGCGAATCTAATTGTATGCGGTGGACTTCAAGCCGATCGTCTGGCGCGAAAGGACGGAATTGATTTGAAAGAGCAGGTAGTTGGGTTCCGAGGAGATTATTACGAATTGAAAGAGAGTGCCAAACATAAAGTAAAGAACCTAATATACCCTGTTCCTAATCCAGACTTCCCATTCCTAGGCGTTCACTTCACGCGTATGGTAGATGGATCTGTTGAATGCGGACCTAACGCGGTCTTCACATTCAAACGTGAAGGATACGGAAAAACAGATTTCAGTTTCAGAGACACTTGGGATGCGCTGACGTACATGGGGACATGGAAGCTATTCTTTTCCAACATGAAATTTGGAATCGATGAATACCGAAGAGCATTCAGTAAAAAATTATTCTTGAAAACGCTTCAACGTTTACTTCCATCTTTGACCATGGAGGACATTGAGCCAGGAAGAGCAGGTGTGCGGGCTTTGTTGCTCAGTGAAGACGGAGATACCCGCGATGACTTCAGAATAGAATATACAAAAAGGAGCATTCATGTGCTGAATGCCCCTTCTCCTGCGGCAACCGCATGTTTGGCTATTGGTGGAGATATTCTAGAAATGGCCGAAGAACATTTTGGTTGGAAGAAATAACTTCTTCTATTCTGAAATAGCGCCGCTGCTCAAAGGCAAATCGCGACTAACCTTTCTGAAAAGTCCTTGCAATACTTTGCCCGGACCTACTTCAATCACCTCGCTGCATCCGTCTGCAATCATGGCATTCATGGTCTGCGTCCAACGCACAGGTGCTGTCAATTGAACAATCAAATTCTTTTTAATCTCTTCCGGATCTGAAACGGCAGAAGCCGTTACGTTCTGATATACGGGACAAACAGGCGTGTGGAAAGGAGTGGCAGCAATAGCAGCTTCCAATTCAACGCGAGCTGGTTCCATAAGCGGACTGTGGAATGCACCGCCAACAGGAAGTTTCAAAGCGCGCTTCGCGCCTGCAGCCAACAAGGCTTCACACGCTTTGTCAATGGCTTCGTTCTCCCCTGAAATAACCAACTGTCCTGGACAATTGTAATTCGCAGCAACAACAATACCTTCGGTTTCTGCACAAACTTTTTCAACCACATCATCTTCCAAATTTAAAATAGCCGCCATGGTTGAAGGATTCGCTTCGCAAGCTTTCTGCATAGCCATAGCGCGTGCATAAACCAACTTAATAGCATCTGCAAACTCAAGTGTGCCATTCGCTACTAACGCACTGAATTCACCCAAGCTGTGTCCTGCAACCATCGAAGGTTGAAACGAATCTCCCATAGCTTTAGCCATTGCAACGCTGTGCAAGAAAATAGCCGGTTGCGTAATATTGGTTTGTTTTAATTCTTCTTCTGTGCCGCTGAACATGACATCTGTTAAACGAAATCCTAAAATTTCATTAGCAGTATCCATCAACTCTTTTGCTACTGAGGAACTCTCATAAAGGTCTTTGCCCATGCCGGGAAATTGAGAACCTTGTCCAGGAAAAACGTATGCTTTCATTATTGTAGTAAATTTGATACGAAAGTAACCAAATCTCCTTCCAACCAAAATTAATAATGAGGGCAATTATGCTCAAATAAGTATGGATAAATCGTTATACACCTACCAGAAAGTAAAAGTGATATTCTTGCTTTCTTTGGCGTTTGTGTTACTCTTTTTAGCCTATTTATTTTCAGGGGCTTGGTTTGTTATGTCGTATGTTTTTCCCAATTTGAGTTATGTTGAAGCCATATCAGAAGTGGCAAGTGCAAGTGAATTTTGGATGTTTTTTGTTATTCAGTTATTGATTTATACGACGGTTGTTTTCGTCATCTTAAGTACGTTTTATAATGAACGTAGAATGACACTTATGCAGCAAGACTTCGTAAACAATGTCACCCATGAAATTAAAACGCCGCTCTCAACAATCCTCATGGCTGCTGAGGTTTTGGTTGAAGAGAATATTCAGACCAAACCGTTTCGTAGAGATCAGTACATTTCTATTATTCGAAATGAAGGAGAGAAACTTCGTGAAGAATTAGATCGTGTCTTGGAAGTAGCTCGGATGTCAAAAGCAGGGGTATATCTTAATAAAGAGGTGTTTAATCCGGAAGAGATGGTTAGCGCCATTTTGGACCGCATGCAGTTGCAGTTTACAAATTACGGTGGAAGTGCGGATTTGATTTGGGAAGCGGGAAATGAAGAAATAAATTTCGATCGGAAGTCGTTCGAGTTAATCATAATTAACATCATAGACAACGCACTGAAGTACAACATTCAAAATCCGAATGTAATTATTCGAAGCAAGTTGTCGGACGGTCAAATAATTATTCAAATTGAAGATAACGGTATTGGAATTAACAAAATGTACCATGCCGAACTATTCCACCGGTTCTTTCGTGTGCCGATTGGAGAGACCCATCACATCAAAGGATTTGGTTTAGGACTGTATCTCGTGAAGCAGTTGATGGATGCACATAATTCAACTATATTCGTAACGAGTATAGAAAATGAAGGGACAACTGTAACGCTAAAAATCCCAGTGGCATTAAAAAACGATGAGTAAAATTTTGTTGGTTGAAGACGATGAGAACTTGGGTTTCGTAATCCAAGACCAATTGACCGGTTTAGGTTATGAGGTTATTCGTTGTAAATCGGCAAGAGAAGGATTATTAGCGCTTGGAAAGGAAATGGTCGACATCTGTTTACTCGATGTTATGATGCCGGTTAGAAGCGGATTCGCTTTAGCGGAAGACATAAAAAAGCTCTTTCCCGAAATGCCATTTGTTTTTCTTACAGCGAAGCAGCAATTGTCTGATCGATTGAAAGGATTGTCTTTAGGTGCCGATGACTACATAACAAAGCCATTTGCTATTCAAGAGTTGAACCTTAGAATTCAAAATATCATTCGCAGAACGAGGCCTGAAACTGAGAACGTGGTTACTGAGTTGTACAACATTGGTAATTACTCCTTTGATAACATAAACAATTACCTCATTTGGCCAAGTGGAATGCGTCAGCATTTGACCAACAAAGAAGCAAGCTTGCTTAAAGCGTTTTGTGAGGGAAAAGGGAAGGTGATGACGCGTGAAAATCTTGCCAATTTGGTTTGGGGAGAAGAGTCTTATTTCGTGGCGCGCACTATGGATGTGTATATTGCGAAACTTCGAAAGTTTTTCTCTGAAGACAGTCGCATTCAAATCATAAATCTGCACGGAGTGGGTTTCCAATTCGTTGTGGAAAAATAAGTCTTAATAAAAGTTATATGGAAAAAGATGATCGTGTTAGGCGGAAGTTTACCCCGCGCTCTTGGAACGAGCTAAAGTCGAACGACAGTTGGAGTATATTCAAAATTCTTTCTGAGTTTGTTGAAGGATACGAGCGCATGGCGGCTATTGGCCCGTGCGTTTCTATTTTCGGTTCTGCCCGGACATTGCCAGATAACAAATACTATTCAACGGCAAAGGAAATTGCCTTTATGCTAACGCAAAAAGGCTATGGCGTTATAACAGGCGGTGGTCCTGGTATTATGGAAGCCGGAAACATAGGAGCGAAAGACGGACAAGGCGCTAGTGTGGGTCTAAACATAAAGCTTCCTTTCGAACAGTATCCTAATCCGTATATCGATTACGACAAAAGCATCAACTTCGATTATTTCTTCGTTCGGAAAGTGATGTTTGTGAAGTACAGCCAAGGGTTTGTGGTTATGCCAGGAGGATTCGGAACTCTCGATGAATTCTTCGAAGCGTTAACGCTTATTCAAACTTACAAGATTGGTCGCTTTCCCATTATTCTAGTTGGAAAATCTTTCTGGGAAGGATTGGTCGATTGGATTAAAAAAGTAATTTTAGAAACAGAGAATAACATCAACGAAGAAGACATGATGCTATTCTCAGTAGTAGATACAGCGGAAGAGGCGGTGGAAGAGATTGATAAATTCTATTCGCAGTACTTGTTAAAACCAAACTTCTAATGTCTTCGTTTTTTCTAGCCATTCTTTCTCCTTCGAAACTCATGAATGAATCGTTTCAAGAGTTTAGTGGCGAAGCAACTTCTCCGCAATTCATTTCTGAAACCGATGCCCTTTGTTCAGAATTAAAAAAGGTTTCTGCTGATGATTGGAAATTAAAAATGAAGATCACAGACGAGCTTGCAATGAACACGCAAATGCGTTTTCAAAAATGGAACAAGAAAGATTTATCGAAGGGTATTCCAGCAGCCATGCTGTTCAGCGGAGAAGCTTTCAAATCGCTCGATGCAAAATCGTTTTCAAAAACAAGTTGGAAACAAGCGCAATCTTCACTGCGGATACTCAGCGGTTTTTATGGTGTTTTGAAGCCAACAGATTTTGTCCTTCCCTATCGTTTAATGGTTGGAACTTCGTATAAAACGAAATCAGGAAAGACGCTTTATTCTTATTGGAGCGATGCCGTAACAAAAAATCTTGAAAGTGAAATTTCTTCAAATGGATATTTGTTGAACTTGGCTTCTGATGAATATTTCAAACTCATTGATTCGAAAAACTTCCAACGGAAAACCCTTCATTTTAAATTCTTTCAAGAGAAGGGAAAAGAATTAAAGAGCATTCCTACTTTTTCAAAGCAAGCAAGAGGCAGCATGGCTCGATTCGTAATTGAATCAAACGCTAAGTCAATAGCAGATCTTCAGAAATTCGAGGCAGAGGGTTATTCCTTCAATAAAAAATTAAGCGACGAGAATACGTTAGTTTTCGTTCGTTAATTAGAACAACCCGTTCAACTGTGCTTCAATACCGCTAATGATGGTTCCTAAATCCTCTGGATTCTCATGAAAGCGATTGTTATCGATGTCAATGATTAACAACTTACCCTTCGTGTATGTAGTCGCCCAAGCCTCGTAACGCTCATTCAAACGAGTTAAATAATCTAAGCGAATGGCTTCTTCGTAATCACGTCCGCGTTTTTGAATATTCGTCACCAACGATGGAACAGAAGCGCGCAAATAGATCAACAAATCTGGAGGAGTAATGAACTCATCCATTACACCAAACAAATCAGTATAGTTTTCGAAATCACGCGTAGTCATTAAACCCATCGCATGCAAGTTCGGAGCGAAGATGTAAGCATCTTCATAAATGGTGCGATCCTGCACAATTTTCTTGGACTTCTTTTTAATGTCAATCAATTGTCTGAAACGACTGCGTAAGAAAAACACTTGCAAGTTGAAAGACCAACGTTGCATGTCTTTGTAGAAATCACTTAGATACGGATTGTTATCTACTTCTTCAAAATGAGCCGTGTATTTATAGTGCTTAGCAATCAAAGTTGTAAGCGTAGTCTTTCCTGAACCGATGTTTCCGGCAATGGCTATATGCATAATTCGTTTAGGTAATAATGAGGTTCGAAAGTAGAGAAAATAAATGGAATACCGAAGTCTTATTTCTCTAAGTTTTCAATAAGAGTTATTTCTCGCATAACACCCGATTCAAGGCTTGTGTAGAAGAGCTGACCATCACAAATTAACCAGGTGTTTTTATCGTTCAATTCGTTCATTTCGAAATAACTCAAAATACGGGGATTCGCATCGGTGTTTTTCCATTCATACAAGGCGTTTTCGATTCGGAAGTAAATACAGTCGCTCCAAGTATAAACGAGGTCGTCTGTTATGTATAGATTGCCTTGATTTTCCAAATTTCCAAATAACGAAAAAATTGAAATTCCTTTTTCAGCATCTATAAAATAAACACGCTGACCGTTTTCAATAATTTGTTTGGGTTGAAGAGTAGACTTGGTGAGATATGAGAGATTCGCGGACTGGCTTAATACCTCGAATTTTCTGTTCGTGCGAATCAGGGTGCTTGAATTTGCGTCATACAGCCAGAAGGCATCGCCCTTTGAACCGGCCACACATGTAATTTGACCTTGAAATTTTTCATTTAAGAATATAGGGTCTTCTAGTACATTCAAATTGTTGTCGAAGAATACCAAGGATCCCTGATCTTGAAAAAACATAAACGGAACCAACGGATTCGTTAGGTCCAATTGCCCAGAAGTCCCGTATTGCAGAGTACTCAATCTGTAATCTATGTTGAAGTTGGAACTGTGCTTTGTAATGTGATCGTTGCAAACGTCGTAGGTATTTCCTAACGCATCGCATTGCACACGATGTTGCGCTTGTATGTTGAATACAAGCGCAAATAGGTACAATGAAATCACAAAGGACTTTCTCATTTATTCAATTCAATTAACTCTTCCAACCACACACGATCCGTTGCTAATCTAGGTATTTTATGCTGTCCGCCTAACTTGTTTCGTGACTTCAGCCAAGTATAAAACACATCTTTCTTTCCACGATGAACAATCGGAAATCCTAAATTCAAATTGGTATTTCGTTTAGCGTCATAGTCTGAATTTTCATCACGTAAGTTTTCATCCAACAAAAAACAAAACCGATCAAAATCAAAATCATTGTTCTCAAATTCAATGAACCACTCATGCGCAGCCGTTTCATTTTCATTCGGGAAGAAAGGCGCAACGGTATATTCTACAACGAAGATGTTCATGTGCGTGCAGGTCTTGCGCAAAGCGCTTTCTGCATTTTCCACCATGAGTTCTTCACCAGTAAGATTAATGAACTGCTTCGTTCTGCCAACTATTCGAATACGGAAAGGGTAGAGGTGAGTGAAGCGAATGGTGTCTCCGATGACATATCTCCAGAGCCCCGTGTTTGTCGTAATTACCAGCGCGTAAATGCGATTCAGTTCAATATCTTGAAGGCTCAACACTCGTGGATTTTCTTTTTCAATTTCTTCTAACGGAATGAATTCGTAATAGACGCCGTAATCCAACATCAACAACATTTCATTCGAATTCAATTGGTCTTGAATGCCGAAAAATCCTTCACTCGCATTGTAGGTTTCGAAATAATCTGTCGTTCCATTCGGAAGTATAGCATTGAACTGCTCGCGATACGGCGCGAAGCTTATTCCTCCGTGCATGTACATCTGAAGGTTCGGCCAAACCTCATGAATGTGTTTTGCCTTTTTCAATTCAAGAATGCGACGAAGCAGAAGTAATGTCCAACTTGGAACGCCTGAAAGCACCCGAACATCTTCATTCATGGTATTGAGCGCCATGGCATCGAGTTTCTCTTCCCAATTGTCCATGAGTGAAATCTCTCGTTGAGGAACGCGTTTCATTTCCACCCAAAAGGGTAAATTCGAAATAATAATTCCACTTAAATCGCCAATGGTGTTTTCTTCTTCCTCGCTCATCTTCGTACTTCCACCAACGATTAACGTTTTTCCAGAAAACAAATCGGCATTTTCACGAAGGTTATAAAAGATGGCTAGCAAATCTTTTCCGCCTTTGTAGTGTCCTTCTTCTAAATTCTCATTCGAAATGGGAATGAATTTGCTTCGACTATTTGTGGTGCCCGAACTCTTCGCGAACCACTTCGTTTTCCCCGGCCAAAGCACATTTCCTTCCCCCTGAATCATTTTTTCGATATACGGAAAATGATCTTCGTAAGTGCGAAGAGGAATGTGTTTGCGGAAGTCTTGCAGGGTGTGAATGTTTTCGAAGTTATGCTCCTTTCCGAAAGCGGTAAGTGCGGCTTCATCGATTAACTTCTGGCGAATTTCTTCTTGCACTTCAATAGGGTACTGTTTGAAGAGCTCCATCTGATGAAGCCTTTTTTTTATAACCCAACCGAATACTGTATTGCCTGCCATAGTTAAAGTAAAACGCCCTCTAAGATAATCCTAGAGGGCGCCTAATAAAAAGATTTTTGTTAGCGAATCAAATTCAAGTGTCCTTGAATCTCATAACGTTCCCCAGTTGTTTTTGAAATCACAACTGCGGTCCAGTTGTAAACGCCTTCAGGACAGTAATACGCCCCGTTATAAGTGTTTCCTGTCCAAGCTGTTTCAGGATTGGTCGTGCTAAACACAATGTCACCCCAACGGTTGAAGACTTCTAATTTGAAACGGTTTTCATCAATGTCACTTCCAACGATCATAACCACATCGTTCAATCCGTCGTTGTTTGGTGTGAATGAATTCGGAAGGTAATACTGGAAAATATTTCGAATGATTATTTCACCTTCAATGAAATCAGTGCATCCGTTCGCATCTGTAACCGTTAAACGAATTGGATATTCACCCCCTGTTCCTTGCGGGAAAGTGAAGGTGGGATTCTCAGCAGATGAGGTTCCGAGTGGCCCGTCAATGTTGAAAATCCAGTCGTAAGTGACAATATTTCCTAAAGACTGATTGGTGAAATTAATGACAGTGTTATTCGCATCTGTTGGCTGCGGATCAGCAATGTATCCGGCCACAGGCGGATCGAAAGAGGTTAAGAAGTTCGAAATCGTTGTACTGTAGGTGCAGCCTATATTCGTCACAACAGAAAGGGTTACATCGAAAGTGCCCGGTACTGCAAAATTCAAATCAAGTTGATCTTGATTTAATTGGTAGGTTCCATCGCTAATTTCCCAAGCCATATTCTGGTAGGTACTCGGATCAGTGGTGTTAATCAATGTCAATGTTTCAGGCCAACACTTCGAAGGGTCAGGAGAAGAGAAGGTAACAGTTACGTCTGGCGCAACAGATACGTTAAAACATTGTGTGATGGTATATCCGCAATCGTCAACGACGGTCAAGCAAGCTTGCCCGCTAACAGTCGGATTAATCTGCGCATCAGGGGTATTTGCCACAGTAGTCCCATTGTATGTCCACTCATACGTAAATGGCGCTTGTCCGGACGCTTGAGTCAATTGATCTAAGTTCAAATCGCCCAAATAACAAATTGCAGTATCGTTCGCAATGGTCATGGTCGTTGGACCTGCAAACGCAATGTTCAACGTTGAGAATAAAGAGCACGTTCCAAGTGTAACCGTGTACGTGTAATTTCCAGAAGGCATGGTTAACGGATCGAATATTCCGAGGGGAACTGAGGCGTTACTCGGGTTAGTCCAAACACCAGTGCTTACAGGTGTGCCTCCAAGAAGCGGTAACATTTGGAAAGCAGGGTCAGTAGAACAGATGTTAATTGAATTATCAATACCAGGATCTCCAACAGGGTCAATGCTCACGATGGCTTGGTCTGTACTCGCGCAATCCGGATGTCCAACCGGATATCCAACTAGCGTGTAGGTCGTTTGTTGAGCCAAAGAACTCATGGTCGGTTGAGGAATATTCGGATTGTTTAAATTGCCAGCTGGGGTCCATTCCCAAGTATACTGAGGACCGCCATTGGTGCAGTTCACATCGTACGTCCAAGGCTGATAAGACCCAGTAGCGCATGCAACCGATCCGTCAGCAGTAAATGTAATCGTTATACAACCAGTAGGATTTGTCGCAGTCCAAGATTGTCCGGTAGCATCTCCTGTACTCCAGTTGCCAATTTGCGGATAGGTCGCATCGGGTCCATCAAAGACATCAAAGTTCTCAAAGAAAACTTCCATTTGACCCGATATAAAATCGAATGTCATGAATGAAACTCCGTCGTTCTGAACATCTGGACAGAACGTCCAGGTGAAGTTTTCATCATTGTTGTAGCAATAATTGAACACACCTCCATCTTGCGCGCAACTCGGAGTTGGAATTCCTTGAAATCCTCCTTGAAGGGTAAGGTCTCCGCAAGAATAAATTTGATCAGGTCCTGCTGTAATGGTTAACGGCTCAGTAAATGTGATTTGAATAGTTGAGTCGAAAGAACAACCGAAGTTGTTTACAACGTGATAAGTGTAATCGTATGTTCCAGGTCCTGGGGGGGAAATAGAGGCTATATCAGCATCAGCATCAATTACCACAATGTTCGGACCCGTCCAATATGATGAATCCGCATTTTCTCCAATTGAAGGGGTAAATGTTGTCACCCCCGGGAATAAGGCTGGATTGAGGTTAAGTCCCCATTCAAAAATATAACCGTTATCTGATCCTATATTATCCGTTACTGTAAAAGTCCAACTTCCATTTAATGGACAACCAACAAGGTTACACAAATTCTCTTGGGATTCATAGGTTCCTGAAATCAAAGCATCTCCGGTTGTAGCCCCATTTGTTACGGGAGTGAGTTGATTCGTTGTCACGGCTTGGCCCCAAGTTCCGTTTGTTGCGGTTGGAGACCAAAAATAGTCATAACCAATACCAGGGTCAGTGGTTTCGGGAAAAACATCAATAGGCTCGCCAAGGAACGTAAGTCCTCCGCCGTTCGTTCCCCAAGTAACAAGGTTCACAGTAGTTCCGTTAGGGCAAGTAATTGAAATGCCAAGGTCACCCATGTAGCTGTGCTCCATGTTTACCATAACACTATACAAATCGGCACATGTCGTGAGCACTGCGCCGGGATCGAAGAAATCGAAATTCAAGGTTGACGAATAGGAGAATCCAGCCCCATCGGCCAAATAAGTAGAACCTGAAACAACTTGAGGAGGAAGGGCGGTCCATTGCGTGCTTTGGGCAGAACCAGTTAAGGTTACCAATTCACCAAAACAGGTACTTTGAGTTATGTTGTTTAATTCAGGAAATGTGGGGGCTGTTGAAACCAATACTTGTAACGGTGTCGTATTTAAACTTGCACAGCCATTGTCATCTTCTACCGCAAGCGTCACAATATATTCACCAGGTTCATTGAAGGTATGAGACGTTGATTGAACAGAAAGGTTGTTAATCGTACCATCATCGAAATTCCAAATATATTGAGCAAGTGAATATCCGGGTGCAGCAAAGGATCCAATTCCATTAAATTCAACAGAAGCACCAACGCAAATCGCAATCGACTGTTCAGGACCAACAGGCAATGGATTCGCAATAACAGAATTTTGAGTAGGTGGTGCGCAAGGAGTTGTACAAGAAATAGCAGCTTCAAATCCGGGTGACCCTGAGTTTGGATTTCCGTTGTCCGAAAAAACTAGAGTCAAACATCCCGAAGGGTTGTTTACGGTGCCTGTTACTTGAAGACCTTGCAATGAGTTGCCTGTATAACTTCCTAAAGAAGGAGAAGAAGTATTTGGCCCGTCAAAGATAGCGAGGTAATCACTGTTATTAGCGTTAGGAGAAGTTTGTAATTGAAAGGCCGAAAAGTCCAATTGTATAACATCTCCAGAAGTGGACGGGCAAAGAACTAAGGTGTAATTATTATCTGTGTATGCCCCTCCTCCTCCATCATCTGTAAGTGAACCTCCGCATACGGAAAGGGTTCCTGTAAATATTGGTTGAGAAAAAGCTTGAAAAGAGCAGATGCTGAAAAATAGGATGGATAAGAATTTACTCATTCTTGGAATTGTTTTTTTTAAGACGCTGAATTACCACAAATGGTTGCAAGCTATTTTTAAAAATTATTGCTATGCAAATTTAAGAAAAAAGGTCCAGGTATTATCAAGAATAAATACAAACAAAAGGGCCTTCGAAAAGGCCCTTCTGTTTTAGGTATATGAGGTTTTGGTTAAGGTACAATTGTAAGTGTTCCGCTGTAGTAGCGCGCATCGTTTCCTTCTTCACCATAAATTAAAACTATCCAAGGGAATTGCTGTCCAGCCAAAGCTTTTTTACCCCCCTTCATTTCACCCTTCCACACTTTAGTTTTAGATGATGTTTCGAAGATAATGTTTTCTCCGTCGTAGATTGAAAGTTTGAACTTGTTTCCACCTTTTTTCAATGCTTCTGGCATGAAAGTAATATTTTGCTCGCTCATTCTTAATTCCGCCCCGAGATTGAAGTCAGCATTCACCTGAACAATTTTCACTTGCTCGTCCTTACAACCATAAGTGTTTTGAACTTCAAGAATTACTTGTTGCTTACCTTTCGAAGTGTAAATAACACTTGGAGAAACTTCATTGGATGTTCGGTTTCCTGAGAATTTCCATACGAAACTGTTGGCATTCACACTCGTGTTGACAAATTTCGCGGTTGGTTCTCCTACCGGATTATTCGTGTAAGACCACTCGAAATCAGCTTCAGGTTTGGGGTTGATGGTAATCAAATCGCGCATCGCAATCGTTGAAATTTGACCGTCATTGGGATTGGTTACCGATAAGGACACATCGAAGGTTCCAGATTTTTTGTAAATGTGCGCCGGGTTTTCTTGATTCGAGAAACTACCGTCTCCAAAATTCCACAAATAGCTTCCATTTTTCGGGCTGTTTTTGGCCGTGAAATTGACATCTGTTCCTGCGCAGGCTTGACGCAGACTGGGCTCAATAACTAAAGATTTATTTCGGTTTTCAGTTCTCTCATTATCAAGAGCTTCAGAATTACTTCTTTCAGTAGTAGCGACAGGTAATGTGCTTTCCGTTGTCTCTTCAACCGCATCTGCATTGGTTGATTTTGAATGAAGATTATCTGATTTGTCGGAAGTATTTAAAACATCGTTATTGAATTCAGAAATAATGTCAGATAAACCATCAGAAGTATTGATGATGACATTTTCGTTTGAATTCGGAATTGATACAGTGTTTGAAACTTCAATCCCATTGGGAACAGCGGAAATAGGGGCATTACTTTTACTTGAAATTACAAGATAGCCAGAAACTCCTACAATAGCAGTTACAGCTGCAATTCCACCCCAAAGCGCTAGGCCACTGCATAGACGCTTGCGAAACAGACGTCTGCCTACTTGTGAGAACTCTGAAGAACTATAAGGCAACTCATAATTCTTATAAGCGTCTTGAATTCCTTGCTCAAATTTGTCCAACGGGTTACGATTCATTCGCCTCGTTAATTTTATTTTTTAATAATATCTTTTTCATGTTCTTCTTGGCTTTCGAATAGTTACTTTTTGAAGTTCCTAAACTAATGCCTAGTTTCTCACTAATTTCTTGGTGAGAAAAGTTTTCGAAGACATACAAGTTGAAAACTGTACGATAGACAGGTGTCAATTGTTGCATGGCTTCAACGATGTGGTGAGGTTGAAAGTCGTAAATGTCAGGCTCCTGCTCGTTTTCCTCTTCCTCTTCTGCACTTTCTTCAACATAGTGCTTTGAATTTTCTAAGTCTAAGTCCACAGTGTGCTTCTTTTTCCGATATTGATCAATGGATAAGTTTACCATTATCCTTCTAATCCATCCTTCTAAAGATCCGTTTCCTTCAAATTTTTCCAAACTGGAAAATACTTTGATGAATCCGTCTTGCACCATGTCTTTCGCCTCGTCAGTAGAACTTGCATAACGCAGGCACACCGCTTTCATCTTCCCATAATACATCTTATAAATAGCATGTTGGCTTCGGTTGTCTCCTTTGAGGCAGCCGTCAATCAGTTCTTGTTGAGAGGGTTCTGTTGACACCAATAATTTGTTTTAAGACGAGATTAATTCTAGGGGTTGCCTCGGACGAGGTTTTTCAAATGTAATTCTTTCTTCCCTAAGAATGGTCTGTTTTTGAATGGTCTCGCCTAATTTTGCAAAATGAAACGTGTAGTTGTTGGTTTGTCAGGAGGCGTAGATTCCGCAGTTACCGCTCATTTGCTTATAGAGCAAGGGTATGACGTAATTGCTGTGTTTATGCGCAATTGGCATGATGAGTCTGTGGTCATCAATAACGAATGCCCTTGGATCACCGATTCGAACGATGCCATGCTCGTTGCCGAGCACTTGGGAATTCCATTTCACGTTTTAGATTTGAGCGTTGAATACCGCGAACGCATTGTTGAATATATGTTTCGCGAGTATGAGCTAGGAAGAACCCCAAATCCGGATGTACTCTGCAACCGAGAAATCAAATTCGATGTTTTCTTGAAAGCAGCCGAACAGCTCAAGGCAGATTACGTAGCAACCGGTCATTATGTAAGGAAGTGGGAGACCGTTGAAAATGGTGTGACGCAGTACCATTTACTTTCAGGGGAAGACGGAAACAAAGACCAAAGCTACTTTTTGTGTCAATTGAATCAATCTCAGTTGAGCAAAGCGCTTTTTCCTATTGGAGAATTGACTAAGCCTGAAGTGCGCGTCATTGCCGCAGAACTTCAACTTCCAAACGCAGATAAAAAAGACTCTCAAGGACTTTGCTTCATCGGGAAGGTAAAGCTGCCAGTTTTCCTTCAACAACAACTGGCTCCGAAAAAAGGAAGAGTGCTACGTATCAAAGACGACTTCCTTCCACAATTAAATGAATTGGTGAATGACACTTCTTCGGATCCTGCTGTTCTTTCAAGACCACAAATTTTTACTCCGGAAATGTGCGAGGATGTTGGGGAGCACAATGGAGCGCATTATTATACCGTAGGGCAGCGAAGAGGTTTAGGAATAGGCGGACAAGCTATTCCTTTGTTTGTTGTGTCTATAGATGTAGAACACAATTTGGTCTATTCGGCCCAAGGAGAAACGCATCCCGCTTTAGCACGAAGAGGACTGGCCATTCGAAACGAAGAGGCCCATTGGATTCAAGAAAATTTGAAACCAATAAATGGAAACGTCTTGGAAGTGGATTGTCGTATTCGTTATCGACAACCTTTATTCAAAGCCAATGTTGCGGTTGGAACTGAATTCACCTACGTGATTTTTCACGAAACTCAATACGGTGTGGCAAAAGGGCAATTCGCGGCCTTTTATATTGCAGATGAGTTAATTGGAAGTGGGGCCATTTTCGAATAGCCTCTTTTTTAATATTTTCAACAATAGTCAACTTTTTTCAAGGTTGATTGTCTGATTTTCAACGAGTCAGTATATATTCGTGACTCTAAACTAGAAAAATGAAACAAATTTTACGTTTATTTTTAATTGCGTTTTTAGTTGCCACAGGTTTTGCTGCGAAGGCACAATCAGACAGCACTTGTACCCAAGTTTCGTACACAGTGACCCCAGGATTTTTCCCAACTGAAATGAGCTACGCATTAGTAAACACTGGAACAGGCTCTGTTGTTGCTACCGGCACAGCCTCAACTTTGAGCGGTGTTTGGTGTTTGCCAGTTGGATGTTACGGAGTGAATATGTTCGATTCATTCGGAGACGGATGGAACGGAGGTTCTTTAAACGTTTTTGTAATGGGTGAAAGTTCTTACACAGGAACTTTTTCAACAGGAAACCAAGGACAGTTCATGTTTGGAGTGGGAGTGGCTGATTGCGGAACGGTTTCAGTGCAGGGATGTATGGATCCTGCTGCCTCTAACTACAACCCAATTGCGAACGTAAACATCGGTTGCTTATATGACGGCTGCACAGATCAATTTGCTACAAACTTTAATGCGAATGCCAACGTTGACGATGGTTCTTGTACCTATTGCAACGGAGCAGAAAGCGTTAATGCTTCTCTTTATATCTGCACGTTTTCAGCCGGAAATCTAGTTACCCTTAATATATTGAATTCAGCTGGAGACACCGTTTGGTCTTCTCCTTCGTTGGGCAATGTTGCCATTTACAATACCTATATCTGCTTGCAATTAGGCGAATGCTACACCGCGGTTATGTCGAACAACGCCGGTTTCCAGGGTTGGTACAACGGTTACTTCTGGATTAACAACGGTCAAGGCGAAGTGATTCACACGGGCTTAGACGCAAACCTGGTTACTCAATCGGTGAATTTCAGTATCGACGGTACTTGCGGAGAAATTTTCGGATGTACAAACCCAATAGCTTCAAACTACAACTCAGCTGCGACGACAGACGATGGATCATGTGTTCTTGTATATGGTTGCATGGATTCAACAGCTGTGAATTACAATGCATTGGCTGTTGTAGACGATGGATCATGTTTCACAGGCTGCACAACTGGAACAGCAACAACGATTTTCTTCAATCCTGGAACATTTGCCAATGAAAGTTCTTACAACATTGCAAATTCGAGTGGAGTTGTAATTGTTGGCGCACAGCCTACGGTGGGGAATACGACTAATGTAAGTTACGTTTGTCTTGCAGACGGATGCTACACCTTGAACATGTTCGATACATTCGGAGACGGATGGGACGGAGGTAATGCTTCAGGAATTAGCATATCGGCAAACGGAATGGCGTTGATTTCAACAGACATGTCTTCGGGAAGTTTTCAATCTGAAGTTTTCGGTATAAATGCAGATTGCGCAGTTGATACAACGGCCTGTTCTACTTCAATTGAATTAATGCCGGATTCCTTGGTTCAATTGGAAAACGCAGTGATGATCTACTGGAATGAAAATTTCTCAGAAGTGAGTTATGTTTCTTGGGATTTCGGAAACGGAATGACTTCAAGCGAGCTTTATCCGACTTACTTCTACGATTCAATCGGAACATACACAGTTTGTTTAACTGTTTATTATTTCGACGGTTGCTCAGCTTCAAGTTGTGTAACCTTCACCATGGATGCTAACGGAGTATCTGGTCCAGGCGGAACTCAAATGAATGGTTTCTGGTTGAACACAACAGGTACTTATCCGAATAATGTTAACGAATTGACTTCAACTCAAACTTCAGTTAACATGTTCCCGAATCCAACTTCTGGAAGTGTTGCGGTGAAAGCTTCAATGTTGAAACCAAACGAAAACACAATCATTCGCATCTATTCAATAGACGGAAAAGAAGTTTTCGCGAACAACTTCGGAAACGGAGCTGTGAACAACACCTTCCAATTGAATGTGTCAGAATTGAGTAACGGATATTATTTCTTATCGCTTCAAAACGGTAATCAAATTCAACGCGTTCCTTTCGTAAAAGAATAGGTTGATTGTTCTACTACGAAGAAAAGAGCTGTCCAATGACAGCTCTTTTTTTTATCTTTACGAAAATGGATCCTTCCATATAAATTAAAAATTTGCTCTATGAAAAAGTTTGTTTCTTCAATAGTGGTTTTGTCTATTGTAACGATTGCATTTGTGAGTTGTGACAAATACCAAAAGGGGTATGATTGTACTGGAAACATTCCAACTTACAATAACGATATTAAAGCAATTTATGACGCGAATTGCGCTACATCAGGTTGTCACAATTCGCAATACCATTCGTCAGGAATAGACCTAAGTACTTATTCGGGTGCAGCTTCGGCAAACAACGATGCCATTTTAGGTTCTGTGGAACACGATGCAGGATACAGTGCAATGCCCAAGAATGCTGGTAAATTAACAGACACCCAAATCAAGAAAATCTATTGTTGGATGCAGAACAACAAGCCATTGTAGGCCTGTGAATTGCTGAAACGCTTCATTCGTGCGTATCTTTGCCGCATGAGTTATACTATTGTTATTGTTGGTAGACCGAATGTAGGGAAGTCATCGTTATTTAATCGTCTTACTGAAACATCAGATGCTATTGTAGAACCAACGGCAGGAGTTACCCGTGACCGCAAATACGGAACGGGTCAATGGGGTGGAAAAGAATTCATTGTTGTAGATACCGGTGGAGTAGTTACGAACAGCGACGACGCGTTCGAGCAAGACATTAACAGTCAGGTTCGTTTGGCCATTGCTGAAGCAGATCGCGTTCTATTTATGGTAGATGCAAAGGAAGGAATGACAGAGTGGGACGAAGAAATTGCAGACATGCTTCGTCGCTCAAACAAGCCAATTCTCTTGGTTTGCAACAAAGTAGACACATCAGACAAAGAAATTTTATCCACTGAATTTTACGCATTAGGATTCGGTGAAAAGTTGTTTAGCATTAGTGCGAACAACGGATATGGATCAGGAGATTTGCTTGACGAATTGCTTCAAGAAATGCCTTCGATTGACGAGACGGAAATGCCCGACTTGCCTAAGATCGCTATTGTTGGAAGACCAAACGTAGGAAAATCTTCGTTGTTGAACACCTTGTTGGGCAATGGTCGTAGCATTGTTTCCGAAGTTGCAGGAACCACGCGCGACGCGGTTCACACGCATTTCAAGGCCTTCAACAAAGAGTTGATGTTGATTGACACGGCGGGATTGCGCAAGCGCAAACAGATTGAAGACGATATTGAATTTTTCAGTGCCATTCGTACCATTAAGTCTATTCGCAATTCAGACGTTTGCATGTTGTTGATCGATGCGGTGGAAGGAATTACCAAGCAAGACTTAACCATCTTTGGTGAAATCACGGAAGCGAACAGAGGTATTGTTATTCTGGTGAATAAGTGGGACATGGTAGAGAAGGATCACAAGAGTGTTGAAGTCATGACCGAAGAAATTAAGAAGCGCATTGCGCCATTTACCGACGTTCCGATCATCTTCACATCGAACATTACCAAGCAACGTATTTTGAAAGCGTTGGAAGCCGCTCTAGAAGTTTATGAGAATCGCTTGCAGCACTTCTCTACTTCTAAGTTGAACGATATTATGCTTCCAATTATTCAAGCCTATCCGCCACCGGTGGTGAAGGGCAAGGAAGTGAAGATTAAATACATTACTCAGCTTCCAACGAAGAGTCCGGCTATTGCATTTTTCTGCAACACGCCTCAGAACGTTGTGTCTTCTTACCAGCGCTTCCTCGAGAACAAACTCCGCGAGAATTTCCGTTTAACGGGGGTTCCGGTGAGATTGTATTTCAGACAGAAATAATGTGCGAAGCACGAATGTTGCGTAACAACGAATGTGGCATAGCCACGAATGTTACATTGTAACGAATGCCCTTTGGCGAATGCTTCGCGAATGTGCTTCGCACGAGGGCACATGGCTGCGCGAGGGTCTTCGACGTTTGTGGAGTAATGTAGCTCCTCCGAATAAACAGCATATAACTTGCATATAAAAATTAGTGTTTATGCCAATAGGCCATTTCAACTTTGTGGCTAAAAGAACATGGCGAAGGAATTGCTGGGCGTTTGGGAGCAGATTCACAAACCTAATTTTAAAGTGGTCGAATTCGACCACTTAAATTTCTGGCGAATGCTTCGCGAATGTCTTTGACGAGAAGTAAGTGACACAGTTCCCGCAACATTGTTTTAATTAAAAATCAGCCGTCAGATAAAAAACGGTGTCTATGAAATAATAAATGCCATTATTTACCAGAACATTTTCGTCGTGAAGATCTTCTAAAATAATCCCAAGGTCTGGATTGTAGTAGTCGTGGTTTCTGACGTTTTTGAATCCGTTTGCTTCTAAGAATTGTTTTACTGAACTCAAATTAGTTGCCTCTGTAATTTGTATATAGTTCTGCTTCACCAAGGAGTAAAGCGTATTGCTTACTGAGGTAAATCCCAATAATTCGTATGAGGTATCTTCAAAGAAATAATTGTGAAGCAATAAATTGTTTAGATAGTCTAACCAACTTGTGAAATATATGGAATCGTTTAGCTTGAATACATGATACGAATTCATCAAATACACCTTTTGCTCAGCGCCTTCACTAATATATTTCTCTGTGTTAAAGTTCTCAATCCAGAGACTATTTCTTTTTGCGAAATCAATTAAGCGCGCTGCTTCTTGATTTTTGAATTGCTGTTCGCTTTGAGAAATTCGATCTGCTTTTTGGCCTGATTTAAGGTAACGGGTAATTGATTGGATAGGTTCTCCATTCCTAATTTGGCTCTTTCCTGAAAGGACATCACGGATTTGTTGTTTTGTTGCATGGTTACTCATACGAATTTACAAAACAATTCTTAACGGCAAGAAGGCGTGAAAACTGTTATGCGATTTTCATATACACGTTGCTGAGGTACTGATTCATTTTACCTTTCTATCGTCCGTTCTTAAAAGGTTTATACAAGTAAAATCGTTTTTTTATTTCGGCATAAATTGACATAACAGAAACGGGAGATTCCTTCGACGAGTGGTGGAAAAAGTTAAGAGAGGGGAAGAGAAGGGAAATCAGATAATGTGGCTTAATGGTGGCCTAAAATGAAACAAGAAATCCTGAAACCGTTGTTTGGCAATTGTTCCAGGATTTATTTAGTGGAGATAATCGCTCCACACATATTGTATTTGCTTAGATTTCATTGGATTTTCGCTTGATTTTCAAAAGTATTGATAATGAGTAAGTTAAGTGCTGTTTTAGACCCCTTATGGTCTAATAAGGTGCAATGAGATCTAACCAGATATCCGAAATGTGGCATAAATGTGGCATAAATGTGGCATAAAATTCGGGGCTTTTTTCATACCTTTGAAAGTATGAAAATGGTTCAGTTTTTTATTCAGTCAAAAAGCGAAGAAGATCAAGCTTCAATTTATACGCGTGTCCGTTTTGGACGTAAAATGGATTTAAGGGTTCGGACGAATCTAATCGTCCAAACAAATAAATGGGATTCAGATAAAGGTTGGGTGAAGAACGCCAGAACTTCCGAATTGAAAGAATTGGTTGTTTCCTTGAGCGAACTGAAATACCGAATAGAAGAATCCTACCTTCAGGCAGAGCGAACGCGAGTGACAGTAGATAAGGAATGGCTCATGAATCTGATTAATCCAATTCAAGAGACCAAGAACGAAAATGAGTTGCCGTTAACGCTTGTCGAGTATTTTGACTATTACATAAAGGTAAAAGAATCCACTGCGGCGAAAGAGTCGGTTAAGAAGTGGTCGTCGGTGAGGCAAAAGATAATTGCGTTTCAAAAGAGCAGTCGTTCTGTCGTTCTGTTGAAAGAGGTAAACGAGCAGTTCAGAATAGACTTTGAAGATTTTTGCAAGAAGAAGCAAAAACTCAGCGCGAATTATTTTGAGCGAGTGCTGTCGTTCATTAAAACCATTTGCAAACACGCAGGGCAAAACAACATTGACATTAGTCCGCAGCTTCATGGATTGCGAGCGAAGAAAGAAGC
>CANKYR010000004.1 GCA_947488195.1 Flavobacteriales bacterium
CGATCCGCTTTTGTTTTATAGAAGAATACTAGAATTGGCAAACAATTGCGAAACGGTCAAACAAGTCTTCTTCGAAATTCATGAGAATTACGCTGCCGAAACTTTAGCTCTTGGAGAGTCAATAGGCTGGAAAGGAGAATTGAAAAAGGATTTACAGGGGAAGGACAGGCTTATTTGTTTTGCACAAATTTAGAAGCCACATAGGCAGTGAATGTTCCGAAAATGCCTACTCCGAATGTCATTAATACCATAGCAATTATCCTACCTTCAGTAGTTACAGGATATTTATCACCATAACCAACTGTTGTCATAGTAGAATATGTCCACCATATAGCGTCTTCAGCACTTTTAATGTTACTCTCAGGTGCTGTTTCCACTTGAAGAATTGCAATTGACGTGAAGATCAATAATAAAAAAGCAAGCACTATTAATGATGAAAGAGTCCCTTTTGCTTTATCCGCAAATGTTTGATCAAGGAATTGTTTAGTAGACTTGAAAGCTCGAATTACACGGAATAATCGGATTAATCTAAAAATTCTACCTGTTCGCAAAAATCCAATTATTGGAATACTTGCAATTAGGTCTATCCAACCCCATTTCAAATAAGTTAATTTGCTTTCAGCTGTGATCAGATTGTAACAAAACTCAAGAAAGAAAACTAAACAAATGAAATTGTCGAAATAGAAAAGTAGTTTCGAAATTTCGTCTGAAAATTGAAAAAGCGAGTCTAAAATAAATGCAGAGACAGCATACAGAGAGAGAATATTAAGAACTAAGGAGATTGGTTCAATCTTTTTTTCATTAATATCGCTCATACTGTTTCAAATAATCGAGATAGTTTTCTTGAGAAAATCGCAGCGTCATCGAATTGGAATTTGATAATAGGTTTTTTTCCTGTTGACTTTCCAATTACACATGAGTCATTATACTGTTCAATGTCAAGTAAAGACTTTAATGTGACTGTTTTGTTCTCTGACTCACCTTGGAAAATTATTCTTTTGTTAGTTAAGAAAACTTTTCCTTTACTGATTTCTTTATATTCGAACAAATTGTTTGGATTTAGATTTTGAATTGATCCTAAGCGATAGGATAGGCCACCACCAAGTGGAATTCTTAATCCCAGCCCATGGTAATTCCATGATCTTTGTTGGCTTCGTTTTAATTCAAACCAGGCACACTCGTCATACATCTCATAAAGCAATTCGTCGTTATTTAGATTTATTCCGTGCTCGGTTTGAGCCTGTTCTTCTGTGATTCCGATTAATTCAGAAGTTTCTGCCTTATATCTTTCATTTAAAAACTCCAGTGCGAGAGGAATTCGATATTCATATTTTTTATCTGTCACTCCGAATCGGGAGTTGATACTTTCCTTAGATAAATCGTTTAACCCATTTAATTCTTCAATGGAATGAACCGGCGCACTTTCATTATTCCTGAGTCGAGCTTTAATCTTTTCAAAAAATGCCTTTCCTTCTTCACTTGCCCAACTGGCTTCAATAATTATTTGTTGCTCTTTTACTTTGTTTTCCTTTTTTTTGGTTAGAGCATTTGAAATGCTGAAGTAAACAAAAAGAATAAGTAGGGCTACAATTCCAAATAATATTAATCTTGGGTCAATTTCACTTGGTTTCGCTTTCAGAAATATTGTCGAATGGAAAATCATATATTTTCAGTTTAAGCGAATTTAGGTAAATTAAAAACGTGCAGATAATAATTATTTAATTGGGTATACTATAAAAAATTAGACCATCTTTGGCTCCGCTAATCTTGCTCCGCATCTTGTGAAATATCTTTGGCTAAGCCAATCTTTCACTCCGTGAATCAGCCTTCCATCCCGCCTTCGTTCGACTTCATGTTCTTACGCTTGAACAACTGCGAATCCATCTTTCCGAATTTCCATGAAATGTTGAAACGGAACATCTGCCAGTCGCGACGCTTGTAGGTAGTCTGATCGAAGAAAGGCGAAGTGCTGTGAACAATGTTTACGCGGGTGCGCAACACGTCTTGTGCGCTGAATGAAAGCACCAAACTTCTATTTTCTAGAAATTCTTTTCGAATGGAAAGGTCCAATCCGTAGGTAGGTTCAATGTATCCTTGAACAGTATTGTTGCTTCCGCCCCAGCCACCGCCGCCCATACCCATTCCTCCGCCACCACCACCGCCTCCGCGTTCGCTGCTTCCAACTTCCAACGAACGTTTACTGCTGTAATCGAACATCGCTTGAATAGAAATGTTTTTTGGAGCCTTGTAAGTGATGTTACTCTTGATCCAATAGGAACTGATGTTGTTCTTTAAATTCGGATCGAGGTTCGTTCCGTCAATGGCACTGTTGTATATGTTAATGTTCGTACTCATGTCAATGGTCTTCGAGAGCGCATTACGTGAGACAAATTCCAATCCCAAGGCTTGGCTGCTGCTAGCATTCTGATAAGAGGTAACCACGACAGTGTCGCCCAAGAATTCGCTGTACTCTAGGCTTTGTTGACGAACAGTGACATTCGTTGTATAACGGCCGTAAGCAGATACAATCATTGTGTTTTTCTTATTCGGAATCCATTGCCAAGAGAGTTCGCCCGATTGCGTGAATTCCGGTTTCAATCCCGGATTTCCGCGTTGAATGTTCAACGAATCGCTGTAGTCCGTAAATGGAGAAAGCGTCATGAAACTTGGACGATTGATCTTTCTATTCAATGCAAATTGAACGTCTTGCTTTTCAGTAATTACGCGTGTTACGAATAACGAAGGGAAAAGCGCAATCGGATATTTATATGCGAAGTTGCTATTTGCGCTTAAAAGCTCTCCTTTGTAATCGCTGCTCTCGGCGCGAAGTCCAGCTTTGATTTTCCAAACAGGTAAGTCTAAGGCTGCTGTTCCATAAGCAGCATAAACCTGATCGAGGTAATGGTAGTTTACACCCAATGAAGTGATGTCTTCCCAAATGCCATTTACCAGTTGTTTGTTTCTATACTCTGTTGTGAAGTCACGCACAGAGAAACGTGTTCCAGCTTCAACACGAAAACGATCGGTCACCTTCGATTCAAAATCTATTTGTGAAGTAATTAAAAACTGAGAGACATCTCCGTGTTGCATCAAATACGTAGCATTCGCGTCGTTGTAAATGTTTTCATAATCCCCGTCAAACACACTTTTAATGCGGTTGTAATTGATGTCAGCGTTCAACTCCGTTCCTTCTTTCGTGAAGAGGTGCTTGAACAATACGCTTCCACCAAGATTCTGAAAGGTACGCTTGGTGTTGCTCTCACGGTAGTAAAATCCGGTTCCACCTCCGAGAGTATCGGCTTTAACATTCAACGTGTCAAAAGGAGCGAAGGATCCCTTCATGATATTGCCGGAAAAGGTCAAGGTGTTTCGGTTGTCGATCAACCAATCGAATCCGCCTCTTCCATTCAACATGAAACCGTCGTTCATGCTATACTGATTTTGAAACAGGGAATAAGCAGGAGCCACGTTTTCCCGATCTGTAGTTCCGATGCTAATGCTTCGGCGTTGATTGTAATTCGCGTTCGCGAAGAAGTTGATTTTTCCTTGACGAATATTGAAGTCCAATCCTGAATTAATTCTTCCGCGCTTGTCAACACCAGCTCGAACGCTACCGTTGTAACCACCGCTGCGGTTGTGCTTCATGACAATGTTTACAATTCCACCGCCGCCGCTGGCGTCGTACTTCGCAGAAGGATTGGTAATCAATTCAACTCGTTGAATGGCGTCTGCAGGAATTTGATCAATGGTTAGAGTCGTTGGTCTTCCATCTACAAAAATTTGTGGAGCTGCATTTCGAAGTTGAACATTACCGTCAGTATCTACTTGAAGTGAAGGAATGTTGCGCAGCACATCTTCTGCAGTTCCTCCGGAATTCATTGGGTTCTTGTCAACATCGTAAATGCGTTTGTCGAATTCCAATCGCGGACCGCCGCCGTCAATGGTCACTGTATTCAGTTGTCCGGTGAAGGTGAGCTTAAGATTGCCTAAATCTTTTTCAATCAACCCCATTGGACCTCCGGAAGGTTTTAGACTGAAAACGAAATAGGCCGCATCAACCTCCGCCAAAGAAAAGCGAACCGTTATTTTTTCACCCACTGGTATATCTTCAAGGGTGAATTCGCCGTTGGCTTGTGAAAGTGCACCGCCCAAAACAAGAGGATTCTTTTCCTTAACCAATAAACTGTCTTCTTTATAAATACGCAACACCACGAATTCTAAGGGTTTGTTTGTTCTTGCGTCGAAAAGCTTTCCATAAACACGCCCTTTAGCTGCAGGCTTTCCTTGTCCAGTTCCATTGCCTCCCGGTCTTCCGCCTTGTTGCGGCTGCGCGAAAGAACTTGCAGCAGAAATAAGCAGAATGAAGACAAGCAAAAATGTTTTCGCCTTTTGAAGGAAAGAGCTGGTGATAAATGCCATAGGCTTAGAACAGAAATAAGTGCGAAAAGTTTAATTCCGTAAAGTTAATAAAAGCAAGAGGCGTATCCCTTATTTTTGCTTACTTATGAAACCCATTCCTTTTTCTCCGCCTCGTATCGATGAAAAGACAATCGAGGCGGTAACGGCAGTGCTTCGCTCAGGTTGGATAACTACAGGTCCTCAGACACGTGCTTTTGAAAACGATATCAAAGACTATTGCAATTCAGGTCCGGTGCTTTGTTTGAACTCATGGACCAACGCTGTTGAAATGGTTTTGCATTGGTATGGAATTGGTCCGGGCGACGAAGTAATTGTTCCGGCTTACACTTATGCTGCTACAGCGAACGTAGTTGTGCATTTAGGAGCAACCCCTGTAATGGTAGATTGCGCGCCGAATTCAGCGCACTTGGATATTGAAAAAGTTGCTGCGGCGATGACTGAAAGAACCAAGGCCATTATGCCGGTAGATGTTGGCGGATTGCCTGTCGATTACGACGCTTACATGGAATTAGCAAAAGGCTTTTCTGAACGTTTCGAATGGAAACCGACCAGTAAGCCTCAAGAAAAATTCGGTAGACCACTTGTTGTTTCAGATGCAGCACATTCGTTCGGCTCATTGTACAAAGGAAAACGTG
This sequence comes from Flavobacteriales bacterium, assembly GCA_947488195.1. Classification (GTDB taxonomy): domain Bacteria; phylum Bacteroidota; class Bacteroidia; order Flavobacteriales_D; family Sanyastnellaceae; genus CAIZGX01. The sequence goes on from CANKYR010000004.1 coordinate 5,055, forward strand.
TGGGAAATCAAACCGATGTCGTTGGATTCTCTTTTCATGCCGTGAAAAATTTAACCACAGCTGAAGGTGGAGCCATTGCGTTGAATTTTCAAAATGAAATTATTTCAGAAAAAATTCGGGAAGAAATATATGTAAAGTCACTTCACGGGCAGTCGAAAGACGCAATTTCGAAATTACAACCAGGTAACTGGAGATATGATATTGTGGAAGCGGGTTACAAGTGTAACATGACAGACATTCACGCAGCCATTGGCAGAGTAGAGTTGGAGCGCTTTCAAGAAAGCTTGGATAGAAGGAAAGAGATTTGCGAGATTTATAACCGCGTTCTTTCAACCAATGAGAATTGCATTCTTCCAACTTTCAAAACAGCTTGGTCAGACTCAAACCACCACTTGTATATGCTTCGTTTGAACAAGTTCTCAGAAGAACAGCGTGACGCTGTGATTCGTGAAGTAGCAGAGCAGGGCATTTCATTGAATGTGCATTTCCAACCATTACCGTTGTTCACGTTTTACAAGGGAGAAGGGTATGACATTCACGATTTTCCGAATGCGTTTAATTTCTATAAAAACGAAATCTCACTTCCGGTCTATTACGATTTATCGAACGAAGATGCAGAGCGCGTGGCAAACGCAATTCTGAAAGCGATTAAATAAACGGAATGAAAAGATTCTTCGATGTTCTATTCTCTGGAGTGCTAATCATAGTCCTTGTGCCATTGGGAATAGTCGTGTCAATTTTGATTGTTCTCGACGATTTCGGTTCTCCTTTTTTCGTGCAACAACGTGTGGGTTTGAATGGAAGAAATTTCGGTTTGTTGAAGTTTCGTTCCATGCGAAAAAATGCTGAATCCAAAGGTCAATTAACAGTTGGAATGAAAGACAATCGCATTACTCGAAGCGGTTACTTTATTCGGAATTACAAAATCGACGAACTGCCGCAATTGGTGAATGTTTTTCTGGGTGAAATGAGTGTCGTGGGTCCTCGCCCTGAAGTCCCGAAATACGTTTTGTTGTACAACGAAGAACAACAAAACGTCCTCAGCATAAAACCCGGAATAACCGACTTCGCAAGCATCGAATACGTTCGTGAAAACGAACTCCTCAGCGCCTCATCGGATCCCGAGAAAACTTACATCGAAGAGATCATGCCAGCCAAACTTGCCCTCAACCTCAAGTACCTCCGCGAGCAAAGTTTTCTAACGGATATGAAGATTATTCTTCAAACAATAAAAGCGATTCTTTAATTATTTAGCTGCACTCATAGAAGCAAGAATAATGGCCACACCTTCTTGAGCCTCCTCCATGGTAATCGTCAACGGCGGCGCAATACGGAAGCTCCACGGACAAGACAAGAACCAAAAACTCAAGAGTCCGTTTCTCAAATTTTCTTCAACCACTTGCTGAACCATTTCAGCACTCTCCATGTCAATGGCTAAGAACAATCCCTTTCTTCGAATTTCGATAACGTTTGGATGAGCGCTTAATTTTTCTTCAATGAATTGTCCAATCGTTTCAGCGTGATTCAACAATTCTTCATCGTGAATTTGTTCGAGGAATGCATGCGCTGCTGCGCAAGCAACAGGGTGTCCCGCAAAGGTGCTTATGTGTCCGAGAAACGGATTGTGTGAAAGCTCGCGCATGTTCTCTCGCGAGGAAACCAAACATCCAATTGGCATTCCTCCGCCTAGTGCTTTTCCGAGCGTAATGGCGTGAGGAACCACTCCGAAGTGTTCGAAAGCGAACACTTTCCCGGTGCGCCCCATGCCGCATTGAATTTCATCGAACACGAGCAGCGCACCCACTTCTTCGCATTTGTTTTTCAACGCACGCAGATACAAGTCATCCGGAATGCGAATACCAGCGTCGCCTTGAATGGTTTCAAGAATAACACCCGCAGTTTTTTCAGTAATGAAATCTAAATCTTCCCAGTGGTTCAATCGAATGAAATTCACACCGGGCATAAGCGGACGAAAGTTCCGCTTCTTTACTTCATTCGCACTAATGGCCATAGCGCCCGTCGTGCTTCCGTGATACGATCCCACAAACGCAACAATCTCTTTTCTTCCTGTAACGCGCTTCACCAATTTTATAGCTGCCTCAATCGCTTCCGTTCCGCTATTCACGAAGTAGCAACAATTCAATTCAGTTGGAAGTAATTTCAATAAACTCTTCGCCGCATTGTCTTGTGCTTCCTGTATGAATTCACCGTACACCATCGTGTGCAAGTGCTTATCCACCTGCTTATGAATAGCCTCACGAATACGCGCATTCCCATGTCCCAGATTACTCACCCCAACACCGCTCACAAAATCCATAATCCGCGAACCATCTTTCTTATAAACGTACAACCCCTCCGCACGCTCCACCTCAATTCCCAACGGAAACGGTGTCGTCTGCGCTAACCCCTTCTCAAAAAATATGTTTGATTGGCCCATTTGATATTATTCAATAATGATTTCGTCAAAGAAAACCCACGGCTTCCCGCCAACACCCAAATGCCATTCAGGAATTTTATCGAACGCCGGAATCGCAACACACTTGACATACTTCACTGCGCTAACATCGCCTTTGTAATTCTTATCGAAGCTCGCAGTGTATTCATGCATCTGTGGGTCTTCGACGCGTTGCTGTGAAGTGTAGTCTTGCGAATACACTTCGTCGTAAGACTTTCCATCTTTACTCACAAAGAATTTTACGTTGGAAGGAAACCATATCCATGGACGAATATCTTGATAAGCAGAAAGCGAAATCTTTTTGATGTTCGTCGGATTTTTCAATTCAATAACACATTCCATTTTGCCATTGTATCCTTGCCATACACCCGTTCTAAAATCGAGCTTTCCACGAATGCCATCGACAAGCGCATCATTTCCACCTGCAGTGTATTGCGCGTCGTAGTTGCCCACTTCCTTCATCACTAAATTTCCTGAACGCTTGTAGAAGGTTGCTTCTATCCAAGGACTGTCAATCTCTTGGTCTGAACCGGCCAAGCCTTTTACAAGTATGGTACATGTTTTTGTAATCTTGAATGGCTCGGAATAGAAGAATCCTTTTTTCTTGCTTCCACCTTCTTCCATTATTTCAACTTTAATTTTAGAAGCACTATTCAAACACGAAATTGAAATCATTTGCTCGCCTACGAATGCGCGATTGGGCGCAGTGATGATTGGCGCAGGGACAATGTTTTTTAGATTGTAATTAATTGGAAATGGGCTTGTGTAGCCTTGCCCCTGCGTGTTAAACTCCGGCATTGGATCGTAATCTTGCCACCAGCCGTTGTATTCACCTGGACAAATCGGATACGTATTCCAAGCGCTTACAACATACCATGCCGACATCTGACCACAGTCTTCGTTTCCGCAAAGTCCATCTGGAGTATGAGAGTAGAGGGTCTTCATAATGCTATCGCGATACATGTGCAGCTTATCACGATTCACATAAGCATACAAATACGCCATGTGATGACTCGGTTCGTTGCCGTGTGCGTACTGTCCGATAAGTCCTGTGATGTCGGCCTGCTCTCTTCCGGTTGTTTGCGTTGGAGCGTTGAAGAGTTTGTCTAATTCCGCTTCGAATTCTTTCTTTCCACCCATCAATTCCATCAATTCAGGAATGGCATGTGGCGCAAAGAATCGGTATTGCCATGCATTCGCTTCGGTGTAATGAAAGTTCACTTGATACGGATCGAAAGGTGTTGCGAATCCGCCATTCACACGAGCGCGCATGAATTTCGTATCCGGATCGAAAACGTTTTTCCAGTTCTGAGAACGAATGGCATATTGTTGCGCAACCGCTTTATCCCCGATCATTTCAGCATAGCGTGAAATACAAAAATCGTCGTAAGCAAACTCCAATGTCTTACTCACGCTTTCGCTGAACTCATCACCCGGCACATAGCCATATTTTACATAAGCTTTCTTTTCATCTTGCGGACCATTACTTGTCGCAACCATGGCTTCCAACATTTTCAATTCGTCTTCGCGGTTTTTGAAACGAATACCTTGCTGGTAGGCTTCTGCAACCACAGGTACACTGTGATACCCGATCATGCAATACGTTTCATTTCCCGCCAATTCCCAAACAGGTAATTCACCACGCTCTTTATACATTTCCAAAAAAGTCTTCATCCAATCTTGCGTGCGCTCCGGTTCTAATTTACACATCATCGGATGGTAGGTGCGGAACGTATCCCAAAGTGAAAACACAGTGTAGCGCGTATATCCTTCAGCCGTATGAATCTTATTGTCCATACCTCTGTATCTTCCATCTACATCGCTCCACACATTCGGAACGGTGTAGCAGTGGTACAAAGAAGTGCGGTAATTCTCAAGTCCTTTTCTGGTTGGAAATAAAATCGGGGCAGGCGCTTTCTTAAAAATTTTATCCCACTCTTCTTCTACTTTTTGTTTGTTGTACCTGAAATCGGTTCGAGGCATTTCAGCATATAAATTTTTCTTGGCGCCCTCTTCATCAACCCCCGAAATTCCTACGCGAATAGTCAATTCATTTTTTTCGGTTGGAAGGAAAAGAAACTGAAACGCTTGAATCATTTCAAGTTCAATCTTCGTCTCTCCTTTTTCATTCACGCTCTTGGAACGTTGCATCAATTGGTCATTTCCAACAAAAGGCTGAGAGAACACCGCATAGAAATACGTGTGCTGCTCAGTAGCCCACGCTTCAGAAACACGGTAACCGCTAATAGCAGTATCGCCATAAAAATGCAAGTCGTAATACAAGAGTTTATCTCTGTGCATGAAGTCTAAAAACAACAAGCAAGAGTCTCCCGGTTGCATTTTGTATTTGTGCAATCCTGCGTGAGTAGAGGCTGTGAATCCCGCGTCAATGTTGTAATCATCTAGGTGAACGCTGTAAAAACCTGGGCTTGCTTGTTCTCTTTTATGCGAAAATTTTGAAGCAATGGCATCGCGCCAAAGTGGTTTTTCCTTCGTGTGTCCATTCGTTGGCATGAACAGTATATCGCCGTAATCAGACACTCCCGTTCCTTGCAAATGCGTGTGCGTGAATCCGTAAATAATGCTATCGCTATAATGATAACCACCGCAACCGTCCCATCCGTCGAGTCGGGTATCCGGACTCAACTGAACCATTCCAAACGGAGCAGTTGCTCCGGGAAAGGTGTGTCCATGTCCGCCTGTTCCGGTGAACACATTTACATTGAATTTTTTGCTTTGACTATCTTTTACTTCAACATTTGGCACCTGAACCGAATGACTGTTCGGTTTATTCGAAACGGGTGCTGGTTTATAATCCTCCGGATTCTCATTGGGTGGAATATGGGCTATGACGCATGATCCAAGCGTTATGCAGGAAAGGAGAAATGCAGAAAGGTAAACGTGTATTTTGTTCATGGTGCAGTAGTAGGAGAAACGCAAACCGGACAGTTCATTCGGTCGTGAACGCCAAAGTGAAGCACTTGTGGTTTGGCTATTTTTATTTGAGTGAGATAAATTTCTTTTTGTTCTGGAGTCAGCGCTAGCTCTACATTTAAGTCACGTTCTTCGCGAAGTTTTTTTACAAATTCAGATCGTGCATTCAAATCTTTCAAACGCTCTTCTTCATTCACAGAAGGTCGTTCAGCAACGGTGTCCATGATTTTTTTCTGATCTTCAATAAGCCCGTGATAGTGAACGAAGATGGAGGGTATCAACAAATGCTGCTGTTGAGAAAGATTCAATTTCGACTCAATTGATTTTATGCGCGCTTGATCTTGCGCGGACAGCATGCTAATGTCTACAGAATCTCTTTGCATGGGTTGAGCCCACGAGAACAGAGTAAATAAACAGAATGAAAGCGTGCAGATAAATCGAATCATATTTCAAAAATAGGACAGAAGAAAAGATTTACTACATTTGCCATGCATTTGGTCAATGAAGAAGTTCATTGTGAAAAGGGAATCGCGCGAAAATCGCGAACTGTGCCCGCAGCTGTAAAGCTCTCATTCGAAAGAATGAAAACGATTGCCACTCAAAGCCACTGTGAAAACGGGAAGGCGCGCAACCGAGAGATAAGTCAGAAGACCTGCCAAGTGTATTAACCCCATCATCGCTCGGGGCCAAGCGAGAACAGGACTATGAAGAAAAAACTTTGTGCTGTCTTATTGTTGCTGTTGCCTTTTGTTCTGCTTGCGCAAGACTCACTGCCGCATGTATCCATCATGCCTCTGGAGATTATATCCGAGCGCAGCTTGAAAGCAGATGAACTGCACGCAGTAGATTCTACTCTTTTACTCCATTCTTCATCTTTAGACATTGCTACCACATTGCAACGTTCGGGCATTGGTATGGTGAACACCTACGGTGCGCCCGGATCCATTGCTTCCTTCCGTTTGGGCGGAATGAGTTCGAACTATGTTACTGTTGAATTAAATGGAGCCGTGCTAAACTCGCCAACACTTGGAATGGCCGATCTCTCGCTTATTCCTTCATTCTTTATTCAATCGGCTTCGCTCGGAGAACGCAACTTTAGTGGCTTTCAGCGGAATGTAGGTCTAGCCGCAACGCTTAGATTAGAATCAAGTGTTGCCACAAAAAACGAAATCTCTGTTGAAAGTACAGTCAACTCCTTACAGAATATTTTTCACGGAATGGCTGTTTCAAGAAAACGAGATAGATGGAAATGGAGCATTCGAGCATTTCAATCACGAAATGAAAACAAATTCAGTTACAGAGATATTCAGCAATGGGAAGCCCCTTTGGTTACTCAAACGAATAACAACAACATGACACAAGGTGTGCAGAGCAATATTGTTTTTGAAGGAAAGAAAAGGACGCATTATTTCAACACCATGGCAGTTAATCGTTATGCATTATTGCCATCAGTCATGGGCGGGGTAGGCAACTGGAATGCAAATCAGCGTGACGACCTTTTTCAATCGACGTTTTATTGTGAAGGAAAGCGCAAAAGTGTTTTTTCTTTCATGCATTTTCAGTCTAAGCAAGGCGTTTCTGTTACGCTATCCAATCAAGAATATTCAAGCTATGTAGCTTCAAGCCAAATTCAAACAAGTCTCGTTAACGCTTTTGTAAACGGATCGTTGCAAATGCGCAGAGCGCTCGTTCAAATTAATCCTACTGCAAGCGTTACTTCGCTTCAATACCGCGATTGGACTCAGCAAGTTCAGTGGAAGGGAGGTTCGTTGTGGGCTTCCTACATTCAGGATTTAGCAAAAGGAAAATTGAGAATGGTTTCTTGGGTGAAGCCCGAATGGCGCTCAGATCGGAAGCCGATTATAAGTGGTGAAATAGGAGTGGAACTTCCATATAAAATAAAAAATGTGAGCTCGCAATTGTCGCTTTCAGGTAGCGTGAAATCGCGCATGCCTTCGGCGAATGATCTCTATTGGATTCAAGGCGGAAATCCTGAATTGCTTTCGGAACAAGCAAAGTGGATTCAGTTCAAGTGGCACAATGAAATTACGTTGCAAATGGAGAGGGCATTGCAATTTCAGGTAAATGCAAAGACAGGGAATGTTTCCAATTGGATTCAATGGGTGCCAATGCCAGAAAATATATGGATGGCAAGTAATTATAAATCTGTTTCAATGAATCAAATTGAAGGAGTTGTCTCGATGAAATCTAAGTTTTTTAGAGGTGTAATAAATGTTACAGCCAGAGCTGAACTTACCCATACGACTGCCGTGAATAGCGGGAGTCCTTATGCGTTCGATATTATTTACACCCCTCGCCTTCGTCAAAGTTCTTCCCTTCAATATACTCAAGATGGTTGGTCGGTGTTGCTTTCAAACGCCTTTGTCTCGAGCCGTTTCACAGATGAAGGAAACAGTAGCTTTTACGCATTACCAAGTTTCAATTTGTTAAACGCTAGTCTGAATAAGGATTGGCAATTCAACAAAAATCAAATCGTTCTTCAATTCGAAATTCAAAATATAACCAATACTCAATACCAATGGATACGAGGATATGCGTTGCCTGGTAGAGTCTACTCAATCGGAATTAAATTTTTTATTCACTAAAACAAAATAACCATGAAATTCAAATTTTTATCTGCCTTACTTTTCTCAATGGTTCTCGTTTCTTGCGAAAAATGCAAGAACGATGATGAGCCGATTGTTGACTATTCTAATGGCGCATTTGTAGTCAATGAAGGTTCATTCGGAAATCTGAATGGAAGTATTACGTGGACGCTCAACAGCGTGCTAGTTTCAAATCCATTTGCTGATGCGAATGGAACTTCTTTGGGCGATGTTATTTCAGATTTCGATATTGTAAATGGAAAGTTTTACGCCGTATCGAATTCAACGGGAAAGGTTATTGTCATGAATGCAACAACCTTTAAAGTTGAAGCCGAAATTACCGGTTTTGCTTACCCACGTTCGTTTCAATATGTAGGAAACGGAATGGCCGCAGTTACAGATGGTAGTTTAGATGGAAGTGTGAAATGGATTGACCTTTCAACAAATACCATTACGGCTTCTACGCCTGTAGGATTGGGTCCTGAAGGCATGTGTGTTTACGCTGATCGACTTTATGTGTGTAACAGCGGTGGATGGGATATAGACAATCGTATTGCTGTAATTGATATTCCGACTCAGTCTGTTCTGACCTATGTAAATGTGGCAGACAGACCCGTTGAAATTCAAGTAGATACAAATGGTTATTTGTGGGCTTTGTGCAGCGGGCAAACGCAATATGATGCGAATTATACAATAATCGGGCATACGCCCGCAGCTTTAGAAAAAGTGAATTCGGTGGATAATTCCGTTACAACATTCGATGTTGGTACATTGGGAGATCACCCTTTGCACATGGCGAAGGATGAGACAAACAACAGAATTTACATTTCAAACGCAACGGTTTTATCTTTCGATATACAATCGAATGTATTTACAGATTTCTTGACGTTAGCATCCAACGGTGTTTCGGTGAATCCAACCACGCATGAGGTTTGGGTTTGCAGTGCAACGAATTACACTTCTCCTTCAACTGTAAAAGTTTACAGCTCTGCTGGAACGTATGTGAAGGAACTTACTGCGGGTATTGCTGCTTGGAAAGTAGAATTCAATTGATATTCTTCCAAGTGAAAAACAAGAAAGCCGCTTGAAAAAGCGGCTTTTGTTTTATATCGAAAATAAATTTAGTTCTGTTCTACGAATTTACCGTTTTGCTTCACCAAATGAATATGAGCTGAAGTAGCAGTTAAGTTAACGTTGCTGTTCGATTGACAAACAACCAATCCGCCAGTAGTTGCGCGGACAGAGTATGAAATACCAATTAAGTTTCTGTTCGCATCGAATTGCGGGGTGTATTGAAAATCTAACCCATGAGCAATCATGTCGTTGCGCAGTTGAAACAACTGCTCACGTGTTGTAGTTGATGAAAGTGTAAGGTTCACCTCATTGCTTGTAACAATGTTTTGAGCCATAACGGAAGAGCCCATTATAAGAGCTGCAGCAACTAAAAGAGAGCGAAGGGTTTTCATAAGTTTGAATCTTTACACAATTATACAAATAGTTTTTATTTATTGGTGAGCGAATTGAAAAATAATCCTTCCGTTTTATGAACTATTTTCGCCGCTCATTTTAATCCTGACGAATAGTGAGCCAAAAATTATCATCTACTGAATTACGCATTCAATTAATGTCTTCCGATGAATCAATAGCACTGAATGCAATTGAGCAATTGAAGATAAATGGAAAGGCATCTGCCATTTCCCCGCTGTTGGAAGTTCTTGCATCTTCGAATCATGAATCAATGAAGAAAGAAGCGCGTGAAATGCTTTCAGCCATGCGTGTAAAAAACGCAGAAGAAGAATTGGTTCAAGCCCTCTTCGATTCGAAATATAAAAACATTCAAGTAGATATTCTGCAGTTCCTGTGGAGCAATGGTTTTTCCGCAGCCGGACAGTTACATGTTTTGGTTGAAGTAGCTGTGAAAAATGGGTTTCAAGGCATGCTTGAGTTTATGAGTATATTGGAAGTAGAAGAAGGCGTTTATTCCGAGGAAGAACAACTGGGAGCAATGAGCTTCCTGCGCAGCACTGCACAGGAAAATTTCACTCGAGAAGAAAAAATCATTTTCAACGATATTCTTCGCACAATAGATACGCTTGTCATAAACGAATAGTCCTCGCGAAGCGTCATCACGCAGTGTTTATCTCACCAGAGTAACAGTCCCCTGATACTCTTCAGCTTCTCCGTTGAATCCTTTGATTTTCGCCACATAGCTATAGACGTCATTCGGACAGTAAGTTCCGTTATTGCCTCTACGGTCGCCAATCCAAGCATCTTCAATGTTCGTGGAATAATAAACCTCGTCGCCCCAACGATCGAAGATTCTAATTTCGTAAGTCAATACGCTACTCGCCTGAACCATGAAGACATCATTCAAACCATCGTTATTCGGAGTGAATGAATTTGGAATGTAAAGTAGAGGAGGAAAGGTTATGGTAAAGCTATTGCTCGCCGTGCAACCAATTGAATTGGTTACGTTAAAGTAAACAGTGGTTTCTCCAAATCCATCAAAAGTATAATTCACGCTTGGAGTTGTAATAACTACCCCGCTTGGGAAGATCCATTCGTAATTGCAATTGATACAAGGAGGAGTGTCAATGAAATTAAAGTCATAGGTATAACCAGCGGTGTTTTCGGCATTGAACTGCGCATCTACAGGAACAACATCAACAAAAACATCTTCGCTAATCGCCTGTCCGCAGATGTCTATTGCAGTTACTGTGTAGGTTCCCGGCGAGGTTAAATTGCCATAGGTTGCAGTGGTGCCAGTGCTGTTATTCGTCCAAGTATACATAAATCCGCCCCCACCACCGTTAGCTTGTGCGTAAAGTACAGCTGTTCCCAAAACACAAACAGCAGTATCTAAAGATGCAACAAGGCTTAAAGGAGGATTCGGGATAAATATCATTAAGGTGTCAGAATCTGTCTGATTGCAAGCGTCAGTTATAATTCCAATCACTTGTTCATCTACGGGAGTTACAATCGAGAAAGTAGTTCCGTTTCCTGCTACAGCATTGTCGACAATCCAATCGAAACTATTTCCTCCGGAACCATCAGAAATAGTAGGGGTAATTAAGCAGTTATCTAAGCACCCTGCATTGATGTCATTGCCAAGATCAATGAAAACAGGCGGATTCGTAATGGTAATTGGAACTGAAGCATTCGCTGTAGATCCGCATCCGTCTGTTATCGTAAGACCAATTGTTGTTGATGTTCCTGGGGTTAATGTATAATTGACACTCGTTGCTGTTGGAGTTCCGTTGTTATTCCATGCATACGACATAGTTCCGCCGCCACCTGTAACAGTAGGCTGAATAGTAAATGGAGTAATACAGTTTCCAGCCAAAGCAGCAGGAAGGGTTACAGCTAATGGTGGCGCTTCAACAGTTATAATTATGTCTTCAGATGCGAATTGTCCGCAACCATCGCTTACTTCAACAAGAACGGTAGTTTGAGAGACAATTCCTGTATTGTCATAGATGTTGTCCCATTCGTCCCATTCGTAAACATTATTGGTATACCAACTATACGAATAGAAACCATCACCACCCGATACTGTTGCAGGAATGGTAAAGAAAGTCAAACATGGCGCATTAACCGTGTCAGGAACAGTGATAACTAGTGGTGGAATATTTAGAGAAACTTGTATTTGGTCAGTCGCTACAAGTCCGCAACCATCAACCACTTCAACATTCACTGTGCCTGGTCCGTTCCAAGAACCGAAGAACAACGAATTGCCCCAACCGAATAAATTAGCACCATTCTCATCGGTCCAGGTATAAGTGTAGATACCATCACCGCCAAAGGTTGTTGCTGTGATGTTAACACTTTCATTGCATCCAATGGTTAAATCGCCATTGTCAATGTTGGTCACCAATTGGGGAAAGACAAGTATGTTAACAGGAAAATTCGTGTTTCCTCCTTGCCACCCACAAGTATCGGTAATCGTTAGGAAGTAAGTAGTTGAATTAATCGGAGAAACATCAATAGTTGGTGTTGTTTCGGAGGTGCTCCAGGCGTATACATAGTTTCCGTATCCACCGGTTATTGTAGGTTCTAATGTTGCAGTCATTCCTTGACATAAGTCTTGAGAATAACCCGTTACAACAATGGGGTCAGGAACATCTGCAACGAAGAAATCGAAATTGCTAATAAGCCCAGAACCGTTGCATGCTGCAAGGTTCATGATGTCCATGTGAACGGTCTCAGTTCCCTCTACGAGTCCATCTGAAAAGGCATCAATCGTAAACGATACAGAAGCAACTCCCGGTGGAAAGAATATAGTGTCAGGCATCAAGGAAAAGTCAACGCCATTAACCGCTGTGCCTGACCATGTGATGACACACATGTCCTGAATAGAAAGGTCACTTATGGCAGGGCGGGTAAAGGTTAAAGCAGCCTCACCGCAATTTTCAAAAAGCGTCTCTTGGTTAGGGCCACCGGCATTTAGAGTAAGGTCAACATCCACTACGGCATTACTTGAAAAAGACCCTTCTTCCAATATTACTGCAGATTCTAATCCGGTGTCACTTCCATCAGCAATGGCCAATTTGATGTGGTAGGTTTCGCCGCACTGAACCAATGAATAGGCTTCCAATGTTACAGTGTATCCATTTAAATAAATTCCAACATTGGGTTGATTGTTTATGAAATAGGAACTGTTCAGCACGTTGTTTACAGAACTGATAGTAATTGGAAGAGGAGGAGTCGTATTTGGCAATTGAGCAATGTTTACCGCTCCACCAGGGAAACCAGCAGGTGAGGCATATGGGCCGGTTATTCCAGGTCCAGAAAGTAAGAACGCGAAAATGTCGTTGTAAGTAGTATTCACCCAAGTCAAATATTCATCACTTCCGAAAATATAATTGAAACGCAACGTGTCACCTGTAGGAACGAAATCGAATTCGAGAATAGCAACGTCGTTCACGCTTCCCACAGTAAACGTTTGTCCAATAAGCGGAGGGACTGAATTTGCAATAGCCAAAAGAGCAGCATCTCCTGAAACCTCACAAGTACCGTCTAAGAATACAGTTGAGGCAGGGTCAACAATATTGGCAACAGCATCTGAAGAAAGTGCAATACCTCCATCTATTGAAAGACCGATTGAGTTACCTCCAGTAATATAACCAATTTGTTCCGGACAACCGGTAAATGTGATGTTAGTTGCCGCAACACCACTGCCTAACAATACATCCTGAACGTATTGTTGAATGGTTAAAGTTTGAATCTGAAGTTGCGACTCAGCAGCATCTGCTGAGCACAAAAGAGAGATTATGAAAAATAACTTTTTAGTCATGATAAGGTTTTGACATCTAGTAGACTACAAAGTTATTCAATTGGTTGCCGCGGCTTTAATTTTTACTTGAGAACTATCTTTGATCCATGAGAGATGATGTTATGGGGTCCGCAATGGAGAATTATTTTAAGAAAAATGACAACACGCTAATTCGCGTATTCATTAACAAAAGCGAAGAACCTGAAATGTATCCAAGTTTGTTTTTCCGTTCTTACAAAAACATGTTGAAATATGAAAAAATCGCTTTAAAAAATTCGAAAGGGAAAGTCTTAGATCTTGGATGTGGAGCAGGTTGCCATTCACTCTATTTGCAAAATAAAGGTTTCGATGTCACTGCAGTAGAAGTGTCGAAGAAGTCGGCAAGTGTTGCTGTTGCTCAGGGGTTAAAGAATGTAATTAAAGAAGATTGGAGGAATTTGTCTTTGAAAAAATTCGATACAGTTTTGGTCCTCATGAACGGAATGGGATTGGCAGAGTCTCCGGCCGAGTTGCAATTGATGCTTCGGAAGCTGAAAAGCTTCTTGAGCAAAACCGGATCAATACTCATTGACAGCACCGATGTCACTTACGCGAAGGCCGATTGGCCTATGCTCGATTCAGAGTATTTTGGTAAAGTTCAATTCGAGTTGAAATACAAAGGGAAAACGCAATGTTTTCCCTGGTTGTTTGTCGACTTTGAAACTGCCGTGAAAACAGCAAAGTCAGTGAAGTTGAATGTTGAAGTACTTGAAAGAGCCCGAAACGGACACTTCCTTTTGCGATTAAGCAAAATGAGCTAACTCTTCGCTTAATTTTTTACGTGCGTGAAATATTCTCGATTTCACCGTTCCCATTGGGATTCCCATTGAATCTGCAATTTCATCGTAATGATATCCGTCAACGAACAATTGAAATGGAGTTCTGAACTCGTAAGGCAATTGGGTAATGGCCTTGTTAATGTCTTTTTCGTTAATTCTGGAAGATACAGTGTCCTCAGAAATTTTACCGTAGTTCAAATAGTATTGATTGTCGGTAGAGTCGTTGATTGTCTTTTGAAGTTTCTTGCGCTTGTAGTTGTTAATGAAGATGTTTCGCATAATGGTAAACAACCATCCTTTGAAATTCGTTCCGTCTTGAAAATTATCTTTATAGCGAATTGCTTTTACAAGTGTATCTTGAAGAAGGTCTTCTGCGTCTTCTACGTTTTTTGTGAAATTGTAGGCAAAGCTCTTTAAAGATCCTGAATGATTACCAATAAGGTAGTTGAATTCGAGTGTGCTCATTTGCGTTTTGTTTAATGAATGCGTTGCAAATATTAAACAGATTGACACTCGTTCCAAAAATTTGTTTAATTATTTTGAAAAAATATTAAACAAAATAACTAATATACTGAAAATTAGTTTTTTAGCCCGTCAAGTAACTCGTCGATATTCGAATAGAGCGTAATGTAAAGCGTGTCAGGAGACTTAATTCCCTTCAGATTGTATCCAGTAAAGTGGAAATGACAGTCGGTATCCATAAACATACGCGTGAGTCGTTTCAAATAGTCCGGAACCATAACTGTTGAAGGATGAGTGGTGAAAATTGAAACAAAATCAACATCGCCCAAGCGTTGAGCCACTTGCTTCAAATCATCAGCTGGAACAGATTGACTCAAAAGAATACTTCTTCTGCCACGAAGCTTCAAAATATAATGAAGCATCAATAGAGAAAGCTCATGGATCTCTAAGTCTGGAAGGAAAAGAATTACAGGACGCTTGTTTTGCTCCAGTGGAACCTTGACTGATTCAACATGAAACAACAATTTCTGACGTATAAGTGCACTAATGAAATGCTCTTGAGCCGGACAAATAGAGTCAGATTGCCAAAGCAAACCAATCTGCATAAGGAAAGGCATAATGATTACGCGGAAGGTCTTTTCCAATCCATGCTCTGCCGTGTGCGGATCAATAACATTTGAAAAAAGCTCTTCATCGTAATTCAACATGGAAATTTTGAGCATGTGTAAAAAATGCTCTTCCGTGTTGTTGCTATGGGCATGCTTGTTAATGATCTCTCTAATCTGATCATCAGAGAGCTTTGCTATGTTCGATATTTTATGACCTAGACTATTGAGCAGACTAATATTCAAAAGCGATTTTAAATCTTTGTCGTTGTATTTGCGAATGTTCGTGTCTGTGCGGTCTGGAGAAAGAATTCCATAGCGCTGCTCCCATATACGAATGGTATGAGCTTTGATTCCCGAGAAATTCTCCAGGTCCTTGATGGTGAACTCTTGAGGCCGCATATTGATTGATTTGAGGATAAAACACCAACAGTTCCAAAAGGTTCATTATTCATTAAAACTTTGGCCTCGCTTTGGTATTTCTTGTCTACAAGGGGTTTAGCCTTTCAATTAATTGGAAGTCCTTACATTTTTCAATAACTTCGGGGCCAAACCTTAATCATGATTCGAATTGCTCAAATAGGCTATGGATATTGGGGACCCAATCTTCTTCGTAACTTTATGTCGCTGTAGGAATTTCCAGTTGGAAATTCAAGCATAGCGTGTAAATTTGAAGAATATGCAAATCGTACTTTTCGAAGACCACATGGTCAATTCATTTTTACCGCTCTCACACACGCGCGCAATTGCCGACTTGTTTGCGGGTATGTATTCGGTTCAAGACCGTTGGAAAATGTTTTTCGAGAGTGACTCTATTTTTATTCAAACAAGAAGTTCTCTTCAAGATTTGTATGGCGCGGTTCCAGCCGGTGAGAGTTTGTACATTAATTCACGACTCATTCCGAACAACGAAGCAGTTGCAGCGATTCAAAGCTTGCAGCCGAATGAATCGTTTTTCATCCATGAAGTGTGCGTTGCTGCAAGAGGTTTGCATACCAATTGGGACACCTTTGAGCATCGCGTATTGACAGCAGAGGCCATGTGGTTAAACGGAATAACAGATTTATTTTCAATAAACGATTATTTACTTCGTGAAGATTTCGCTTTAGCGAATAAAAGTAATGGAGCGAAGCCAAGTCAATATTGCAGAGTTATTGGGGAAGAAAAGAACTTATTCATTCACGCTACAGCAAAGGTTTTCGATGCGGTGTTGAATGTTGAAAGTGGTCCTATATTCATTGATGAAGGAGCCGAGGTGATGGAAGGAAGTCTGTTGCGCGGTCCTCTATACATCGGGAAACACGCGGTGTTGAAGATGGGAACGAAATGTTACGGACCTTCTTCATTCGGTGAAGAATGTCGCATAGGAGGAGAGACTTCGAATGTGGTTTTTCATTCATTCAGCAACAAAGGTCACGACGGTTTTTTAGGAAATGCAGTCATAGGTTCTTGGGTGAATTTCGGAGCAGATTCCAATTGCAGTAACTTGAAGAATAACTACAGCAACGTTTCCATTTCGAATGATTTAGATCGAAATGAATTCAATACGGGACTTACTTTTTGCGGGGCACTCGTAGGCGATCACGCGAAGTTTGGAATTAACACCATGCTCAATACCGGAACGTACATAGGCGTTGCAGCCAATGTTTTTGCCGGAGACTTCCCACCGAAATGCGTTCCTTCATTTACTTGGGGAACAGGTGTGGTAGAGCACAACTTAGACAAAGCCATTCAAACAGCGGAGCGGATGATGCAACGCCGTGGCAAGGAAATGTCAGTAGCTGAAAAGGCTGTATTGACGTATGTATTTAAAATAACTGCTGCTTCTCGGTCATAACGGCAGAGAGAGAGAAGTGGCATTGACATTGAAAACGGAGGAGTATGAATAAAGAAGTAGAGCACTATTTTTTTTCTGACGAAGAAAACAATCAAGAATATATTCCCCTCATTTCAGCAGAGGACGAAGACAATATGGCCAATGAGGAAACACCTGAAGTGTTACCTATTTTGCCGCTGAGAAACACTGTTCTTTTTCCGGGTGTGGTAATCCCTATTACAGTAGGAAGGGATCGCAGCATTCGCTTAATTCAAGAGGCGAACGCGGGAACGAAGACCATTGGTGTTGTTGCGCAGCGCAACGCCGATATGGAAGATCCGTCGTTCGAAGACCTTCACCACATTGGAACGCAAGCCACCATACTTCGTATGTTGCGCATGCCCGATGGAAGTACAACGGTTATTCTTCAAGGAAAGAAGCGCTTCTCTATTCAGGGCTTGGTAAATACAGATCCGTACTTTGTAGCGCAAGTTTCTGCCTTTGAAGAAATCAATAACAAGGCAGATAGTAAAAAGCAACAGGCCTTATTCGAATCGCTTCGCGATCATGCGCTGAACATCATAAACCTTTCTCCAGATATCCCAAGCGAAGCAGCTTTGGCCATTAAGAACATTAGCGGATTGTCTTTCCTTACCAACTTCATTTCCTCGAATATGAAGGCAGATGTAGAGAAGAAGCAGGAGCTTTTGGAAATAGCCGACTTAGATGAGCGCGCAAGAAAGGTGTTCGAGCAATTGCACAACGATTTGCAAATGCTAGAAATGAAGAAGGAGATTCAGAAGAAGGTTCACATTGATATTTCGAAACAGCAACGCGAATATTTCTTAACGCAGCAGATCAAGCAAATTCAAGATGAACTAGGCGCCAATCCGCAAAAAGAAGAGATTGACGCGAAGCGTGAAAAAGGTAAGTTGAAGTTGTGGCCAGAAAATGTTCGATTGGCTTTTGAAAAAGAATTAGCTAAGCTGGAGCGCATGAACCCGCAAGCTGCGGAATACAGCGTTCAATCTAACTATGTAGAATTGTTGCTAGACTTGCCTTGGAGCGAAACCAGTCAAGATAATTTCGACTTGCATCACGCGAAAGAAATACTCGATCGCGATCACTTCGGTTTGGAAAAAGTGAAGGAAAGAATTTTAGAACATCTCGCAGTATTGAAAATTAAAGGCGACATGAAGTCACCAATCATCTGTTTATACGGACCTCCAGGTGTTGGGAAAACATCTTTGGGAAAGAGCGTAGCAGAGGCATTGGGGAGAAAATACGTGCGCATGTCGCTAGGTGGATTGCACGATGAAGCTGAAATACGCGGACATCGCAAGACATACATTGGCGCAATGCCTGGACGCATTATTCAGAATTTGAAAAAAGTTGGGACGTCGAATCCGCTTTTTGTTTTAGATGAAATAGATAAGATGGGGCAAGGCGTTCACGGAGATCCGAGCTCTGCTATGTTGGAAGTACTAGATCCAGAACAGAATCACGCCTTCTACGATAATTTCGTAGAGTTGGAATACGACCTTTCTAAAGTCATGTTCGTCGCGACGTGCAACTCTTTATCTACCCTTCAACCCGCGCTTCGCGATCGATTGGAGATCATTGAAGTGAACGGGTATACCCTTGAAGAAAAATTAGAAATTGCGAAGCGCCATTTGGTGCCGAAGCAATTAACTGAAAACGGACTAACAGAAAAGAACATTTCTTTCAATGATGAAGTCCTTTCATTCTTGATTGAATCATATACGAATGAGAGCGGCGTTCGTTCACTCGAAAAACGCATTGGTAAAATGGTTCGTCATCGTGCGAAGCAGATGGCCTTCAAAGAAAAATATAAAGCTGCGTTAACGAAAGAAGATGTTTCAAAGGCCTTGGGCGTGAGCTATGAAAAAGATAGATATGTCGACAACGATGTCGCCGGAGTAGTCACAGGATTGGCCTGGACACCAACGGGAGGAGATATTTTATTTATTGAATCGAGTTTAACTCAAGGAAAAGGAAAACTCACATTGACGGGAAATTTGGGTGATGTCATGAAGGAGAGCGCAACACTTGCGTTGGAATACCTGAAGGCACATTCGAGTCTGCTCGAAATGGAAGCGAAAGTGTTCGATGAGACGAATGTGCATATTCACGTACCTCAAGGCGCCGTTCCAAAAGACGGCCCAAGCGCAGGAATTACCATGTTAACGGCGCTTGCATCAGCCTTCACAAAACGAAAAGTGAAGAAGTTTCTCGCCATGTCAGGAGAAATCACACTCCGAGGTAAAGTCCTTCCCGTAGGCGGAGTTCGCGAGAAAATTCTCGCGGCGAAGCGCGCAGGAATCAAAGAGATTATTCTCTGCGATAAAAATCGTAGAGACATTGATGAAATCGATGAGCGCTACCTGAAAGGTTTGAAGTTTCACTTCGTGACAGATATGTACGAAGTCATAGACAAAGCTCTTTTGAAAGAAAAAGCAAAGTAAGCTGTGAAATATATTCAGAACTATTTCGTTACTTGCATGCCAGAAATATGAAAAAACAACTCCTCACTTTTGTCCTTTGCGCAGCTTCACTTTGCAGCTTCGCGCAAGCGGGCAACACTGTTTTTTCAGGAATTAACGTATTCGGTTCTGCCCGCGTTGCGGCAATTGGCGGCAATGCTATAGCGCTTTGCGCAAGTGATATCAATACTGCCGCCATTAATCCCGCACTCATCGATTCACTCATGGATCGAAAACTAGCCATGAGCTATGTGCGCTATTTCGGTCAATCGAATTTCGGATATACCTCTTTCGGATACCATCCCACAAAGAGCAAATTCGCCTTCGCGGGAACACTGCAATACTTCGGTTATGGGACGAGCGAAAGATTAGACGGACTCGGTAATAACCTAGGCTCTTTCACTTCAAACGAATACGCATTAACGCTTGGGGCATCCTACAAAGTCGATTCCCTGTGGCGTGTAGGTCTAAATCTGAAAAATTTGTACTCTGTTTTCGACACCTATTATTCATACGGAATCGCCATAGATGCTGCGGCAACTTATTTCCAACCCAGAAAGAATTTTTCTGCTAGCTTCGTCTTGAAAAATGTAGGCATGCAACTCGTTACCTACCGCGAAAGCTCAAGCGAAAAACTTCCACTTGAACTTCAAATCGGAATAAGCAAACGCCCGAAGAATGCTCCGTTCTTGTTTCACATCGCCTACGAAAACGTGCAGAAGTGGAACGTCAAATACACAGATCCGAATGCTACAATCATCGTTGATCCTTTAACCGGATTGCCCGTTGAAGATCGCACCTGGGAGTTCGGAGATTTACTTATGCGTCACCTAGTCATAGGCACTGAAATTATTCTTGGGAGCAATGTGCGCATTGGCCTCGGATACAATTATCGTCAACGAAAAGAGCTTTCGATTCCGAATAGACCGGCGACTGCTGGACTCTCGTTCGGAACAACTGTCAACTTCAAAAAGTTCCAATTGAGCTACGCTCGGAGTATTTATCACGTGGCGGGCGGTTCCAATCACCTTACTTTTACAACTTCAATATAAAATCATGAAATTTAAAGCAGGGGTATTATCCGGTGACGAAGTGACCGAAGTGTTGAACGACGCAAAGGCACACGGCTATGCGCTGCCAGCAGTAAACGTTATATCAACCAACAGTGTAAATGCAGTTCTTGAAACCGCACGCGATTTGAATTCGCCGGTGGTGGTTCAATTCAGCAACGGTGGAGGAGCCTTCTATGCAGGCAAGGGACTTGATAACAAAAATCAGGAAGCTGCAATTCTTGGCTCTGTGAGCGGTGCACATCATGTGCATTTAATGGCAAAGGCATATGGCGTTCCTGTGATTATGCACACAGACCATTGCGCGAAGAATTTACTTCCTTGGATGGACGGTATGTTAGAGCATGGAATGGCTCATTTCGAAAGAACGGGTCGCTCATTGTTTAGCTCACACATGCTCGATTTCTCTGAAGAGCCTCTTCACGAAAACATTGAATTGAGCGTTGAGTATTTCAAAAAAATGACTCAAATGGGCGTAACACTTGAGATTGAATTGGGTGTTACCGGTGGTGAAGAAGATGGTGTTGACAACAGTGATGTGGATAGCAGTAAACTATACACGCAGCCTGAAGAAGTGGCTTATGCCTATGAACACATGAATACAGTTTCAAATCGCTTCACTGTAGCAGCTGCCTTCGGAAACGTTCACGGCGTATACAAGCCAGGAAATGTGAAGTTGTCTCCAGTAATCTTGAACAATTCGCAAGAGTTCATTCAGAATAAATTCAACACAGGAGCGAAACCCGTAAACTTCGTTTTCCACGGTGGAAGCGGTTCTTCTCGTGAAGAGATTCGCGAAGCCATTTCATACGGGGCGGTTAAAATGAATATCGATACCGACATGCAATACGCATACATGGTTGGAATCCGCAACTACATGTCAAGCAAAGCAGCGTATTTACAAAATCAAATTGGAAATCCAGATGGCGACGATAAGCCAAACAAAAAATTCTACGATCCACGCGTTTGGTTACGTGAAGGAGAAAAGGAATTTGTAGCTCGCTTAAAGCAAGCATTCGAAGATTTAAATGCAGTGGGACGTAACGCGTAATTAACGCGTTACTGCTATTGCTTTCACTATTACGGCGTTTTCATTGCTCAATCGCAATTGATAAACGCCGTTTTCGTATCCGCTTAAGTCTAGGATGTGTAACGTCTGATTGTTGAGTTTCTGCGTTGTAATTAATTTGCCGGTGTTATCGAACAACGATAAATAAGTATTGTCATTCATGAAATCCCATTGAATGTTCACCAGATCTCGTGTTGGATTTGGGAATATGCGTAGGTTCGATGCGAATAGTTCATGAACAGAAACATCTACGTTAACAGCATAGATCTGTGTGCTCTCACAACCGTAGACATTTGTCCAAGTCATTTGTATTTCACCAACTCCGGTGATGAATTGATCCCAAACAACTTCAATCACATTTGTTCCTTGTCCTGAAACAATAGTACCTCCGGTAATAATCCAGTTGTAGGTGTAATCAGGAAGAGAAGCTACTGCGTATGAATAAGTGTTGTTGTAAACCGCATTTGGCTCTCCTGAAATTGATGGGATTTGTGGTTCTGGGTATTGTTGAACAGTAACTTGAGAAAAAGAAGAGCAGCCATGCACATCAGTGTGTGTCAAACCATACGTGCCCGCATCAGCAATATAAATAGTATCGGCAACGTCTGTGGTCGTCCATAAGTTTCCACCCACATAATTCGACCACAATGGAGAAGCAACGTTTTTGCAAAAGAACAATTCACCACCGATTACAGGCGCTGCGGGTACATCA
Organism: Flavobacteriales bacterium; assembly: GCA_947488195.1. GTDB lineage: Bacteria > Bacteroidota > Bacteroidia > Flavobacteriales_D > Sanyastnellaceae > CAIZGX01. The sequence goes on from CANKYR010000004.1 coordinate 27,378, forward strand.
TACGAGTTCACATAAACAGTATCTGAGGTTGCGCAAAGATCTTGGAAAGAATAAGCGTAAGCATAGCTTCCTGAAAGAATAGGGATAACAGTCCCTTCCGCAGTAACACCAAATCCACTCCATGCACCTCCCACAGGCGATGCATTAGAAGCTAAATCTATCATGTCACTCGGCATACAAACATTTACATCAGTACCTGCTGTCATTTGAAGAGGAATAGCTATGGTGAAATAAGTTGAATCAATATTGGTACATCCGTTTCCATCGGTAAATGAATATTGAAAACCGAACGTTCCTTCGGTCGTTGGTGCGAATGTGTTATTGGAAACATTCACTCCAATCCAAGTTCCTAGATCGGGTGTTGCATTCAACGCAAACGGTCCGTTAGAAATGCAAACCGAAGTATCTGCTGCAGCTGTTACAATTGGAACTTCAAAGACTGTAATTCCAAGCGAGTCAGTATCTGTGCAACCAAATTCATTGGTCACAAGCAATTGAATCATTTCAGTTTGAATTACAGTAATAGTTGTGTCGCCAGATCCTGTAGACCAAGATGGAATTCCGATTGTAGAAGTCAGCTGAACTTCATTTCCTAAACAAAAAGAAGTTGGACCATTGGCAACAATTGTGGCAACAGGATTGGGATTGACAACAACAGTAACTGGCGCAGAAGTAGCAGAACAATTGTAAATGTTAGTTAGGGTTATTGTATAATCACCTGCGGAACTCACAACCAAAATGCTATCGGTTGAATTGGTATTCCAGAAGTAAAGTGAATCAAGACTGCTTGCTAAAAGAACGCTGTCGCCTTCGCAAAAAGTTGTAGCAGATAGAGGGGTAATGATTGGTTCAGGAAGAGGATTTACTGTGATTGCAGTATTAGCTGAAGTTGCAATACAATTGTCTGTATTGGTTACCGCAACGGCGTATACGCCCGTTGAATCAACCGTAATGAACGATGTGGTATCTCCTGTATTCCACAAATAGGCTGTGCCCGAATTCGCAGTTAAGGTTGCCGTTGTATCAGCACAAAAAGTTAATGGATCTGATGAGGATATGCTTGCTGTTGGATTCGATACAGCAATAGTTATTGTTGCTGTAGAATTTGACGTTCCCGCAGTAGCTGTGCAGGTATATGCAGTTGAAGCTGCTGTTGGTGAAACAACAAGGGTGTTCCCAATAGTACCGCCGTTCCAAACATAACCAATAACAAATGGGTTAGTTATGGCAGCGGGTAATGTAGTGCCAGCAAATGTTCCGATTTGTGGAATGGCTGCAGAAGGAAATGTAACACCCGCAGCTGCTCCTGGGGCAGCTATGGTTATAGCCGCCGGACTTGAAGTGATTGTGCTGAAATTCGCTTGTGTTCCCATGTCGAAAGGCATGTGAACAATCACGTTCTGCATATTCGCCGAAATTAATTTGCGGTTGTATATCGCGCTGACATCCGCAGCAGTCAAAGCAATTTTCCAAACACGAAATTCGTCGAGTTGACCTAAGTAACCGTCATTAGGGTCAGCGTCAACACCTCCCAAAGGAGGATAGAAATCTCCAAGATGCGGACGGAAAGCCACGGTTAAAGGAACCCCGAAATCGTTGTTTGCGTAGTTCGATCCGTTTAATCGTGTGCCCACCGAAATACCATCTAGGAAAAGTTCGAAATTGTTAGAGGTGTATACTACAGCGCAATGGTGCCAACCGCTCAGGTTAGCAGCGTAGGTTAAGCGAGCAGCAGCAAACTGATGACTTTGCTCCATCACTGAAATGCCATTTTTCCCAACTGAAATTCCTGAAGATCTTCTTTGTACACCGCTATAAATACTCTTAGGATATACGGCGTAATTCTGCCCAGATTCTCCATCATAGATTCCAATACCGTCAACATGCTCTGTAAGAAGTGCAATAGAATCAGGCGTATTGAACCAAAACTCATAGGAAAATGTTTCTACGGTTTGTTGTTGCACGTCGCTCAGAATAATCGCCTGGTTTGCAGCACGCGGGAAATTCAACACGCGATTCGGAAGGTCAGCTGTGGCTGTCAGTGTGGCACTTTCTCCTGGACATAAAACCATGTCGTTAGAGGTAATGCTTAACGTTTGCGCATTCGAAATAATTGGAATAACGAAAATGATTAAAAGGAATAAGTAGTTTTTCATAATTAGAAATGATAATCAAATATAAGCACACCATCACCTGAATTATTGATTACAAGTGCATTAAGTCTGTGTAAATAAATAGGAAATCTTGGATGCATTAATCTGCACCGTACCGCGGGTGAAAGAGCTGAATCTCTTCTTTCAATCTTGAGCGATCTATGTGAGTGTATATCTCAGTCGTCGTAATGCTCGAATGCCCAAGCATCTCTTGAACAGCGCGTAAATCGGCTCCAGCTTCCACCAAATGTGTTGCAAAGGAATGGCGAAAAGTATGCGGACTCACTTGCTTTTGAATCCCCAAGGCAACGCAGTTTTCTCGAATAATGGTGAAGATGTACATGCGACTTAATTTCTTTCCTCTTCGATTGAGGAACACAAAATCTTCATGACCCGGCGCAAGCTTCATGTGATTGCGCATGTGCTCGAAATAATGCTGAATCCACTTGGTGGCCTCTTCTCCAATGGGAACGAATCTCTCTTTATTTCCCTTCCCCACAACACGCAAGAGCTGGTCGCTTGTGCGCATCTGAGAGATCTTTAGTTCAGTAAGTTCGCTAACGCGAAGTCCGCAGCTGTATAAAGTTTCTAGAATTGCTCTGTTTCTAGTTCCCTCAGGTTTACTTAAATCGCAATGCTCGATGATCGAAACCACTTCTTCAACACTTAATACATCTGGGAGTTTTCTTGAGGTTCGAGGCATCTCTATGAACTCCATCGGATCCACAGAAATCAGTTTTTCTAAGATTAAATAAGAGAAGAATCCCTTCAACCCAGAAATTATGCGAGATTGACTGGTTGCTTCAAGTCCCAGTTCATGGAGGAACTTAAGGAAGAAAGTTATGGTTTCATGCGTTATGGAGGAAACGGGAACACTCTCAGTAAACTGCTCTAATTTACCAACGTCTTTTAAATAGGCTGAACGGGTGGCTTCCGACAAAGATTTCTCTAAGCGCAAGTAGATGTCAAATCCCTTTTTTAATCCAGCCCAACTCATGTTACGAAGATAGACAAAACGAAAAACCCTCGCGAACGAGGGTTTTTCAGACTAATTACCTAAACAAATTCTAATTAACCAAAACTACAGGTAACCTTTGTTACTCGGCAGTATACTTAAATATTGTAATGTGCATTTGCACGTGATTTCACAATCTCTAAGCGTTCTTAGACATGACAAACATATAGCGACAATTCAGGCCTTTCATTCTAGGTTTTTCGACTTATAAACATAGGAATGTGAAACCGGATTTGTATTTTTAGAAAATTCATGTATATTTGCACTCGTTTTAATAAAGAATACAGATAAATGAAAGCAGGAATACACCCAGAAACTTACCGTTTGGTAGTTTTCAAAGACATGTCGAATGATTACGCGTTCTTAGGAAAGAGCACTTGCAATACCAAAGAAACAATCATGTGGGAAGACGGAAACGAATACCCTGTAATTAAATTAGAGATTACTCAAGCTTCTCACCCGTTTTATACTGGTAAGATGCAATTAGTAGATACAGCAGGTCGTATTGACAAGTTCAAGACGCGCTATGCAAAATTCGATAAAAAATAATAATCATCACCGCTTACAAAGAAAAGCCACTCAAGCGAGTGGCTTTTTTTTTACTCAGTCGTCTAAAAACCATGTACTTTTGTACTCCGTATGAAAAACGTCGAAACCGCCTATCAATTGCTTCATTCAGCATTGAAGAATGTCTTTCTAAATAACTTCCAAATGGAAGTTTCTGACAGTGAAATCCAAATTCAAAAAACACGCAAAGAGTTCGAAGGGGATTTAACGGTTGTTACGTTTCCATGGGTGAAAAAAATGGGAAAGTCGCCTGAAGAAGTTGGACAAGCGATTGGCGAGGGACTTCAAATTGAAATCCCTGCAATTGAACGTTTCAATGTGGTGAAAGGATTTTTGAATCTTCATTTCAATGATTTATTTTGGGAGTCGCAGTTCGAGTATGCCCTTCAACAAGAAAATTTAGGTTTGCCTACCACGAATTCGAAGCCTAGAATAATGGTGGAATATGCTTCGCCAAACACCAACAAACCACTGCATTTAGGGCACCTTCGAAATATTTTCTTAGGTTATTCAGTCTCCGAAATTTACAAGGCGAACGGTCATTCGGTTACCAAAGTTCAAGTAATCAATGATCGCGGAATACATATCTGTAAAAGCATGATCGCTTGGATAGAGTCTGGGTTAAATGAAACCCCAGAGTCCTCCGAGATGAAAGGCGATAAGCTCGTTGGGAAATACTACGTAGAATACGATAAGAAATTTAAAGCGCAAGTCGCCGATTTGATAGCTTCAGGTGCTTCGAAAGAAGACGCCGAAGCGCAAGTTCCCATTGCAGTTGGCGCGCGCGAGATGTTGTTGAAGTGGGAAAACAAAGACGAAGAAACATTGGCATTGTGGTCGAAAATGAACGGATGGGTGTACGCCGGATTCGACGTGACCTACAAGACCATGGGTGTAGATTTTGATAAATTGTATTACGAAAGTGATACGTATATTTTAGGAAGAGAAGAAGTGATGAAGGGATTGGAAAACGGGGTCTTTTACAAAAAAGAAGACGGGAGTATTTGGATTGATTTAACGGGTGAAGGATTAGATGAAAAAGTTGTTTTAAGAAAGGACGGTACAGCAATGTACATTACGCAAGACATTGGCACGGCCATGTTGCGTTTCCGAGATTATTCCGATGCGTCTTCGTTGATTTATACCGTAGGAAACGAACAAGACTATCACTTCAAAGTCCTATTCAAAATATTGAAAAAATTAGGATTGGAACAGGCTGAAAAGTGCTTCCACTTGAGCTACGGCATGGTTGAACTTCCCGAAGGGAAAATGAAAAGCCGCGAAGGAACAGTTGTAGACGCCGACGATATTATGGCAGAGATGAAGCAAGTTGCGAAGCAAGTAGCCGAGGAACAGGGCAAGCTTGATGGAATGTCAGAGGAGGAAAAAGATCACTTGCATCACATTATCGGAATGAGCGCATTGAAGTATTTTTTGCTTCGCGTAGACCCGAAGAAAAGCATGCTCTTCGATCCGAAGGAAAGCATAGACTTCAACGGGAATACAGGTCCGTTCATTCAATACGGGTATGTCCGCACACAAGCCATTCTTCGAAAGGTGGAAGGAGAATTATCTACGTTGAATTACAAGGGCGAACTTCACCCTTCTGAGCGACAATTGATTAAGCATTTGCTCGATTTGTCTAACGCGTTCGACGACGCCTCAAAAGCTTACAACCCTGCTGTGCTTGCTGCATACATTTATGAATTGGTTCGCGAATTCAATAGTTTTTATCAGCAATGTGCAATTTTACGCGAACCAAATAACGAGTTAAGAGTTTTTCGTTTAGCACTTACCAAGCAAGTGGGTGAGGTCGTAAAGAAAACAATGAATGTATTGGGAATTGAAATGCCCGAAAGAATGTAATTATGTCAACAGTAGAAGTGAAATTAAATTCAATTGAAGAGGCCATTGCCGATTTTAAAATCGGTAAAGTGGTTATTGTTGTTGACGATGAGAATCGTGAAAATGAAGGTGACTTCATTGCCCCAGCGGAAATTGTAACGCCTGAAGTAATTAACTTCATGACGAAATTTGGACGAGGCCTAATCTGTGTTGCGCTTACACAAGAACGTTGCGAAGAATTGAATCTAGACCTCATGGTTTCCAACAATACCGATCCACATAAAACAGCCTTCACGGTTTCCGTGGATTTAATTGGAAACGGATGCACGACAGGAATTAGCGCGCACGACAGATCGAAAACAGTTCAAGCCTTAATCGACTCAACTACGCGTGCTGAAGACCTCGGAAGACCTGGACATATTTTCCCACTTATCGCGAAAGAAGGTGGGGTGCTCAGAAGAACAGGACATACAGAGGCAACTGTAGATTTAGCTCGTTTGTGTGGAATGAAACCTGCCGGAGCCTTGGTGGAAATAATGAACGACGACGGTACCATGGCGCGTCTTCCGCAGTTGTTAGAGATTGCGAAGGAATTAGATTTGAAAATTATTTCAATAGAATCTCTCGTGGCTTATCGCCTTCAGCGGGAAACACTCATTGAAGAAACAAGAAGAGAGAATAGAAGTTGGTTGGGAATGGATGTTGAAGTGATTCACTTCGCAAGTGAATCACACCAAAGAAATCACGCCGCTTTGAAATTCGGTAATTGGAGTGATGACGAAGCGGTTCCTGTTCGTGTTCAAGCGGTGTCGTCTTATGGAGATTTTATTGATGTGCTTCTTCAACAACACAACTCACTCAACAGCTCGCTTCAAGCCATTCAAACAGAAGGAAAAGGATTACTCGTTTTATTGGAGAATGAAAAGCGAAACAACGACGATCGAGACTATGGAATTGGTGCGCAAATTATTCGTGCGTTGAACGTTTCAAAAATGAAATTGATTTCATCGGCTCAGATCAAACGAAGCGCGCTTGAAGGATACGGTTTAGAAATTTCGGAATACATTACGCTTTAACTTTGAAGTTATGATTTTGCCAGTAATCGCCTACGGAGATCCCGTTCTAAAGAAAAAAGCGGAGGAAATTGATGAGAATTACCCGAACTTGAAGGAGCTCATAGATAATATGTTCGAGACCATGTACGAATCGAACGGCGTGGGCATTGCAGCACCTCAAATTGGAAAATCCATTCGTTTGTTTGTAATCGATGCCTCAGCGGTGGCTGAAGGAGAAGACGGAGATCCTTCTTGTGAAGATTTTAAACGTGTTTTCATAAACCCTATACTCTTCGAAGAGTCAGGAACTGAGTGGATTTGCGAAGAGGGTTGTCTCTCTATTCCAAAAATTCGCGAAGAAGTGAAGCGCAAGCCAAAATTGAAAATCGAATACTACGACGAGAATTGGGAGTTGTATGAAGAAGAGTTAGAGGGATTCGCCGCGCGCGTGGTTCAACATGAATACGATCACATTGAAGGAATGCTCTTCATTGACCGTATTAACCCCCTTCGGAAACAGCTTCTAAAAGGGAAACTTCGCGACATTCAAAAAGGAAATATTTCCACCGACTACAGAATGAAATTTTACAAAGGATGAGAGCATTATTTTTCATAGCTATTTCTGTATTTCTCTTTGCTTCATGCGGCACAAAAACAGCAGAAGCACCAAAAGAAAAGAAAATCAATGGAGACTCTTTGCTGAAAGTAGTCAATGATTTCGACGCTAATGTTAAAGCGGGAACACCAATTGTGAAAATGTCACGCGAGCAACTTACAAATGTGGTGAAGGCCTGTAAAGAATTAGCCTTAATTACAACAGACCGAAATACGCAAGTCATGTATTTTGAAAAGGCAGGAAGCATTAGCGGAGAAGCACATTTCAACCAAGAAGTTAAAAGCTGTTTCGAAAACGCATTTGCATTGGAAAATGATAAAGAAAAATTAGCTGAATTGCATTATACCTACGCATTCATTAACGATGCAAAACTTAAACAGTTCGATATTGCTCGTCAAGAGTATCAGCTTCTAATAACAGATTTTTCAACATCTTTTTGGGCTGAACAAGCTAAAATGGCATTAGAAGTTTTAGGTAAAACCGATGAAGAAATTTTAGCGGCGTTTCAAGAAAAGAATAAGCTCTAATTCGTATGTTTGGGGTATGACTTACCTCAAATACTTATTGGCTTTCTTGCTTCCTGCATTGGCTTTCTTTGGTTTTCAATTGGGAAGTTTTTATTCTTATTTCACCTTGCTTTTCGCCTTTGGAATTATTCCGTTCTTAGAATGGCAATGGAAGCCCAATCATTCGAACGCAGAGGCCGATCAGGTGAAAAATAGATCTTGGTTTAAAGCATTGTTGCTTTTGACGTTGCCCGTTCAGTGGTTCTTGCTCTACTCTTATTTTCAAGCGCAATTGAGTCTGAATACAGGCACGCTTTCAACAATTGGTAATGTCACCGCTATGGGCATTATGTGCGGAGTATTTGGAATTAATGTTGCGCACGAATTGGGACATTCGCCGAGAGGTTTCGATAGGTTGGTTGCGCGTTTGCTCTTAAGCACTTCTTTGTATATGCATTTTTATGTAGAGCATAACAAAGGACATCACAAGTGGGTGGGAACCCCACAAGACCCCGCAACTGCGCGAAAGAACGAAACGGTTTATCGGTTTTGGTTACGTGTAATACCAATGAGTTACCTATCTGCATGGGGAATTTCTTCTGCAGAAGGCCGAAGAAAGAACCGCTCTTTATTCCTCCACGAAACATTTATATACACGCTCATTCAATTGCTAATTTGTTTTCTTCTGTTTGTTTGGAATCCATGGGCACTTGCATTCTTTGTCATCTCGTCAGTCATTGGAATGTTGCTTTTGGAATTAGTCAATTACATCGAGCATTATGGTTTAACGCGTTCAAAGGTGAATGAAAACAGATACGAGCTAGTAGCTCCAGAACATTCTTGGAACTCAGACCATATCTTAGGCAGGGCAGTGCTGTTTGAATTAAGCAGACACAGTGATCATCATGCGAATCCAGAACGACCTTATCAATCACTTCGCTCATTAGAGACCTCGAAACAGTTACCCTTTGGATATCCCGCAATGATGGTGCTAGCCTTGTTTCCAACGCAATGGTTTCGAGTAATGAATCCACTTTTAAAGGATTAAAAAGAAAAACAAAAAAAAGTCTTGTGGAATAGCAAGTTCTTTTTATTTTTGCAATCCAAAAGTTCTTTTTAGTCAAGCGAGAGTAGCTCAGTTGGTAGAGCATAACCTTGCCAAGGTTAGGGTCGCGAGTTCGAGTCTCGTCTCTCGCTCAAGTTCTAAAAAGCCTGATTGATTGTCAGGTTTTTTTTTATCTGAGTGTTTTGCCCGGATGGTGGAATCGGTAGACACGCAGGACTTAAAATCCTGTGACCATTGCGGTCGTGTGGGTTCAAGTCCCACTCCGGGTACAAAAGCGAGAAATCGCACAAACTAAATCCTTGAAGAAATTCAAGGATTTTTTTATTTAACAATGGAAGCAACAACCAATCCGATAGGACTCTTAAATGCCTTGCGTGGTATAGCCGCATGGATGGTCTGTATGTTTCATTCCGCCTTCATAATTCAACCTTTTTATCCTGAGTTCCATCATGCCCTTGATTGGGGACAAGAGGGCGTGTACGTTTTTTTCGTGATTAGCGGCGTCGTTCTTCCTTGGTCCATGGAGCAAGGAAAGTACAGCTTCAAGAATTTAGATAAATTCATGTTGAAACGAATCGTGCGATTGTATCCACCTTTCGTCATCTCTGTAATTGTTTTCGTGACGGGAATCTGGATCATGAAAGACAATCGCTCGTTCTACGATATCGAAATAATGGAGCGCTTCATGGATAGCGTAACGTTTCAAGTCCCTTTCAAAGAATCGAAATGGGTCATTGAAGTCTATTGGACCCTGTTTGTTGAATTTCAATACTACATCTACTTAGCTTTAATTTTCCCGTTATTAGCGAGCAACAAGCAATCTATTCGATTGGTTGCCTATTACGGAACGCTGGCCTTGACATTCCTTTCCCATTTTTTTGTGCCCATTCATACCAAAGAAAATGTGTTCTTTCATTTGCCGGTTTTCGCGCTGGGCTTTTCACTTTTCCTCTATTACAAAAAGAATGTTTCAAAGTTGGAATTTTGGAGTGGTGTAATCGCGTCACTATGCCTTGGGCTATTCAACATCTATGACCAATTGCATTTGGGAACACACATTACAATTGTCGCGGGACTTACTTTTTTGGCCATCTATTTCATCAAGCGCGGACCGGCGTGGTTGAGTTTTCTTGGAGATGTTTCTTATTCGTACTATTTATTCCATCTCTTTTTCGTTTCATTCATCTACGGGAAATTCTACCACGAAGCGCAAGATCCTAAGTTAGTTTGGGTGGTCTTCATAGCCATTCAAGCTTATGCCGTATTGGGAGCATGGGTGATGTATCAGCTCATTGAGAAGCCGTCTCTGGCTTGGACGAAAAAGATTCGTTACCGCTCGTAGGAACATTTCAACGACTCTGTTGTTGTTCAGGTCATGAAAGTATATCGACTATCTACCGAAACATTTATTCCAGCAACTTTAGATACCGTTTGGCATTATTTCGCAACGCCTATCAATTTGAATGAAATGACTCCTCCCGATATGAGTTTTGAAATTCTAACTAATGTGGAAGGTGTGAAGATGTATCCTGGAATGATTATTCAATACAAAGTTCGTCCGTTGTTGAATATCCCCATGGGATGGACAACGGAGATTACGCATTGTGAAGACGGGAAGTACTTTGTTGACGAGCAGCGCTTTGGTCCATACGCTCTATGGCATCATCAGCATCACTTCGAAGCGGTAGCAGGTGGAGTTAAGATGACCGATACCATTCACTACGCAATAGGCATGGGAATCTTGGGGAGAATCGCTTACGTTGTTTATGTGAAGAATAGATTGGAAGGAATTTTTTCCTACCGTGAAAAACGCGTGAAGGAAATTTTCCGTTAGTGAGAAACAATTAGCTTCTTCACTTCCGTCTTTTCTTCCGTTTGGATTTCGACATGAAATATTCCATTTGAATAATTGGAAGTGTTGAGTTCATACCGAAGGTTTCCGTTCACAAAAATGTCTTCAACCTTCCTACTGCTTAAATCATACACGCGAATGCGCTGAATGGCTTTATTCGAAGAAATAGAGCAGTTCATTTGAGCGGGGTTCGGAAAAATGGTTGTGCCGGTTTCTTCTGTAATTGATTCAGTAACATTTCGGTTATTACTTTCAGATGTGAATCCAAATTGAGGCGCAATGCACAGGGTGTAAGGTGTGCCATAGTTTCCTGTTCCAAAAGAATACACCGGCGCACAGTCTACGGCGTAGCTCGTAGCGTATTCCAAAAGCGAAACATTTCCGAGATTCAAATAGTTGGTGGCATTCAAGACATTGTGCTGAATGGCGCTGCCAATAGGTGTTCCAGACGCATCTAATTTTTGAAAGCGCCAAGTCCAAGCTGTAGCTCCGAAAGCAAACGGCGTGGCTCCGATGAATGAAATACGCGGCTTGGTAGTCACAATGCAGCGGTCTACAAAACGCAAAATCGAAAGCGGTTGCGCGTTGATGTGAATGTTGCAAGTTCCGGAAGATGGGAGTGTTATGATTTCGTTCTGACCACTTCCGTTGGGAAGGGAATACACATTGCTCACCGTTATTTCGTAATCAGTATCGTGATGAAGATTTGGAAACACACTGCTCAAAATAACTTGCGGAGCAGGTTGATTCTTTAAAGCGTTCTGCCCAGCACCACTTCCCAAAACTCCAAAAAACTGAAATCGATAGGTCGCTCCAGTTGCGGGTTGTGCTTTGAAGAATTGTCCCATACTGAAGTTTACACTCGGATTGTTTCCGCATGCCCCTCTTTTCAGTTGGCGAACACAAAGGGTATAGGCTCCATTTCCAACGAAGTCATTCGTTGAAACAATTCCAACATAATAAGTTTGTCCAGCAACAAGGCTAGATGTATTTAAAATTTCATTTCCAGTTGAAGTTAAATCTTCCGAATCAATCAATTCGTAATTCGCATTTCGAAGCTCAATGCGAATGTTCTCCGTGCTGTTTGCTGAAATACTTGCGCCCGTTGTGAATGCAGTGAAACGCCCCCATTTGTCGTGGCGATTCGAATTACCCAAACCAAAAGCTTCAGTAGGCAGGCTATTCAGAAGGCTTCCGTTAATGGTGTTGCAAACGGGATAGTAGGTAGAGTTGATGAGTAGCGCGTTGCTTGGATCTTCGCCGATGCTTGGACAAGTCCAAGTCGCTGTCGTGTTGAAAGCACCGTTCGTTAGCGCGTCAATCCAAATGGAATAAGAATTTCCAGCCACTAAGTACATGAGGAAATTACCGTAATTGCTTTCAAGACAAGTTGCGTTCGAGTAATCACAAAGGCCATCATTTTCCTTGTATGAAACTGCGAGGTTTAGCGAATTGGAAGAAAAGTTAAACCCATATGTTCCGGTGTAATTCGGAGTGAAGTTGAAAATGAATTCACGTCCAACAGCGCTTCCACAAGCATTTTCAGAAAGCGATCCGTTTCCTCCAAAGGAAAGAGGATAGGTGCTTCCGCAGGTTAAGTTCGTTGCAGAATTACAGTCGGGTGCATTCCAATTCGTGGTGAAGGAAATACCATTGCTCCATAAGCTGTGATCTACTTGTCCGCAATCCTGCCGAACATAGACGTAATACGTGGTGTTCTCTTCAAGGTTTGAAAGGGGAGTGGCAGTGAAAGGCACGCCATATATCGTAGCATTTGTAATGTTAAGTGCATTAATATCGGTCCCTAAATTTGTAGAGCTCACCAACACATCAAAGGCTCCTGCTGCGTTTAAAGACGTCCATTGCAGAAACACTCCTGAAGACGTTATGTTGGAAATGTTTGCTGCTAATGGGGTGGAACAAGTTGGATTGCTCAGGCAAAAAGTAAAGTTTCCAGACGCGTTTTGCAAACTGAAAAATTGAAGGTAGTAGTTCGTTCCGGCGTTGAGACCTTCAACCACTGTTCCGCCAACACTTGAGGCATTCGCTACACAAAAAACGGAGATGAGATTTCCGCATGTCCCGCTATAGACAGCTACTCCAATATCTGCGCTTGCAGACGCGTTCATGACTAATTCAATATCGCTGTCTACTGGGACAAAGGTGTACCACACATCATTAAGCGTATTGAAAGAAGAAAAGCAAGAGGGTTGATTATTGGATGGTGTTGAGCATGAAGTTGAAGTCATTTGCATGCCTGCGCAAACGGCATTACTCACGTTTCCGAGAGCTAACGCTTGATTGCAATTGTCGTTTGATGGCAACGCGCAAAGAGGGGCGCAACTGGCATTCAATATGAAATTGTAACTGGTGTTAGGCTGCGTATTTGCGTGCACTCGAATGAAATAATTTGTTCCAGAATGAGCATTGAAAGATATGTAAGAAGAAGATCCGTTCAATTCGCACAAAGGGTTGTCGTCATTTGCCGCAACGCAGCTCAAGTTCGAACAATCACCAGAATAGACTGAAAGCTGCGAGTCGAAAAGCGTTAAACCGCATGTTGAAAGAGTGACATAGGAATCGTTTCCAGTGAATGAATACCACACGCCATCTTCGCCGTTTCCTTGTGATAAACAATTCGGCACGTTGTCAAGTGTAGCTCCATTCAAGGTGCCTGACAGACTGCTTCCGCAAGAAATGTTTTGCGCATTCACACATTCATCGTTAGCCGGGGCAATCTGCGCACAGTTCATTGAAATAGATCCGCCAAGATTTGCAGAACTCAATTGAAGGTCAACACAAAACACATACACATTGCCAACAGACAAATTGATAAAATCGGTTGAAGAGCTTCCTGAATATATTCCTAAACAATTCCAATTAGTGCCCAGACACTCGCCGTAGCGCATCTCATAGGCTGTAGACGTTCCGCCGAACTCATCGATCGAGACAAAATAATTTCCAGATACCGTAGGCTCGAAAACATAATAGGTTTCATTTCCTTCGTTTTGAAATCCACAATAGCTGGTGTTGTCGTTTCCTACACCTGCATTAATTAGCATGCTCCAAGGGCTTCCGCACTGTAAGGTATTCGCGACAGAGCAATCAATTTGACCTTTCATTCCGAAAGAAATCGAAAGAAGAACTGTCAGCGAGATAATAGAAAAAATCTTTTGCATAAGTGCGTATTTTAGCTAATCTAAGCTAACGAATTTTGAACGAAAAAGTTTCTTTGAAGTGTATTCTTATACACGCTAAAAAGTGAATAGCGCCTTTCGAGCGCTATTCAGATGGTTTTTTTAACTATCGTGTAAGTTTTTTGTATTTGATTCGAGTAGGTCCTGTATCGCCTAATCGTTTCTTTTTGTTCTCTTCGTATTCCGAATAAGAACCTTCAAAATAATACACTTGAGAATCGCCTTCGAAAGCAAGAATGTGCGTGCAAATGCGGTCTAAGAACCAACGGTCGTGACTAATCACAACGGCACATCCCGCGAAGTTTTGAATTCCTTCCTCCAACGCACGTAGCGTGTTAATGTCAATGTCGTTCGTCGGCTCATCGAGCAAAAGCACATTCGCTTCTGTTTTCAATGTCATTGCTAGGTGCAAGCGATTGCGCTCTCCACCCGATAACACGCCGCATTTCTTTTGTTGATCTCCACCGGCAAAGTTGAACTTGCTGCAGTAGGCACGAGAGTTAATGGTTTGTCCACCCAAATCAATGACTTCGTTTCCACCGCTAATTACTTCGTAGACACTTTTCTGTGGGTCAATTTCGCCGTGACGTTGATCCACGTATCCAATCTGCACGGTATCTCCAACTTTGAACTCACCGCTATCTGGTGTTTCTTCTCCCATAATCATGCGGAACATAGTAGTCTTACCAGCACCATTCGGCCCAATAACACCAACAATTCCAGCTGGAGGAAGTTTGAACGAAAGATTTTCAATGAGCAAACGATCTCCAAATGATTTCGAAATTTCAACCGCGTCAATAACGTCATTTCCTAAACGAGGACCGTTCGGAATTGGAAGTTCAAGCTTAGCGTCTTTTTCACGTTCACCTTCCGACATCATTTTGTCGTAATTCTGAATACGCGCTTTGTTCTTTGCCTGACGGCCCTTCGGATTCATTCGAACCCACTCTAATTCACGCTCCAATATTTTTCTGCGCTTGCTTTCTTGTTTTTCCTCAGCAGCAAGGCGTTTCGATTTTTGATCCAACCATTCAGTGTAATTTCCTTCCCATGGAATTCCTTCTCCGCGATCCAATTCAAGAATCCATCCCGCTACATTGTCCAAGAAATAACGGTCGTGGGTAACGGCCAATACGGTTCCTGGATATTGCTGCAGGTGTTGCTCCAACCATTCAACGCTTTCCGCATCCAAGTGGTTGGTAGGCTCATCCAATAACAAGACATCTGGATTTTGAAGCAGAAGTCTACAAAGTGCAACACGACGTCGTTCTCCACCGCTTAATTTTTCAATCAAAGAGTCTTCATCTGGACAACGCAGCGCATCCATGGCAATGGATAATTTGGTGTCCAAATCCCATCCGCCTAACGCTTCAATTTTATCTTGAACAGTAGCTTGGCGATCCATTAACGCCTGCATTTTATCAGGATCGTTTAGAATTTCTTCATCGCCAAACTTCATGTTAATCTCTTCGTATTCTTTCAATACATCAGTGATGGGTTTAACCCCTTCTTCAACAATTTCACGAACCGTTTTGGTGTCGTCCAATTGCGGTTCTTGTGGAAGGTAACCGACAGAATATCCTGCAGACCATACTACATCGCCTTGAAACTCTTGGTCGAGGTTAGCAATGATTTTCATAACGGTAGATTTACCAGAACCGTTCAAACCAATGATGCCAATCTTGGCTCCGTAATAAAACGATAGGTAAATGTCTTTTATAATGTGTTTGCCAGTAGGGGTGTACTTGTTTACACCCACCATGGAGAATATGATTTTTTTGTCGCTCATAGTGAAAATTTGAGAGACAAAGATACGCTACCTAAGCGCTGTATTTTTCTATTCCTTTTAAAATAAAAGAAGTCGCACCAGCATGTTCTTCCACATACTTTTTTCCAATATTTGGAATGGTGTTTTCGTGTCGGCAATGTTCAACAAAAGATGATAGATTCTCGAGAGTTTCTATCGGAAATGCACATCTGATTTTAACTAGATCAACAGCCTCTTGAAATTTCTTGTAATTCGGTCCAAATGCCATCGGAATTCCATAAACGGCAATTTCCAGAGAGTTGTGCAAACCCTTGCCAAATCCGCCTCCCAGGACAACCGCATCTGCTTCTGCATATATGGAAGACAGCATTCCAATGGAGTCAACAATGAGCACGCGCGCTTCAGTGTTTTTTTCTGGTTGGAAGGAAGATAGAAGGACAGCTCCAAACTTTTCAAAACGAGTCAAAGATTCTTGAATACGTGTTGCATGAATTTCGTGCGGAACAACGCAAATGTTCAAGTCGTTCACGCGAGAGAGAAGCATTGCAATAAGTGATTCTTCCTCGGTATAGCTTGATCCCAAAACAATAAGAAAATTATTTTGTTTGAAGGAAGAAATCCAAGCGAGTTCTTTCGGCGAATTTGCAATTTCCATCACACGGTCGAAGCGAGTGTCGCCTGAAAGCGTGACATTGTTAAACGTGATTTTTTTTAATAATTGAAGGGTGCTTTCATTCTGAACGAAGAAGTGGGTAACCGCCTTCAATGTTGACTTCCAGACAAATCCATGCCATTTGAAAAAACGTTGATCATCGCGAAGAATCACTGAAATGCAAAACAGTTCCGCTTTGTTTTTTTTAAGTTGAAGGAAATAGTTCATCCAAAATTCATACTTCACAAAAAAAGCTTGTGAAGGGTTGAGAATTTTTACAAATTTCCGAGCATTGAAATAGGTGTCAAGTGGTAAGTATCCAATCCAATCTGCACCTGAATAATTTTTTCGCACTTCGTATCCGGAAGGAGAAAAAAAAGTAAGCGCAACCACTGAATTTGCATATCGTTTTTTAAGAGCTTCCATCACGGGCCGTCCCTGCTCGAATTCGCCCAAAGAGGCGCAATGGAACCAAATCACTTCTGCGTCAATCGGAATGGAATTACGCCATTTATTTAATGAGGAAATAGAACTTTTTCTTCCGGTATTTCCTGTTCGGATTTTCTTATTGAATAGCCCAGCAAATGGAAGAGAGACTTCAATGATTTGCCAAACAATAGAATAAATAAATCGAAACATGTTAGTAGATGTAGAAGTCGTTGGGTGCGCGCTGATACAAGTTTAAAATCCACCCTGCACGCAAACCAAAAAGCATATCCAATCGCTTTTCAGTGTCCTGTGTTTGCGTATCGAGATTCCATTCTCTTCTGCTCTGGGTAAAGCCTTCAGCTGCTTGGGCCCCGATGTAAAAATTAACGAGCCTGTTATTGCTTAAATGATAATAACCAATAAACTGATTGACTGAGAGTCCATTCGTTAATCGGTCATATCCTTTTAAATAATCTCCCTCAAGCTGTGTAATTTTTGCTTCCTGATGCTCGAGCCGTATTTTATGCTGAATTAAACCGACGCCTGCAGTAATCAATAGGCCTGAGTTTATATTAGGACCAATAATTGGGAACAATTTCCCACCTTGTAAAAAGACATTGAATCCTCTTTCTTGAATGAACATTGTTGCAATTTGCCCCTGTTCGTCAAGAATCTCACCTCGCGAGGTAAGCAGATTACTTAGCAAATTCGGCTCATGAACCTTGTTTCCAAAGAGGTAATTGAACTGAACACCGTAGTACCAATTTTTTTTATCCTTCACATGGAATCCCACCTCAAGACTTCCGTTATTTCCGAACCTATTAGCCAAGTCTCCGCCAGGAGTGGAGTATCCGTAACCAACGGTTACATGCGGATTGAAAAGTGAAGAGTCACGGACTTGCCATTGTCCAAATGAAAAAAAGCATGCCAATTGCAGAAATGCAAGGAGAGTTAGTTTCTTCATATTGCGAAAGTAAATGTTATTCATTGGAAACTAAAGCTTAATTTTGTTGCCCTTAAATTTCAATACATGTCAGTTAATATTCAAATGGTTGATCTCAAGAAACAATACTTGAAAATCAAAGAAGAGGTAGACGCAGCGGTTATTAATGTTATGACGAACGCGAACTTTATCAATGGAGCAGAGGTGAAGACGTTTCAAACTAATTTAGAAAGTTATCTAAATGTGAAGCACGTCATTCCTTGTGCAAATGGCACGGATGCATTGCAAATTGCAATGATGGGATTGGGATTAAAGCCGGGCGATGAAGTGATAACTGCTTCTTTTACCTATGTAGCCACCGCGGAAGTTATGGCGCTATTGGGATTGGTTCCTGTTTTAGTGGAAGTAAATGAAATCGATTTCACGATTGATCCAGCTGAAATTGAAAAGGCCATTACATCGAAGACAAAGGCTATTGTTCCAGTGCATTTGTTCGGACAGGGAGCAGATATGAACGCCATTCTGGACATAGCCAAAAAGCATAATTTATTTGTCATTGAAGACACGGCTCAAGCTCTAGGCGCATCCTACACAATGAATTCAGGAGAGACGAAATGCCTGGGCACAATCGGAGATATAGGATGCACAAGCTTTTTCCCGTCAAAAAACTTGGGTTGTTTTGGCGATGGAGGGGCATTGTTCACCAACAGCGACGAACTAGCAGCTAATTTGCGAATGATTGCGAATCACGGACAAAAAGTTCGTTATTATCACGATGTTATTGGAGTGAATTCTCGCTTGGATACAATACAAGCAGCAATATTGGACATTAAGTTAAAGCACTTAAATGAATACGCGGAAGCTCGCAGATCCGTCGCGAATTTCTATGACAATGCGCTTCAGGTAGCAGGTCTTTCGACGCCGAAAAGGATCAACGAAGGGACACATGTTTTTCATCAGTATACATTGCGCGTTTTAAACGGGCAGAGAGATGCATTAAGATCTCATTTGGAAAAGAATGGAGTGCCGAGTATGATCTATTACCCTCTTCCATTGCATTTTCAAAAAGCCTTTGAGAATACGCGTTATCCAAAAGGGTCAATGCCCATCAGCGAACGCTTGTCAAGTGAAGTTTTGTCGTTGCCCATTCACACAGAAATGACTTCAGAGGAACTCGATTTTATTGTGGAAAGTGTATTGGCTTTTTTCAACGATTAATGGCTCCCCAGACTAGAAAAAGTGAAGAAATGGGGTATGCAGCGGTTTATATCGAAAAAAAAATGACCCTTGGCTCATATTTTTTAAGTTGAAAATCAATCAATTACAAGGTGAATTCGATTTTTTTAAAAAGAAATTGAAATTAGTGCTTGTGAATGTCAAATCGTGATGTACATTTGCACCCCGAATTTTCCGAGTCGTGTACTCGTATTAAAAATAGTGAAATAAAGGAACTTTTATAACAATGCCAACAGTTCAACAGTTAATCAAAAAGGGTCGCACACCAAAGACCTATCGCAGTAAATCAGCTGCCTTAACCTCATGTCCACAGCGTCGTGGGGTTTGTACTAAAGTGTACACCACTACTCCTAAGAAACCAAACTCAGCATTACGTAAAGTTGCTAAGGTTCGTTTAACGAATGGTTTTGAAATCATCGCCTACATCGGCGGAGAAGGACACAACCTACAAGAGCACAGCATTGTATTGGTTCGTGGTGGTCGTGTGAAAGATTTACCAGGTGTTCGTTACCACATCGTTCGTGGAGCTTTGGATACAGCCGGTGTAAACGGTCGTGGTCAAAGAAGATCTAAGTACGGTACGAAGCGTCCAAAAGTTAAAAAATAATCGCATTAAGAATATTTTGCAATGAGAAGAAGAAAAGCCAAAAAAATTGCGGTACTTCCAGATCCGAAGTTCAACGAGGTTAATGTAACGAAGTTCGTTAATAATTTAATGCTTCAAGGAAAGAAAGGGGTGGCCTTTTCAATCTTTTATGATGCACTCGATCGCGTAGCTACTAAGACTAGCGAAGATGGATTAGAAATTTGGAAGAAAGCATTAGAGAATGTAACTCCAGCAGTTGAGGTTAGAAGCCGCCGTGTAGGTGGAGCAACTTTCCAGATTCCTTCACCAATCCGTGAAGATCGTAAGAATTCAATGGCAATGAAGTGGTTAATCGGATATTCTCGCAAGAGAAACGAGAAGAGTATGGCTGAGAAATTAGCTAACGAAATCGTAGCTGCATCAAAAGGTGAAGGTTCAGCTTTCAAAAAGAAAGAAGATGTTCACAGAATGGCTGAAGCAAATAAAGCATTCTCACATTTCCGTTTCTAATTAAGATAAAGAAGAAAAAGTATGTCACGCGACCTTTTATATACAAGAAATATTGGAATTGCTGCCCACATTGATGCGGGCAAGACAACGACTACCGAGCGTATTCTTTATTATGCTGGTGTAAATCACAAGATTGGAGAAGTTCACGATGGTGCGGCTACAATGGACTGGATGGCGCAAGAGCAGGAGCGTGGTATAACCATAACTTCGGCAGCGACTACAGTTGATTGGATGTATCGTAACCAATCTTATCACATTAATATCATCGATACTCCTGGCCACGTTGACTTTACCGTTGAGGTAAATCGTTCATTGCGTGTATTGGATGGATTGGTGTTTTTGTTTTCTGCGGTAGATGGAGTAGAGCCTCAGTCAGAAACTAATTGGCGTTTGGCGAACAATTACAATGTTGCTCGTATCGGTTTCGTTAACAAAATGGACCGTCAAGGGGCTGACTTCTTAAACGTGGTTAAGCAAGTTAGAGAGATGTTGGGAAGCAATGCAGTTCCACTTCAATTGCCTATCGGTGCTGAAGATGATTTCACTGGTGTTGTTGATTTGATCAACTTCCGTGGAATGGTTTGGAACGAGCATGACAAAGGAATGACCTACCAAGAGGTAGATATTCCAGCGGACATGATGGATGAGGCTTTAGAGTATCGCGAGAAACTTCTAGAAGCAGTAGCAGATTATGACGAGTCCTTGATGGAGAAATTCTTCGAAGATCCAAACAGTATAACAGAGCGTGAAATTCTTGACGCACTTCGTAAGGCTGTTATTGATATGAAAATTGTTCCAATGGTTTGTGGTTCTTCTTTCAAGAACAAAGGAGTTCAAACCATGTTGGATTTGGTTATGGAGTTAATGCCATCACCTTTAGATAAGGAAAGTATTACGGGTACTCACCCTGATACCGGAGAAGAACTTACCCGCCGTCCATCTTTAGATGAGCCGTTCGCAGGTTTGGCTTTCAAAATTGCAACTGACCCATTCGTAGGACGTTTAGCATTTACTCGTGCTTACAGTGGAAAATTAGATGCAGGTTCTTATATATTGAATGCGCGTAGCGGAAACAAAGAGCGTATCTCACGTATCTTCCAAATGCACGCTAACAAGCAGAATCCAATTGATGTTTTAGGTGCTGGAGATATTGGTGCAGTAGTAGGATTTAAAGATATTAAAACTGGAGATACGTTGTGTGATGAAAAACACCCAATCGTTCTAGAGTCAATGGTATTCCCTGAGCCGGTAATTGGTTTAGCGATTGAGCCTAAGACTCAAGCTGACAGTGATAAGTTAGGTATGGCCTTGGCTAAATTAGCTGAAGAGGATCCAACATTCCGCGTGCGCACAGACGATGAGACTGGTCAAACAGTAATCTCAGGTATGGGTGAGTTACACTTGGAAATTATCATTGATCGTCTTCGTCGTGAGTTTAAAGTTGAGTGTAACCAAGGTGCACCTCAAGTATCTTACAAAGAGGCTATCACATTTGCCTCAAATCACAGAGAAGTATTCAAGAAGCAATCAGGTGGTCGTGGTAAGTTCGCAGATATTGTTATCAATATCGGACCGAACGACGATGCAGAGAAAACAGGATTGGTTTTCGTAAATAACATTAAAGGTGGTAACATTCCTCGCGAATTTATCCCTTCTATTGAAAAAGGATTTAAGGAAGCAATGATCAACGGTGTATTGGCTGGATACAATATCGACACAATGAGAGTTGAGTTGAATGATGGATCTTTCCACGCAGTTGACTCGGATGCACTTTCATTTGAATTGTGCGCTAAGATGGCTTTCCGCGAAGCAGCACCGAAGTGTAAGCCTATTATCCTTGAGCCTATCATGAAACTTGAAATCGTTACTCCATCTGAAAACATGGGTGATGTAATTGGTGACTTGAACAAGCGTCGCGGTATGATCGAAGGAACAAGCGAGCGTAGCGGAGCAACTGTAATCAGTGGTAAAGTGCCTCTTTCTGAAATGTTCGGATATGTAACTGACTTACGTACCATCACTTCAGGACGTGCAACTTCTTCAATGGAATTCAACAATTACGCACCAGCTCCGAACAACGTAGCTGAAGTAGTAATCGCAAAAGCAAAAGGCAAAAACGCATAATATATAGAACCTACATGGCTCAAAAGATTAGAATTAAACTAAAGTCCTACGATCACAACTTAGTAGATAAGTCTGCTGAGAAAATTGTGAAGACTGTGAAGTCTACCGGGGCTGTTGTAAACGGACCAATTCCGTTGCCAACACACAAGCGCATTTACACAGTGCTTCGTTCACCACACGTGAACAAGAAAGCGCGTGAGCAGTTCGAATTGAATTCGTACAAGCGTTTGTTAGACATTTACAGCTCTTCATCGAAAACTGTAGATGCATTGATGAAGCTAGAATTGCCTAGCGGAGTGGAAGTAGAAATCAAAGTTTAACAATTAAATATACAAACACATGCCAGGCATAATTGGTAAAAAAATCGGTATGACTAGCGTCTACAGTGCCGCTGGGAAAAATATCCCATGCACAGTGATAGAAGCTGGTCCATGTGTAGTGACCCAAGTAAGAACCTTGGAAAAGGATGGCTATACCGCTGTTCAGCTAGCATACGGCGAAAAGAAGGAGAAAAACACTTCCAAGCCAATGCAAGGTCACTTCAAAAAAGCGGGAACAACTCCAAAGCGATTTATCGCTGAGTTCCATGACTTCGAAACAGAAATGAACTTAGGTGATGTGGTAACAATCACTGAGTTATTCACCGAAGGAGAGAACGTAGATGTAATCGGTACTTCGAAAGGAAAAGGATTCCAAGGTGTTGTAAAGCGCCACGGTTTCAGTGGAGTAGGAGAAAGCACTCACGGTCAACACAACCGTCTACGTGCACCAGGATCGTTAGGAGCGTCGTCTGACCCATCACGTGTATTCAAGGGAATGCGCATGGCAGGTCGAACAGGTGGAAACCAACGCACACTGCAAAATTTAGAGGTTCTTAAGGTATTGGCAGATGAGAATTTAATTCTTGTTAAAGGCGCAATCCCAGGCTACAATGGTTCAACCGTCTATATCATTAAGTAATATGAAACTGGATATATTCAACATACAAGGTCAAAAGACGGGAAGCTCCGTTGAACTTGACGCAGAAGTATTCGGGATCGAACCGAATGATCACGCGATTTACTTAGACGTAAAACGTTACCTAGCTGCTCAACGCACTGGAACGCATAAGACTAAGCACAGAGGTGAGATTCACGGTTCTACGAAGAAATTACACAAGCAAAAAGGTACTGGTGGTGCTCGTAAGGGTAGTGCAAAGAATCCGTTGTTCCGTCAAGGAGGTAGCGTATTCGGTCCACGTCCAAGAGCATACGATATTAAAGTGAACAGAAGCACAACTCGTTTGGCCCGCGCTTCAGCTCTAAGCTACAAGGCAAAGGAAAACGGAATTATGTTGGTTGATGCTTTATCTTTTGATAAGCCGAAAACAAGTGAATTTTTGAATGTATTAAAGAATCTTTCTTTAAACAGTCGTAAATCTCTTATCCTTATCCCAGAAAGAAACGATAGCCTTTATTTGAGCTCACGTAACATTCAGGGCGCTAACGTGCAAATCGCTAGCATGGTGAACACATATGACATTATGAGCAGCCATCAAATTGTTTTCGTAGGCAACGCACACGAAATGGTAACTAACATTCTTAAAAAATAACTGTCATGAGCGAAATACTTATTCGACCATTGGTTACGGAGAAAATGACCGGAATCCAAGAAAAGCAGGGCAAGTACGGCTTCGTGGTAGCATTGACCGCTAATAAGATTGAAATCAAAAAAGCGATTGAGAAAAACTACGGTGTGACAGTTATGCAAATAAACACCCTTCGTTACGACGGAAAGACCAAATACCGTAACACAAAGGCAGGAGTTGTTTCAGGAAGAAGCGCAAGCTACAAGAAAGCTATCGTGAAGTTGGCGGCTGGTGAGACAATTGATTTTTATTCTAACATCTAACAGAAGAGGAAATGGGCATTAAGAAATTAAATCCGGTAACTCCAGGTACTCGCTTCAAAGTGGCCTCCACTTTCGAAGAGTTGACGACCGACCGTCCATACAAGCCTTTAGTGGTAACATTAAAGAAGACTGGTGGACGTAACAACCAAGGAAAGCGCACTATGCGCATGATTGGTGGTGGTCACAAACGTAACTACCGTCTTATCGACTTCAAAAGAGACAAGCACGGTATCGAGTGTACTGTAATGACAATCGAATACGATCCAAACCGTTCAGCACGTATTGCACTAGTGGAATATGCTGATGGAGAAAAGCGCTACATCATTTCACCTTCGGGTTTAACGGTTGGTATGAAGCTTTCAAGCGGAACAGGAAGCGCACCTGAAATGGGAAATGCAATGTCATTGAGTGAAATTCCCTTGGGAACAGTCATTCACAACATTGAGTTACGTCCAGGAAAAGGTGGGTCAATGGCAAGAAGCGCTGGTTCATACGCACAATTGAGTGCTCGTGACGGTGACTATGCTATCATTACTCTTCCTTCAGGCGAAACACGTAAGGTTTTAGCGAAATGTATTGCTACTATCGGAACTGTTTCAAACGGAGAGCATAACTTGACTCGCTCAGGTAAGGCAGGAAGAAGCCGTTGGTTAGGTCGTCGTCCACGTGTTCGTGGTGTGGCAATGAATCCTGTGGATCACCCAATGGGTGGTGGTGAAGGACGTCAGTCTGGAGGTATCCCAAGATCACGCAAAGGAACGCCTGCTAAAGGATTAAAGACGCGCAAAAGCAAGAAGCCGTCAAGTAAATTTATCATTGAACGTAGAAAGAAATAATTGAGAAATGGCTAGGTCACTAAAAAAACCACCTTTTGTACACTACAAGCTTCAAATGCGCGTAGACGATGCCCAGGTAAACGCAAAAAAAGGCGTTATCAAAACATGGAGCCGAGCTTCAACCATCACACCTCAGTTTGTAGGTTTGACGTTTGCAGTGCACAATGGTAAGCAATTCATTCCTGTATATGTTACAGAGAACATGGTTGGACACAAACTTGGAGAGTTTTCTCCAACACGCACCTTCCGTGGACACGGTGGAAATAGAAAATAACGAACAATCCCGATAAACACAACAAAACTATGGGAGCTCGCAAAAGAGAAATGGCCAACGCGATAAAAGAGCAGATGAAAAAAACTGCCATCGCAAAATTGAATGATCATCCGACATCACCGCGTAAAATGCGTTTGGTTGCAGACATTATTCGTGGAAAAGAAGTAGGTGCTGCTTTGAATATTTTAAAGTTCACCCGTACAGTAAGTGCAATGCCTTTGGAAAAACTTTTACGCTCTGCTATCGCAAACTGGCAAGCTAAAAATGAGGGAAGCGATATTGTTGAATCAAATGTAATCGTGAAAGAAATTCGTGTAGACGTTTCTCGCACTTTGAAAAGAATCAGCCCAGCTCCTCAAGGTAGAGCTCACCGCATACGTAAGCGTAGCAACCACGTGACAATCATTCTCGATAAAAAATAATTAAAAGAGACAAAGAAATGGGACAAAAGTGTAATCCAATAGGCCTCCGTTTAGGTTTCATCAAAGGATGGGACAGCAATTGGTTTGGTGGAAAAAGCTACGGAGAAAAAATCGTTGAAGACGATAAAATCCGCAAATACTTGATGGCGCGTTTGAAGAAAGCGTCTGTATCGAAAATTATTATCGAGCGTACGCTTAAGTTAGTAACTGTTACTATCAACACAGCTCGTCCAGGTGTAATCATCGGAAAACAAGGTTCTGAAGTAGATAAGTTGAAAGAGGAGTTGAAAAAGCTGACCGGTAAGGATGCCCAAATCAACATCTTTGAAATCAAACGCCCAGAAATCGATGCTCGCTTAGTAGCTGAAGGTATCTGTCGTCAGATTGAAGGACGTATCTCTTATAGAAGAGCGACTAAAATGGCTATCAGTTCAGCAATGAAGTTGGGTGCAGAAGGTATCAAGGTAACAATCTCTGGTCGTGTAAACGGTGCTGAGATTGCGAGAAGCGAAACTTACAAAGAAGGACGTACTCCTCTGCATACGCTTCGCGCAGACATTGATTACCACAATGCAGAAGCTCACACGAGTTACGGTCGTATTGGTTTGAAGGTTTGGATTTGTCGTGGCGAAGTTTTCGGAAAGCGTGATCTTTCTCCAAACTTCGGACAAGCGGCTCAACAACAAAAGCGCCCAGCTAACGCCGGTGGTGGTGGTGGAAACGATCGCCGCGGAGGAAGAAGATAATATTAAAACATTACGATTATGTTACAGCCCAAAAGGACCAAATATAGAAAGCAGCAGAAAGGCAAGATCAAAGGAATTGCCTACAGAGGATCGCAATTGGCTTTCGGTAGCTTCGCTATCAAAACCATGGACGAGGGATTCATTACTTCACGTCAACTTGAAGCAGCACGTGTCGCTTTGACACGTTTCATGAAGCGTGAGGG